>NZ_JPFY01000013.1:662881-994322 GCF_000722755.1 Streptococcus mitis | reverse complement strand
AATGCAGGGGATGCCCATACGAAATCCTATAATCTCATCCGAGATACGCTTTTCATGGGGAATGACAAGCTGTATCATGATGTTGGGAATGTCTTTGTGACAGCGAGTGCCATCATGATTCCCATAGGGCAGACTCAGAGCGCTGTCAAGGGCTTGACCCAGTTTGCGATAGGGGAAGCCGGTGCCTATACAGCGGGTCAGGTTGCCTATCATGGGACCAAGCTCCTAGGTGGAAGCGAAGAAGATGCCCAAACCGCAAACTTTATCGGGAATATCGTAGGAGGTTATGCGGTCTCCTCAGCAGCCAGCAAGTTTAGTCTCAATAATGTGAAAAATAACGTATCTGAACAAAATTTTGCTAACTACAGAGAGTTTTCAACTACAAAGATTGATGACTTCAAGACAAATTTCAAAGATGTCGAGACTAGGATAACCGTTGAGACACGTAATGTAGCAGATGAAATTCAACGTATCCAATTAAAAGCTGTCGGTGTAGATGAAACTGGAAAAATTCGCATTCAAGATTACACGACTGCAAAAGATGGTTTATCCATTAAACGCCAAGATATTCTGGATAATCTATCAAAATATGGCGGTACTATCGTAGGTGAAGGAAAAGGTCGCTTTACAGGTGGCACTAAAATTGAACCAGGGACTCGGATTGATGTGATCTCCAAACCAACAGACAGTTTTACAATTGAGAAAGTATCAAGCTTTGACAAGGTGAAGCAGTATACCAGTGAATTATACAAAACTGACTTAAGTTTAGAAGAAAAGGTTCAAAAACTTCAAAAGTATTTTACTGAGCTTGATGATAAAGTAGATATCAATGTTCCTTCTGATGCACAATATGTTAAATCAATTGAAGATGGTTGGATTTCATATGATTGGCCAGAAAGATTAGGATTTAAAAAAGGAACTGTACATCCTATAACGAGAACTTCTGGTTTACCAGAGCGATGGGACCGGTTTGGACATATGGGAGGAGGTAACTTCTCGGATATTCCTAGCGAAGGACCATATACGTACAGTCAACGTTCAATTCCATATGTTGAAAATCTTAAAGCTTACCATAACGGTAACTTTAAAACCGATAGTTATTTTGATAAAATTGATGCTATCAGTGAAGGTGATATCAAGATTTTTAATAGGATTTTGAGAGAAGAAGGAATTGAAGGGGTGTCACAAGACCAATTTTTAGAGCTGTCGGATAAGTATCGAAAATATATATCCGATACATCTACTTCTTTGAGTATGTCTAGTGATGATATTAAGTATGGTGTTCATGGGAAAGCGGCAGAATGGGGTGATATGTCAGGTGGCGCTGAACAGATTGTAACACCTTTTGGAGGAATTGATATGCTGAATATGGGGATGATGGAGGAATTTAAATGACGAGACAAGAACTAGTAAATTTCGTTAATAAACACAGAGATAAGATAGGGATATTTCATATTGCGTTTGATGAACGATTTGAAGGTCAATTTACCTTGGGATACTATTACGATGAGAAATCTAGTCAATATAAAGTATATGAGGTTAATGAGCGCCAAGATATCTGGATAAGAGACGAATTTAAAAATGAAAGTGATGCAATAAATCGACTTTATCGTTTGATAAAAACAAAATTTTGGATAAAAGAAACTCCAATTCAGTTAGATGTTTCAGAAATTGATGCAATCGGAGCGAGTGATACAGACTTGGAACTTTTATTAATAGATGGCAATCTTTGGCTTCCAGATACCGAAGAAGAGCATCTCTTGAAACTTCAAGAAAAACTCAATAACTACATCTACTTCCTCGAAAGTAAGCAATATGTAGAGCGATATGGCGATAGCTTTGATAAAAAAGTCATCCATATCACATTCCAATATTCTCCATCTGATAATGGACTAGCCTTTCTTGCAGCAGTTCAGAAGGTATTACAACCGACGGATATGAGCTTGAAGGTAGAATTACCGGAGTAATAAAGGGAGCGAAAGATGCTCTCTTTTTGTGGTATAATTGGACTAGGTTACGAAGGATTTTGTTAAATAGGTAAAAATAGCGAACTATTTATGCCGACAATTGACATGCAGAACATTCATACGACGATTTTTTATACTCTATTAAGAAACAGGGAGATTGTGAGATAAAAGATCTATGTGTATGAACTGGACTGTACCCCGAAAGTTAGGCATAAAGGATATAACACTTGGGGAATTTCATAATTTAGTTTAATAAAGATGAGGTAACTTAGCAATTTGAGAAAAAATTTAGGCCTTGAGTACAGTAAATGAGAATACTTTCACTCTTGTCTATGGTAGAATGATGGTAGCTCATAAAACTTTTTTTGGTAACTAGTTCGTTCAATTCTATTTTACTAGAAAATTTTATGAGTTTTTATTGTGCAATTAGATTGTATAATCAAGATAGAAAAAGTCATTAGAGCAAAAAATGGAAAGAAATGATAGATTATGGTATAATAAAAAGATACAATAAAGGAGTATTTATGGACATTTCAGAAATTCGTCAGAAAATTGACGCAAATCGTGAAAAATTAGCTTCTTTCAGGAGGTCTCTTTGACCTCGAAGGTTTAGAGGAAGAGATTGCCATCTTGGAAAACAAGATGACAGAACCTGATTTTTGGAACGATAATATCGCGGCCCAAAAAACGTCGCAAGAATTAAATGAATTAAAAAACACTTACAACACCTTCCACAAAATGGAAGAGTTGCAGGATGAAGTTGAAATTTTATTGGATTTTTTAGCTGAAGACGAGTCAGTGCGTGAAGAATTGGTTGAACAGTTGTCAGAACTGGATAAGATGATGACCAGCTATGAGATGACCTTGCTCTTGTCAGAACCTTATGACCATAATAATGCCATCTTGGAAATCCATCCAGGATCTGGTGGTACAGAGGCACAAGACTGGGGTGATATGTTGCTTCGTATGTACACTCGCTATGGCAATGCCAAAGGCTTTAAAGTAGAAGTTTTGGATTACCAAGCTGGAGATGAAGCTGGTATTAAGTCGGTAACTTTATCATTTGAAGGCCCTAATGCCTATGGCCTTCTCAAGTCAGAAATGGGTGTGCACCGCTTGGTGCGAATCTCACCATTTGACTCTGCCAAACGTCGCCATACCTCTTTCACGTCTGTAGAAGTCATGCCAGAGTTGGATGATACCATTGAAGTGGAAATCCGTGAAGATGATATCAAGATGGATACCTTCCGTTCAGGCGGTGCTGGTGGACAGAATGTCAACAAAGTCTCAACAGGTGTGCGTTTGACACACATTCCTACAGGAACTGTCGTCCAATCAACGGTTGATCGGACCCAGTATGGAAATAGAGATCGTGCCATGAAGATGTTGCAGGCTAAGCTCTATCAAATGGAGCAAGAAAAGAAAGCTGCGGAAGTTGATTCCCTCAAAGGTGAGAAAAAGGAAATCACATGGGGAAGTCAAATCCGTTCTTATGTTTTCACGCCTTATACTATGGTAAAAGATCATCGAACTAGCTTTGAAGTTGCGCAGGTAGATAAGGTTATGGATGGGGACCTAGATGGTTTTATCGATGCCTACCTCAAGTGGCGAATCAGCTAAGATAGAAAGGAACTTACATGTCAATCATTGAAATGAGAGATGTCGTCAAAAAATACGACAACGGAACGACTGCTTTGCGAGGTGTCTCAGTCACTGTTGAACCCGGGGAATTTGCCTATATCGTAGGTCCGTCAGGAGCTGGGAAATCAACATTTATTAGAGCATTGTACCGCGAAGTAAAAATCGAAAAAGGAAGCTTAACTGTTGCTGGTTTTAATCTGGTTAAAATTAAAAAGAAAGATGTCCCTCTCCTACGTCGTAGTGTTGGGGTTGTCTTCCAAGATTATAAACTGTTACCAAAGAAAACCGTTTATGAAAATATTGCTTATGCAATGGAAGTTATTGGTGAGAGCCGCCGTAATATCAAAAAACGTGTTATGGAAGTTTTAGACTTGGTTGGATTGAAGCATAAGGTTCGTTCTTTCCCAAATGAACTTTCAGGGGGAGAACAGCAACGGATTGCAATTGCACGTGCTATTGTAAACAATCCAAAAGTATTGATTGCGGACGAACCAACAGGAAACTTGGACCCAGATAATTCATGGGAAATTATGAACTTGCTGGAACGCATCAATCTCCAAGGTACAACTGTCTTGATGGCTACCCACAACAGTCAGATTGTAAATACCTTGCGCCACCGTGTCATTGCCATTGAAAATGGCCGTGTCGTTCGTGACGAAGCTAAAGGAGAATATGGATACGATGATTAGTAGATTTTTTCGTCATTTATTTGAATCATTAAAAAGTTTGAAACGAAATGGCTGGATGACAGTAGCTGCTGTCAGTTCAGTTATGATTACTTTGACCTTGGTTGCAATATTTGCATCTGTTATCTTTAATACGGCTAAACTAGCTACAGATATTGAAAATAATGTTCGAGTAATGGTATACATTCGTAAGGACGTAGCTGATAATAGTGAGACGATTGAAAAAGAAGGTCAAACTGTTACAAATAACGACTACCATAAGGTATATGATGCTTTGAAAGGTATGTCAACCGTTAAAAGTGTTACGTTTTCAAGTAAAGAAGAACAATATGAAAAGTTGACAGAAACAATGGGGGACAACTGGAAAATCTTTGAAGGCGATGCCAATCCTCTCTATGATGCATATATCGTTGATACCAATACACCAAGTGATGTAAAGACAGTAGCAGAAGAGGCTAAAAAAATCGAAGGTGTATCAGAAGTTCAAGATGGTGGTGCTAATACAGAACGCTTGTTTAAGTTAGCCTCATTTATTCGTGTTTGGGGACTAGTTATCGCTGGATTATTGATTTTCATTGCGGTGTTCTTGATTTCTAATACTATACGTATCACCATCATTTCACGAAGCCGTGAAATTCAAATCATGCGTTTAGTAGGTGCTAAGAATGGCTATATCCGCGGGCCTTTCTTGCTTGAAGGTGCCTTCATTGGTTTGCTTGGAGCAACACTTCCATCAGTTTTGGTATTTATTGTCTATAAAATGGTTTACCAATCGGTTAATAAGTCATTGGTTGGTCAGAACCTTTCGATGATATCACCAGAAATATTCAGTCCACTGATGATTGCTCTATTATTTGTGATTGGAATTTTTATCGGTTCAATCGGATCAGGAATTTCAATGCGCCGATTCCTGAAAATCTAAAAATAGAAGTATATTTGAGGAGGTTTTAATATCTCCTTTTTTCTACAAAAATTTTAGAAAAAAGTCTACTTTTTTTTATAAAAGCCTTTACAAAAAAATTAAAGTGGTATAATTAATACATAGTTAAGTGCAAACGTTTTCGTAAAACGTTTGCCTAAATAAAAATAAAGGAGATTTGAATGATGAAAGATACATTCAAAAATGTCTTGTCTTTCGAGTTTTGGCAAAAATTCGGTAAGGCTTTGATGGTGGTTATCGCGGTTATGCCGGCTGCTGGTTTGATGATTTCAATCGGTAAGTCTATCGTAATGATTAACCCAACTTTTGCACCACTTGTAGTTACTGGTGGAATTCTTGAGCAAATTGGTTGGGGGGTTATCGGTAACCTTCACATTTTGTTTGCCCTAGCAATTGGAGGAAGCTGGGCTAAAGAACGTGCTGGTGGTGCTTTCGCCGCTGGTCTTGCCTTCATCTTGATTAACCGTATCACTGGTACAATCTTTGGTGTATCAGGAGATATGTTGAAAAATCCAGATGCTATGGTCACAACTCTCTTTGGTGGTTCAATCAAAGTGGCTGATTACTTCATCAGTGTTCTTGAAGCTCCAGCATTGAACATGGGTGTGTTTGTAGGGATTATCTCAGGTTTTGTAGGGGCAACTGCTTACAATAAATACTACAACTTCCGTAAACTTCCTGATGCACTTTCATTCTTCAACGGGAAACGTTTTGTACCATTTGTAGTCATTCTTCGTTCAGCAATCGCTGCAATTCTACTTGCTGCCTTCTGGCCAGTAGTTCAAACAGGTATCAATAGCTTTGGTATCTGGATTGCCAACTCACAAGAAACTGCTCCAATCCTTGCACCATTCTTGTATGGTACTTTGGAACGTTTGCTCTTGCCATTTGGTCTTCACCATATGTTGACTATCCCAATGAACTACACAGCTCTTGGTGGTACTTATGACATTTTAACTGGTGCAGCTAAAGGTACTCAAGTATTTGGTCAAGACCCACTATGGCTTGCATGGGTAACAGACCTTGTTAACCTCAAAGGTACTGATGCAAGTCACTACCAACAATTGTTAGATACTGTTCACCCAGCTCGTTTCAAAGTTGGACAAATGATCGGTTCATTCGGTATCTTGATGGGTGTGATCGTGGCTATCTACCGTAATGTTGATGCTGATAAGAAACATCAATATAAAGGTATGATGATTGCGACAGCTCTTGCAACATTCTTGACAGGGGTTACTGAACCAATCGAATACATGTTCATGTTTGTAGCAACACCTATGTATCTTGTTTACTCACTTGTTCAAGGTGCGGCCTTCGCTATGGCTGACGTCGTGAACCTACGTATGCACTCATTCGGTTCAATCGAGTTCTTGACTCGTACACCTATTGCGATTAGCGCTGGTATCGGTATGGATATTGTTAACTTTATCTGGGTAACTGTTCTCTTTGCCGTAATCATGTACTTTATCGCAAACTTCATGATTCAAAAATTCAACTACGCAACTCCAGGACGTAACGGAAATTACGAAACTGCTGAAGGTTCAGAAGAAGCTAGCAGCGAAGTGAAAGTTGCAGCAGGTTCTCAAGCTGTAAACATTATCAACCTTCTTGGTGGACGTGCAAACATCGTTGATGTTGATGCATGTATGACTCGTCTTCGTGTAACTGTAAAAGATGCTGACAAAGTCGGTGATACAGAACAATGGAAAGCAGAAGG
The DNA here is from genome assembly GCF_000722755.1 of Streptococcus mitis. Taxonomy (GTDB): domain Bacteria; phylum Bacillota; class Bacilli; order Lactobacillales; family Streptococcaceae; genus Streptococcus; species Streptococcus mitis_CM. The sequence continues at coordinate 987,371 of NZ_JPFY01000013.1, read as the reverse complement.
AGCTATGGGTCTTGTCATGAAAGGACAAGGAGTTCAAGCTATCTACGGTCCAAAAGCAGACGTATTGAAATCTGATATCCAAGATATCCTTGATTCAGGTGAAATCATTCCTGAAACTCTTCCAAGTCAAATGACAGAAGCGCAACAAAACACTGTTCAATTCAAAGGTCTTACTGAGGAAGTTTACTCAGTAGCAGACGGTCAAGTTGTTGCCTTGGAACAAGTGAAAGATCCAGTATTTGCTCAAAAAATGATGGGTGACGGATTTGCTGTAGAACCTGCAAATGGAAACATTGTATCTCCAGTTTCAGGTACTGTATCAAGCATCTTCCCTACAAAACATGCTCTTGGTCTTGTGACTGAAGCGGGTCTTGAAGTACTTGTTCATATTGGTTTGGACACAGTAAGTCTTGAAGGAAAACCATTTACTGTTCATGTAGCTGAAGGGCAAAAAGTTGCAGCAGGTGATCTTCTTGTCACAGCTGACTTGGATGCTATCCGTGCAGCAGGTCGTGAAACTTCAACAGTGGTTGTCTTCACAAATGCTGAAGCTATTAAATCAGTTAAATTAGAACAAACAGGTTCTCTTGCAGCTAAAACAGCAGTTGCTAAAGTAGAATTGTAATACACTTGAGGTTGGAAGCTGTTTTCCAACCTCTTGTTTTAGGAGAAAAGCATGAAATTTTTAACACTCAATACTCATAGCTGGATGGAAAAAGAAGCCGAGGAAAAATTCCAGCTTTTGCTTGAAGATATTCTTGATAAAGATTATGATTTGATTTGTTTCCAAGAAATCAATCAGGAAATCACCTCGCCTAAGGTAGAAGTTAATGATCTCTATCAAGCTTTGCCAGCAGCTGAGCCGATTCATCAAGATCATTATGTTAGACTTTTGGTTGAAAAGTTGTCAGAGCAAGGGAAAGATTACTACTGGACTTGGGCCTATAACCATATTGGTTATGACCGCTACCATGAAGGTGTGGCTATCTTGTCTAAAACACCTATTGAAGCAAGAGAAGTTTTGGTTTCAGATGTGGATGATCCAACAGACTATCATACTCGCCGTGTCGCTCTAGCTGAAACTGTAGTTGATGGTAAGGAGCTTGCAGTTGCCAGTGTCCACCTTTCTTGGTGGGATAAAGGTTTCCAAGAAGAATGGGCACGATTTGAGGCTGTCTTGAAAGAATTGAACAAGCCACTTTTGCTTGCTGGAGATTTCAACAACCCAGCTGGTCAGGAAGGTTACCAAGCTATTTTAGCTAGTCCATTAGGCTTACAAGACGCATTTGAAGTTGCTCAAGAGAAAAGTGGTAGTTATACTGTTCCACCAGAAATTGATGGCTGGAAGGGGAACACAGAACCCCTTCGAATCGACTATGTTTTTACTACCAAAGAGTTAGAGGTGGAAAAATTACATGTCGTATTTGATGGTAACAAGAGTCCACAAGTTAGTGATCATTATGGCTTGAATGCTATTTTAAACTGGAAATAATGACTGAAAAGAGGTTGGAATCATGAAATTCCAGCCTTTTTCTGACTAGAGATGCTACTGGAAATAGCCTAAATAAGTGAGACTACTGAAATGGAATAAAATGTGGTATAATTGATAGGATAGATAGAATCGAGGGTATTATGTCATTTACGAAATTTCAATTTAAAAACTATATTAGAGAAGCCTTGGAGGAGTTGAAATTTACAACTCCAACAGAGGTACAAGATAAGTTGATTCCCATTGTCCTGGCAGGCCGAGATTTGGTTGGAGAATCAAAAACAGGTTCAGGTAAGACTCATACTTTCTTGTTACCAATTTTCCAGCAATTAGATGAAGCTAGTGATAGTGTACAGGCAGTGATTACGGCACCGAGCCGTGAGTTGGCTACTCAGATTTACCAAGCAGCTCGTCAGATTGCAGCCCACTCAGAAGTGGAAGTTCGTGTGGTTAATTATGTGGGGGGGACAGATAAGGCTCGCCAGATTGAGAAATTGGCAAGTAACCAGCCTCATATTGTTATCGGAACGCCTGGACGTATCTATGACTTGGTTAAATCCGGTGATTTAGCTATTCATAAAGCCAAGACCTTTGTGATCGATGAGGCAGACATGACCTTGGATATGGGATTCTTAGAAACTGTTGATAAGATTGCTGGAAGCCTTCCAAAAGATCTGCAATTCATGGTCTTCTCAGCGACTATTCCACAAAAACTGCAACCATTCTTGAAAAAATACTTATCAAATCCTGTTATGGAGAAAATCAAGACCAAAACGGTTATTTCTGATACTATTGATAATTGGTTGATTTCGACCAAGGGCCGAGATAAGAATGCTCAAATTTACGAGTTGACTCAGTTGATGCAACCGTATTTGGCAATGATTTTTGTTAACACTAAAACGCGTGCTGATGAATTGCATTCATATCTGACTGCTCAAGGCTTGAAGGTGGCAAAAATCCATGGGGATATTGCCCCTCGTGAGCGCAAACGTATCATGAACCAGGTGAAAAATTTGGATTTTGAGTATATTGTCGCAACGGATTTGGCCGCGCGTGGAATTGATATTGAAGGTGTCAGCCATGTTATCAATGATGCCATTCCGCAAGATTTATCTTTCTTTGTGCACCGAGTTGGTCGTACTGGACGAAATGGCCTACCAGGTACTGCTATTACCCTTTATCAGCCAAGTGATGACTCAGATATCCGTGAGTTGGAGAAATTGGGAATCAAGTTTACTCCTAAGATGGTCAAAGACGGGGAATTTCAAGATACTTATGACCGTGATCGTCGTGCCAACCGTGAGAAAAAACAAGATAAACTTGATATCGAAATGATTGGTTTGGTTAAAAAGAAAAAGAAAAAAGTCAAACCAGGTTATAAGAAAAAAATTAAATGGGCGGTTGATGAAAAACGCCGCAAGACCAAGCGCGCTGAAAATCGTGCTCGCGGTCGTGCAGAGCGTAAAGCAAAACGCCAAACATTTTAATAGAAAAAGTTGGAGTACTGAGCTCCAATTTTTTTTATTTATGAGAACGAACTATCTAAACAGAAACACTACATTAAAGACTGCAAATTGCGCTAAAAAATGGTATAATGATAGAGTTATATAGTCCCGATAAGATGGTAGGCATTTATCGCGAAGAGTTTTCCTATCAGTACTTTGTAATTCGCAAAGCATGACGGCTCTAAAGTAGCTCGTCATTCTACGGTTGCCGCTATAATGCGGTCAGCCTATGCGCCTTACTAGCTTTAGAAATAAAAAAATATCGTTTTTATTTCTTTTGCGTCGTAACTCGCAAAGCATGACGGCTCCAAGATCGCTCGTCATTCTACGGTTGCCGCTATAATGCGGTCAACCTATGCGTCTTACTAGCTTCAGAAATAAAAAGTATCGTTTTTATTTCTTACGCGTTGTAACTCTTAGAAAATGAAAATACCTATCAGTACTTTGTAACTCTATAACACTATTTTTAAGGGGGGACATTTTTATGTCAGAACGTAAATTATTCACGTCTGAATCTGTATCTGAGGGGCATCCAGATAAGATTGCAGACCAAATTTCAGATGCGATTTTGGATGCTATTTTAGCTAAAGATCCAGAGGCGCACGTTGCTGCTGAGACAGCTGTATATACTGGTTCAGTCCATGTTTTTGGTGAAATATCTACAAATGCCTATGTGGATATTAACCGTGTGGTTCGTGATACTATTGCAGAGATTGGCTACACCAATACAGAATATGGTTTTTCTGCTGAGACTGTAGGAGTACATCCATCTTTGGTGGAACAATCTCCTGACATTGCCCAAGGTGTCAACGAAGCCTTGGAGGTTCGTGGGAATGCAGACCAAGATCCGCTTGATTTGATTGGTGCTGGAGACCAAGGGCTCATGTTTGGATTTGCAGTGGATGAAACAGAAGAGCTCATGCCATTGCCAATTTCACTCAGTCATAAATTGGTTCGTCGTTTGGCAGAACTTCGTAAGTCTGGGGAAATCAGCTATCTTCGCCCAGATGCTAAATCACAAGTTACAGTTGAGTATGATGAAAATGACCGTCCAGTACGTGTGGACACAGTCGTGATTTCAACTCAGCACGATCCAGAAGTCAGCAACGAACAAATTCATAATGATGTGATTAACAAGGTCATTAAAGAAGTTATTCCGGCTTCTTACTTGGATGAGCAAACCAAATTCTTCATCAATCCAACTGGTCGCTTTGTAATCGGTGGACCTCAAGGGGACTCAGGTTTGACTGGTCGTAAGATTATCGTGGATACCTATGGTGGCTACTCTCGTCATGGTGGTGGTGCTTTCTCTGGTAAAGATGCGACTAAGGTGGACCGTTCAGCCTCTTATGCGGCTCGTTATATTGCCAAGAATATCGTTGCAGCAGGCCTTGCTAAGAAAGCAGAAGTGCAATTGGCTTATGCTATCGGTGTTGCTCAGCCTGTTTCTGTTCGTATCGATACCTTCGGTACAGGAACAGTAGCCGAAAGCAAACTTGAAAAAGCTGCTCGTCAAATCTTTGACCTTCGTCCTGCAGGAATTATCCAAATGCTGGACCTTAAGCGTCCAATTTACCGTCAAACAGCGGCTTATGGACACATTGGACGTACAGATATTGACCTTCCATGGGAACGTTTGGACAAGGTAGATGCTTTGAAAGAAGCAGTCAAATAGATAAGAAAACCAACGTTTTGAACGTTGGTTTTTATAAATATAAGTTATCCTTATTTAAATAGGATTTGTAAATTGCTGGCCTGTTATAATTTATTCATTGTTTTTAAAAATGCCCAGTTACCAATTGATTTTGACCCGTATTTTAAGTCCATATGGTCCAGTAATACATAATCGTTTTTCTCGTAGAATGAGGAATTTCTAGCTGTACTGGTTATGAGTCCCAAGTGTTTACAGCCTTTTGATTTCACATAAGGTTCAATCCCTTGTGTCAGAAAAGTACTGCCTATTCCCTGCCCCTTACTTGCTGTATTAACAGCTAAAGCCATCAAATACCAATCAAACTCCCCTGATTGTTCTAAATGCTTTTTGGAACGTTTTACAAAGTCAAAGTATTTAAGGAGATTTTGTGGTCGAATGTAGCGAAAAATGTTTGTCCCACCATTTCGTAGATAGGATAGTATACAGAAATCCTTTTGTTGCAAAAGGGCAACTGCAAGTAATTCTCCATCTTGTTCCGCAACCAAACAGTTTCCTTTTTTAATATAGACTCTAGTAAGCAGAATTTGCAATGTTTCTACAAAAGCAGGATAGGAGTCAGGTTTCTTCAAATCATCCCTTATAATCGTTAAAAAGGGATAGTCAAGAAAAGAATTAGCTAATAGTTTTCCAATTTTTTCGTATTCTTCAAGTCTTGACTCTCGATATATCATGTCTCCCATGCTTGTCTCCTTAATTATCTATAAAATTGTGTATGATAGGATTTCAAGATAAAAAATTGGAGATGATTTAAAAAGCTAAATAAACCCAATTTTGTTCCATAAGGTTTAAAGCACTTTCTAATCTCTCCAAGATTTTATTTGGTTGGAATCGAAATTCCAATTAATTTTTCTGAATAGAGGGTTTTGATATTGGCCTCATCAATAGAGTCCTTATCAATTTTACGTTTCAAGAAAAACTCTTGAATAGCTTCGATTTCAGGTTCGCGAATAGCACGGTGTTTGTTTGAGATGAGGATTTCATAGTGAAGCGGAGCTTGAGTAAAAATAACATCTGTATTCCCTGCAGAATAAACCTCAACAAGGGTTGCATCTGTACTTTCTAGCTGGCTTTTAACAAGTTGCGAGTGTGAGTTTGTCGTATTGATAAGCTTCATAACATTTCCTCCGATTTTCTAATTCTATTATAGCACTTTTTGAATAAAGTAGCTGGATTTAGTCAATCTTCTGCTGTTTTTTCCAAGATTCAATAGCCCATTTATGGCTACCACGTTTGAGATTTTCAATAGCTTCGTCAATAGGGAACCAGGCGATATGATTAAAGTCTTCTAGTGGTTTTTGTACTTCTTTGAAAGAAGTCGCTTCATAGAGGTAGGCAGGATTGTAGTAGTAGGTATCACGGTGACGAGAGTAGAAATATTCATCAGCTTGTCCGTAATAGGTACCAATTTCAGCTGTAAATCCAAGTTCTTCAATCAACTCACGTTTTAGGGCTTCCTGATGGTTTTCACCCGCTTCAATTTCGCCACCTGGTAAGAACCAAGCCCCATTAGGTGCTTGAACAAGAACAATTTGTTTTTGTTCAGCGTCTGGAATTACTGCATATACACCGTAACGAGCAACATAGTCTGTATTCGCTTTTTTTTCTCCGAAAGTTGGATTTGCCATTGCATTTTCCTCATTATCTATTATCTTTATTATTATCTTAATGGACAAAGGCTGAGCTGTCAAGAATTTATAGTTATTTTAGTAAAAAGGAGCAGAAAATTTTCATTTTCTACTCATTTTTTATAGGATTTATACTTCTTTTTCAGAAGTTTTAACTTCAGCTTTTTTGGCAGACTTAATTTGTATCTTGCCCTTGCTGGTCATAACTGCCTTGAGGTCTTTTTCGCTCGGATTTTCAAGGTAGTAGTCAGTGATTGCGTCCTCAATATAGTCTTGAATAGTACGGCGGAGCGGGCGAGCTCCCATTTTTGGATCATAGCCGAGGTCAACCAATTTTTCCTTGACCTTGTCCGTTACATCTAAATGAATGTTGTTGCTAGAAAGGCGCTTATTAACATCTGCTAACATGAGCTCGACAATCTGAAGGAGGTTGTCTTTGCTAAGAGCTTTGAACTCGATGATGCCGTCAAAACGGTTCATGAACTCTGGGCTAAAGAAGTTACCGAGTTCACCGAGGACAGAGTTGGTACGTCCTTCTCTAGCAGCACCAAATCCAACGCTGGCTTCTGCCTTACCTGTACCTGCATTTGAAGTCATGATGATGATAGCGTCCTTGAAGCTAACGGTACGTCCTTGCCCATCTGTCAAACGACCATCGTCTAAGACTTGTAGGAACATATGCATAACATCTGGATGAGCTTTCTCTACTTCATCCAAGAGAATAAGAGAGTAGGGATTACGGCGGACTTTTTCAGTTAATTGCCCAGCCTCATCGTAGCCGACATAACCTGGAGGGGCACCGACCAGTTTAGCAACGCTGTGTTTTTCCATGTATTCACTCATATCAAAGCGAATCATGCTGTCAGCAGAACCAAAGAGTTCGATAGCTAGTTGTTTGGAAAGTTCTGTCTTACCGACACCGGTTGGCCCCACGAAGAGGAAGCTTCCGATTGGGCGGTTAGGCGTACCGAGACCGACACGATTTCGGCGAATAGCCTTGGCAATCTTATCGACAGCATCATCTTGTCCAATAACATGAGATTTGAGGTCTTCGGCTAGATGGATGAGTTGAGATTGTTCTTTCTCTTTTAAATCCCCAACAGGGATGTTGGTTTTCTGCTCGATAATGTGCTCAATGGTTTTCTCACTGATGATAGGAGTATCTTGGTCCGTAACCTTTTTCTTTTGCATTTCCTTATATTTAGCAATCTGATCACGGAAGTAGGCAGCCTTTTCAAAATCTTCCTCTCGTGTAGCCTGAGATTTGAGATTTTCAGCCTCAATCAATCGCTGATCAATCACTTTAGGATCTACAAAATTTAAGGTCAAGTTCATCTTAGAACCCGCTTCATCTAAGAGGTCAATGGCCTTGTCAGGCAAGAAGCGATCTTGTATGTAGCGGTTGGAAAGAGTTGCAGCTGCTTCAATTGCAGCATCGGTATACTGAACGTGGTGGTAGTCTTCGTATTTCTTTTGAATGCCTTTGAGGATAGTGATTGTTTCTTCCACTGTTGGTTCATCGACCTTAACCGGTTGCATACGACGCTCTAGGGCCGCATCCTTTTCAATGATACGGTATTCATTAAGGGTAGTAGCACCGACAAGTTGTAGTTCCCCACGAGCAAGGGCTGGCTTGAGGATATTTCCTGCATCCATATTGCCATCGCCTGCAGAACCAGCACCGACAATTTCATGGATTTCATCGATAAAGAGGATGATGTCCTCACGTTTGCGAATTTCTTCCATGAGTTTTTGCATGCGTTCTTCAAATTGTCCACGGATACCTGTTCCTTGAACTAGGCTAACTACATCTAGACGGATGACTTGTTTACCTTGGAGTTTATGTGGAACATCGCCATCAACAATTTTCTGAGCTAGACCTTCGACAACGGCAGTTTTTCCGACACCAGGTTCACCGATAAGAACAGGATTATTCTTGGTTCTACGATTGAGAATCTCAATGACACGGATAATCTCATCATCGCGTCCAATAACGGGATCAATATCGCCACGACGGGCAATCTCGGTTACATTAATACCAAATTCTTCTAACAGGCCTTTTTCTTGACTTGGAGGCGGAGTTTGAGCAGATCCACGATTTTGGGAGCCATAACCGCCGTTTCCACCGTAACCTCCACCTGATTGGGTTGGGGGAGTAGGTGGAGTGTTGCTAGAAGGTCTGAAATTGTTTAGGTCATTGAAGAAATCTCCGAAAGGATCAAAGTCACGATTGTTCAAATCTGTCATACCTTTGAAGAGACTATTATTAGGATCTGTTTTGATAATCTTATAGCAGTTTTGACAGAGGTCAATTTGCTTTTGTTTTCCATTGAGATTGGTATAAAGATGAATTGTTGAGTCGTTGATTTTACAGTTTTGACAAAGCATACATCTACCTCATTTCTTTCTTTAGCCTGACCTGTTTAAAGGTCAAAAATAGTCAAATTTCTATACTCTCATTATAACAGGATTGGACCGTAAAGCAAGTAAAAAGATTGCAGCTTTGAGAAGTTGTTACAATGAAAATCTTTGTTAATTTGGACTATAAAAAAATCCTATTTGTGAGACAAAAAGGATTTTGGTTAGACATGCAGGGGAAATCCCAGCTTGTTTTAGATTAGTAGAGGAGTTCGTAAATCTCCATTGCAATCAAGTCAATGCTATCAAAAGTATAAGTTTCGCGAGCTTCTACATCACGAAGGGTAAAGATTGATCCGTTTTCTTCATCATGGCTGTATGCAACTTCTGCAACAACAACTCCTTCGCGTTCAAAATTACGTTTTAAATTTCCGCCGTCTTTTGCCATTGCTTCAAGGCGGTTGATGATTCTAACCAAATGTGATTCCATTTTGATTCTCCTTCATTTCTTATCGTTACTATTTTACCATAAAGGAGGCCAACTTGCCTAGAAAAAACTAAGATTTCTCGCTAATTCTACCAGCTTAAAGTTTTTTTGAATAAATCGGATAAAAAATTTGAATTTTAATTCAATACATGTTATAATCATACAGTATTCTATTTTAGAAAGCAGTGTAACTATGAATTTTTCTTTTTTACCTAAGTATTTACCTTATTTTAACTATGGGGCTGTTGTGACGGTTCTCATTTCTATCTGTGTTGTCTTTTTGGGAACTATTTTGGGTGTTGTCTTAGCTTTTGGGCAACGTTCAAAGTTTAAACCGCTTGTTTGGCTCGCCAACTTGTACGTTTGGATTTTCCGTGGGACACCGATGATGGTTCAGATTATGATTGCCTTTGCCCTTATGCACATCAATGCTCCGACTATTCAGGTTGGGATTTTAGGTGTTGACCTTTCTCGTCTGATTCCAGGAATTTTGATTATCTCTATGAACAGTGGTGCGTATGTTTCTGAGACTGTTCGTGCTGGGATTAATGCAGTTCCTAAGGGTCAGTTAGAGGCGGCCTATTCTTTAGGGATTCGTCCTAAAAATGCGATGCGCTATGTGATTTTGCCACAAGCAATCAAAAATATTTTGCCAGCATTGGGAAACGAATTTATCACTATTATCAAGGATAGTTCTCTCTTATCAGCTATTGGGGTTATGGAGTTGTGGAACGGAGCTACAACAGTTTCTACAACAACCTATCTACCTTTAACACCACTTTTATTTGCAGCCTTTTATTACTTGATTATGACCTCTATTCTGACAGTAGCCTTGAAAGCTTTTGAAAAACGTATGGGACAAGGAGATAAGAAATAATGACAGAAACCTTGATAAAAATCGAAAATTTACATAAATCCTTTGGAAAGAATGAAGTATTGAAGGGCATCAACCTCGAGATTAAACGTGGAGAAGTTGTGGTTATCATTGGTCCTTCAGGGAGCGGGAAATCTACCTTGCTTCGTTCTATGAATTTGTTGGAAGAAGCGACCAAGGGGAAGGTTATCTTTGAGGGAGTCGATATTACGGACAAGAAGAATGACCTGTTTGCTATGCGTGAGAAGATGGGCATGGTTTTTCAACAATTTAATCTCTTTCCTAATATGACTGTGATGGAAAATATCACCTTGTCTCCTATCAAGACCAAAGGTGAAAGTAAGGAAGTTGCAGAGAAGAGAGCTCAGGAACTTTTGGAAAAAGTTGGTTTACCAGATAAGGCAGCTGCTTATCCACAGAGTTTGTCAGGTGGGCAGCAACAGCGTATTGCTATTGCGCGAGGTTTAGCTATGGAACCTGATGTTTTGCTCTTTGACGAGCCAACTTCAGCCCTGGACCCTGAAATGGTAGGTGAGGTGTTGGCTGTTATGCAAGACTTAGCCAAGTCAGGAATGACCATGGTTATCGTAACACATGAAATGGGATTTGCTCGTGAGGTGGCAGACCGTGTCATCTTTATGGCAGACGGTGTAGTTGTTGAAGATGGAACACCTGAACAGATTTTTGAACAAACCCAAGAACAACGGACTAGGGACTTCTTGAGTAAGGTTTTATAATTTATTTTAAAATTTCAAGACAAGATTAGTGAAAAGCTAGTCTCAATACCACTCAAGTGGAACTTACTTTGAGAAGTTCCCCACCCCCTTATTAATAACATCCATAAATTGGATATTAGGATTTTTAATATAAAGTAGTTTTGTGTTAAAATATAATTGTTCCATATGATTCTCTCTAATGATGGTTTGGTCGCTTTTCATTATGGGTCATATGGAACTTTTTTCTACAAGAAAATAGGTTTCATAGTATTTATAATAGATTTACCCACTACAAATAATATAGAGCATTTTTTATGTGCAAAACTCAGGGAAATCATCGCTTTTTTCATAAAAAAATGCTATAATGAAGGGTATGAAATATCACGATTATATCTGGGATTTAGGTGGAACTTTACTGGATAATTACGAAACTTCAACAGCTGCATTTGTTGAAACATTGGCATTGTATGGCATCACACAAGACCATGACAGTGTCTATCAGGCTTTAAAGGTTTCTACTGATTTTGCGATTGAGACATTCGCTCCCAACTTAGAGAATTTTTTAGAAAAATACAAGGAAAATGAAGCCAGAGAGCTTGAACATCCGATTTTGTTTGATGGAGTTTCTGATTTATTGAAAGATATCTCAAATCAAGGTGGCCGTCATTTTTTGGTATCTCATCGTAATGATCAGGTCTTGGAAATTTTAGAAAAAACCTCTATAGCAGCTTATTTTACAGAAGTGGTGACTTCTAACTCAGGCTTTAAGAGAAAACCAGATCCTGAGTCCATGATTTATTTAAGAGAAAAGTATCAAATTAGTTCAGGGCTTGTCATTGGTGATCGACCGATTGATATCGAAGCCGGGCAAGCTGCAGGACTAGCTACCCACTTGTTTACCAGTATCGTGAATTTAAGACAAGTATTAGACATGTAAGAAAAAGGAAAAAGATGACAGAAGAAATCAAAAATCTGCAGGCACAAGATTATGATGCCAGTCAAATTCAAGTTTTAGAGGGCTTAGAGGCTGTTCGTATGCGTCCAGGGATGTATATCGGGTCAACCTCAAAAGAAGGTCTTCACCATCTAGTCTGGGAAATTGTTGATAACTCAATTGATGAGGCCTTGGCAGGATTTGCTAGCCATATTCAAGTCTTTATTGAGCCAGATGATTCGATTACAGTTGTTGATGATGGACGTGGGATCCCCGTCGATATTCAGGAAAAAACAGGTCGACCTGCCGTTGAGACTGTCTTTACTGTTCTTCACGCTGGAGGAAAGTTTGGCGGTGGCGGATATAAGGTCTCAGGTGGTCTTCACGGAGTGGGGTCCTCAGTAGTTAATGCCCTTTCAACTCAATTAGACGTTCATGTCCACAAAAATGGTAAAATTCATTACCAAGAATACCGTCGTGGTCATGTTGTTGCAGACCTTGAGGTGGTTGGAGATACGGATAAAACGGGAACAACAGTTCACTTCACACCGGACCCAGAAATCTTTACGGAAACAACAACCTTTGATTTTGATAAATTAAATAAACGGATTCAAGAGTTGGCCTTTCTAAATCGCGGTCTTCAAATCTCCATTACAGATAAGCGTGAAGGTTTGGAGCAAACCAAGCATTATCATTATGAAGGTGGGATTGCTAGTTACGTTGAATATATCAACGAGAACAAGGATGTTATCTTTGATACACCAATCTACACAGATGGTGAGATGGATGATATCACAGTCGAAGTAGCCATGCAGTACACAACGGGTTACCATGAAAATGTCATGAGTTTCGCCAATAATATTCATACCCATGAAGGTGGAACGCATGAACAAGGTTTCCGTACAGCCTTGACTCGTGTTATCAACGATTATGCTCGTAAAAATAAGTTACTGAAAGATAATGAAGATAATCTAACAGGGGAAGATGTCCGCGAAGGATTAACTGCAGTTATCTCAGTTAAACACCCAAATCCACAGTTTGAAGGACAGACCAAGACCAAATTGGGAAATAGCGAAGTGGTCAAGATTACCAATCGTCTCTTCAGCGATGCCTTTTCTGATTTCCTCATGGAAAATCCACAGATTGCCAAGAGAATTGTGGAAAAAGGAATTTTGGCCGCCAAAGCTCGTGTTGCTGCCAAGCGTGCGCGTGAAGTCACTCGTAAAAAATCTGGTTTGGAAATTTCCAACCTTCCAGGAAAACTAGCAGACTGTTCTTCTAACAATCCTGCGGAAACAGAACTCTTCATCGTCGAAGGAGACTCAGCTGGTGGATCAGCAAAATCTGGTCGTAACCGTGAATTTCAGGCAATCCTTCCGATTCGAGGTAAGATTTTGAACGTTGAAAAGGCAAGTATGGATAAGATTCTAGCTAACGAAGAAATTCGTAGTCTTTTCACAGCCATGGGAACAGGATTTGGTGCGGAATTTGATGTTTCAAAAGCCCGTTACCAAAAACTTGTTTTGATGACCGATGCCGATGTCGATGGAGCCCACATTCGTACCCTTCTTTTAACCTTGATTTATCGTTATATGAAACCAATTCTAGAAGCTGGTTATGTTTATATCGCCCAACCTCCAATCTATGGTGTCAAGGTTGGAAGTGAGATTAAAGAATATATCCAGCCAGGAGCAGACCAAGAAATCAAACTCCAAGAAGCCTTAGCCCGTTATAGTGAAGGTCGTACTAAACCGACCATTCAGCGTTATAAGGGGCTAGGTGAAATGGACGATCATCAGTTATGGGAAACAACCATGGATCCTGAGCATCGTTTGATGGCTAGAGTTTCTGTGGATGATGCGGCTGAAGCAGATAAAATCTTTGATATGTTGATGGGGGATCGAGTAGAGCCTCGTCGTGAATTTATCGAAGAAAATGCCGTCTATAGTACACTTGATGTCTAAAAAATCGGGAGAAGTAGTTCCCTTGGTCTAAAAAATATGATATAATCATTACGATTGTTTCAAGTTAAAAAGGAGTTTAATATGTCTGGTAGTCTAGTAGTATATCTTATAATTGCAATTGCAATTATATTGCTGATTTCATATGCTATAGCAATTTATGTACGGAAACGCAATGAAAGTAAATTAGCAATTTTAGAAGAGAAAAAAGAAGAGCTGTACAATCTTCCAGTTAATGATGAAGTTGAAGCTGTTAAAAATATGCACTTGATTGGACAAAGTCAAGTGACTTTCCGTGAATGGAACCAAAAATGGGTTGACCTATCTCTTAACTCTTTTGCCGATATCGAAAATAATCTTTTTGAGGCAGAAGGCTATAACAATTCATTCCGTTTTTTCAAGGCTAGTCATCAAATTGACCAAATCGAGAGCCAAATTACCTTGATTGAAGAAGATATTGCGGCAATTCGCAATGCCTTGGCAGATTTGGAGAAACAAGAGTCTAAAAATAGTGGACGTGTTCTTCATACTTTGGACTTGTTTGAAGAGTTGCAACACCGAGTTGCTGATCATTCTGAAGAATATGGCCAAGGTTTGTCTGAAATCGAAAAACAATTGGAAAATATCCAATCAGAGTTTTCTCAATTTGTTACTTTGAATACCTCAGGTGACCCAGTAGAAGCTGCTGTGATTTTGGATAATGCTGAGAATCATATCTTGGCTTTGAGTCATATTGTTGACCGCCTGCCAGCAATTGTAAAAACATTATCTAAAGAGTTACCTGATCAATTGGAAGATTTGGAGGATGGTTACCGTAAGCTTTTAGACGCTAACTATCATTTTGCTGAGACGGATATTGAATCTCGCTTCCAATTGCTTTATGAAGCTTTGAAGAAAAACCACGAAAATATTGCACAATTAGAGTTGGATAATGCTGAGTATGAAAATACTCAAGTTCAAGAAGAAATCAATGCACTCTATGATATCTTTACACGAGAAATTGCTGCTCAAAAAGTAGTAGAAGGATTAGTTGCAACACTTCCTACATATTTGAAACACATGAAAGATAGTAATGCTGTTTTAGTGGAAGATATTCAACGATTAAGTAATAACTACCTGCTTTCTGAAACAGATGTTAGTCACGTACACAGATTACAAGCTGAGTTAGAATCTCTGGAAGAATCTGTATTGGAATTAACTTCTGAACAAGAGGAACATTCTGAGCCATATTCATTACTTGAAGAACGTTTGGAAAACTTACAAGCAACTTTGAAAGAAATTGAGGATGAACAAGTTGCGGTTAGTCAACGTCTTGCTCAGATTGAAAAAGATGATATCAATGCTCGCCAGAAGGCAAATGTTTATGTCAATCGTCTTCATACTATTAAGAGATATATGGAAAAACGAAATCTTCCAGGTATCCCTCAGAATTTCTTACAGTTGTTCTTTACAGCAAGTAACCATACAGAAGAGTTGATGGCTGAGCTAGAAGAAGCTCAGGTCAATATCGAAGCTGTGAACCGTATGCTTGAAATTACAACAAATGATATGGAAGCACTTGAAGAAGAAACATATAATATTGTTCAATATGCAACGTTGACAGAACAATTGCTACAGTATTCGAACCGTTATCGCTCATTTGATGAACGAATTCAAGAAGCTTTTAATGAATCATTAGAAATTTTTGAAAAAGAATTTGATTATCATGCTTCATTTGATAAGATTTCGCAAGCTTTGGAAGTTGCAGAACCAGGTGTAACCAACCGTTTTGTCACTTCATACGAAAAAACACGTGAGACGATTCGTTTCTAACATAATAAAAGGCTCTATAATATTTGTAGTGGGTAAATCCCCCTATAGATATTATGGAGCCTATTTTTTTGTTCAAAACGAGTAATAGTACTTATTTCTCATTGAAATTATAGCCTGAATTTGATATGATATTTCTATGGATAAAAGTAGAGCAAATCGTGTTGAGCACGATAAAAAGAGAATCGGTTTAATAGCCCTAGTAGCTATCTTTTCAGTAAGTATTTGTGTCCTTGGTTCAATGATTGGATACAAAATATATACAAAGCAAAGTTTTGAACAAAGGATTGAAACGCTCAAAAAAGAGAAAGATGATCAATTGAGTGAGGGAAATCAGAAAGATCATTTTCGTAAGGGACAAGCCGAAGTAATTGCCTATTATCCTCTCCAAGGGGAGCAAGTGATTTCATCTCTAAAAGAAATCATGACACAGGATATTAAGGAAAATCTGGAAGACAAGGAAAATCTAGTTTTTTATTATACGGAGAAACAGGATTCGACTTTAAAAGGGATTGTTAACCGAAGTGTGATGAAACAAGTCTATGATTTAACTTCGTCAAAAGTTGAAGAGACTGAAAAAACTAGTCTGGCAAAAGTCCATTTGACAGAAGATGGTAAACCTTTTACACTTGATCAATTATTTTCAGATCCTAGTAAAGCCAAAGAGCAGTTGTTAAAAGAAATCACCTCTTTCTTACAGGATAAGAAATTGGACCAAGAAAAGATTGATCAAGTTGTTAAAGGCTTCTCTGATCAAGACTTGTCTGGATGGAATTTTGATTACAAGGATAGTCAGATTATCCTTTATCCAAGTCAGTCAGTTGAAAATCTAGATGAGATTGCCTTACCAGTATCTAGTTTCTTTGATGTAGTACAATCCTCTTATTTATTAGACAAGGATGCCGAACTTTATAAGGCTTATTATGAAAAGAAAAACCAAAAAGTGGTAGCTCTAACTTTTGATGATGGACCAAATCCTGCAACGACAAATCAAGCATTAGATACACTATCTAAGTATGGTATCAAGGCAACTTTCTTTGTTTTAGGTAAGAATGTTTCTGGAAATGAAGAGATTTTGAAACGCATGAAATCGGATGGCCATGTTATTGGAAACCATAGTTGGAGTCATCCAGTGCTTTCAAAACTTTCACTTGACGAAGCTAAAAAACAAATTACTGATACTGAGGATGCGCTAACTAAAGTGTTGGGTTCTAGTTCCAAACTTATGCGTCCGCCTTATGGAGCCATTACAGACGACATTCGAAATAGCCTTGATTTGAGTTTTATTATGTGGGATGTGGATAGTCTGGATTGGAAGAGTAAGAATGAAGCAGCGATTTTGACAGAGATTCAACGTCAAGTTCGTAATGGTTCGATTATCTTAATGCATGATATCCATGCTGAAACAGTCAATGCTTTACCAAAGATTATAGATTATCTAAAAGAGCAAGGATATCACTTTGTCACAGTTCCTGAAATGCTTAATTCACGATTAAAAGCACATGAACTATTCTATGACCGTGATCAGTAAGACTTTTGCTGAATAACTAATTAAATCGTAAGTAATTTTTCAATAAATAAATTTAGTCTTGTATTAATCGAGGCTAAATTTTTTTATGTTTAAATCTCATGATAGGATTGGTTAATATTACAATTTTGTTACAAAATAATATTTTGATAGAATTTTCAGATAATTTGGTATATAATACTTTTAATTTAAATAAAAAGGAGTGATTTTATGGGAGATTGCAAAGATTTTTGTCATAACAAGTACCAAATAGCAACAATTTTTCTGCTAACGGTCTTTGCTTTCGGATTTGCTTTCGCACAGGTTAGTGCCGATGAGGGAAAATTTGAAACATCCAATCAAGTTACACGTACTGTAACGACTAATAAATTAGATGATTCAAATAAGCTTGCATCACCAGTCACGGCTGACAAGAATGCTCTAAATTCTTCTTCGAAAGAAAAAACAGAAGTGATAGAGTCATTAAAACAAGATGATTCTATCGAGTATAGAGATAATAAGTCAGACAAGGATTTAACCACACAGAAAGAAACGACTGCTATAAAAAGTGAAGAGAAGAAGGAAGAATCAGCAGTGAAAAGTAATTCTTCTTCAGAAAGCATACAATCACAGTCGTTATCTCAAGGTGGACATAAAGAAAAGCCGAACAGTATCTCCAGTAATGAAATTATTACTGTCCCTAAAACCTGGGAAGCAGGACATAAAGGACAAGGAACTGTAGTCGCTGTTATAGATTCAGGTCTTGATTTGAATCATGAGGTTTTGCGTATTTCTGATCCGTCAAAGGCGAAATTTAAAAATCAGGATGATATCGAAAAAGCTAAAAAGGCTGCTGGTATTGACTATGGGAAATGGTACAGTGACAAAGTAGTATATGCTTATGATTACTTTGATGGAACTGATAATATAAAAGAGGCTGAAAAAGAGTCTCATGGAATGCACGTTACTGGAATTGTAGCTGGAAATCCTGTTAATAAAGCACCGAATTCTGAGAAGGTTTACGGGGTGGCGCCAGAAGCTCAAATTATGTTTATGAGAGTTTTTTCAGACAGAGATAAAACTACAGCCTCTGCCCTCTATGTAAAAGCTATTGATGATGCTGTTGCATTAGGTGCAGATGTGATTAATATGAGTTTGGGTGCAGGTGCGGGTTCAACGGTAGATGCTGGTTCAGATATCATTGATGCAGTAAAAAGAGCACGCGCTAAAGGAGTATCTGTTGTTATCGCTGCTGGTAATAGTAATACTTTCGGTAGAGGTTTTTCACAACCATTAGCAGCAAATCCTGATTATGGTCTCGTCGGAAATCCCTCTACAGTAGAAGATTCAATTTCTGTTGCTTCTATTAATAATAAAATTCTAACTACTGAAGTCTTCGAAGTAAAAGGTTTAGAAAATGACGCTACCCTTGATTATGGTAAGTTTGATTTTAATAGACCTGAAACAGAAAAAGATTTTGAAAAAGGGAAAGAATACGAATATGTAGCAGCGGGTATTGGTCGTGAAGAAGATTTTGCTAATATTGATGTAAGAGGCAAGTTAGCACTGATTCAACGTGGTAAAATTAATTTTTCTGATAAGATTAAAAATGCTCTTCAACATGGTGCAGCTGGAGTTTTAATTTATAACAACGTTGAAGGTGCAAATGTTAGTATGTCTGTTACAGGTGATGCTAAGAAAATCCCATCTGTCTTTATTTCAAAACATTATGGTGAAATTCTTAAGTCTGGTCAGTATAAAATTGTCTTTAATCACAAGATGGATAATCGTAAATCAGATGTTGCAGACCAATTGTCAGATTTTTCAAGTTGGGGAGTTACAACAGATGGACAATTGAAACCAGATGTTACTGCACCTGGTGGAAATATCTATTCATCATTTAACGACAATAGTTATGGAAGTATCAGTGGAACAAGTATGGCGGCTCCTCATGTAGCTGGTGTAGCAGCATTAGTCAAAGAATATTTAGCAAAGAAACATCCTGAATTATCAGCTAGTCAAATTTCAGAGATTGTAAAAGCTTTAATTATGTCTACTGCAAAACCACATTTTAATAAACAGACTGGAGCCTATACTTCTCCACGTCAGCAAGGTGCTGGTGTAGTTGACACGATGGCGGCAACAAGCACAGATCTATTTGTAACAGGTGCAAATAACTATCCAAGTGTTACTCTTGGCAATGTTGGTGATAAATTTACCTTTGAAGTTACAATTCATAATATTTCGGATAAAGACCAAACATTGAAGATGATTGTAAATACAAATACGGACGAAGTTGAAGAAGGGAAATTCACTCTCCGTCCACGAAAACTAACTGAAACAGTTTGGCCTGAAGTAACTGTGAAAGCTCATAGTACGAAGACAGTAACAGTTAGTGTAGATACAAGTAAGTTTACTGAAGAACTTAGCAAAATAATGCCAAATGGATATTTTCTAGAAGGATTTGTTAGATTTGTCAATCCTGCAGATGATGGTTCTGTTATTGGTTTACCATTTATGGGATTTAAGGGAGAATTCCAAAATCTACCTGCAATTGAAAAACCAATTTATCAATTGATTAAGGAAGGAAACAGTGGATTTTACTCTGAAATTGATAAAGATAATCCAGGAATTTCACCTTCAGACGATGCAACTTATTTAACAAGTTCTGAAAATGATATAAATGTTTTAAAAGCAGAGCGTCAAGGAAATCGAGTGACTGTACTCGGAGTGAAACAAGATGCTGAAGGAAAATACCATCTTCAATTAGATGAAAAGGGGAACATCCGCCTTGCTATCTCGCCAAATGAGGATGGTAATAAAGATTCTGTTAAATTTAAAACTCTTGTCTATAGAAATTTGGTAAATCTTCGTGCGACGGTTTATGATTCTTCGGATACAACACACAGTCATCCTATTTGGCAAAGTCGTCCAACAGACCTTGTAAAAAATTATTTTGATGGCGATACTAGAAATCCAAGAAGTTACATTGTAGATAAAACAGCTTGGGGAGGACAGGATTCTAATGGAAATCGAGTTTCTGATGGAATTTATGACTATGTTATTAGTTATAAGCCAGATGTCCCTGGAGCTGAGGAACAATACACAATATTTAAAATTCAAATCGATACACAAAAACCTCTGATTACTTCGGGATATATTCGTTCTCAAAAAGATCAAGAACAATTTATAGCTCGCAAACCTCAGGATGTAGGAAATGGTGGAATTCTTCTAGAAAAAGTCTTTTATATTCGTCCTTCTGAAAATAGAGAGGCGACAGATTCAGAAATCGAACAGTATCAAATTATCAAACAAAATGAAGATGGTAGTTATACACTTCCTAAGAACGTTGATAAATCGAAAATCTTCTATTATGTAGAAGACTTTGCGGGAAATGTAGATTTTATATCTCTCAAAGATCTTGTAGGTGAAGAAAATAGTGGCCGTGTAAAAATTGCTATACTAAACAATAAAACCAAGGATGAGATTGATACAACTTATGTTTATCGCATTAAAAATAGCGAAGGTCAATATGTAACTGTTGACAAGTCAAAAGATATTAATTTCTTGAAATTTGGGCATTATGTTGCAGAAATTTTTAGCTATGACCGTACAGAGTTGAAATTTGTGAGTGCTCTATCTAAGGAATTTGATTTAACGAAAGAAAATAGTTTTCAAACTATTACCTTCTTGGCTAACAAAATGAAATATGCCCCAGTAACGATTGGCTTTAATCAAGCTGTTCCTGGAACTACAACGATTACTTTAGTAGGTGAAGATGGTCAGAGTCAAGTCTTGCCAGCTGAAACATATGGTAAACATTCTTATGGTAAGAAAGTAGTTACTGGTGAATATAAAGTTCTTGTAAATCTATCAAACGGTTATGAATTACTTGATAATCTTCAACCATTTAAAGTTCTGTTTGGTAAAAATAATGTTTTGTCACTTTCAGTTGTTTCTAAGTTAGCTCTGATTGCAACTTTAAATAAACAAATGGAAGTAGTTAAAACTCCGAGATATTATAATACAAAACAGAAGTTAAAAGAGATTTTTGATCAAAGTGTCAAAGATGCGCAACTAGCATTGGGAAGTAAACTTAACCAAGATAAAATTGACCAAATTGTTAATGCTTTAGAGTATGCTATGCAAACATTGGATGGTAAGGAATCTGATATCACATCATTGAAGAATGCAATTAAAGCATATGCTGAGACAGTTAAAAAAGGTAAATATATAAATTCTGATCAAGAACGCAAAGGTCAATATGATCGTGAATTTAAACTCTTGGCATTATTAATTACAAAAGATTTGATAACTCAAGATGAAATCGACCGTCTATTGACCACTTTCTTGCAAGCACAAGACCAGCTGAATGGGAAAGAAACAGATTTCATGAGCCTAAAAAATGTTATCGTGGATGAAGTGAAGTTCCAAGACAAAGATCCAAGATTTTTGACAGCTGGTAAAGAGGAGAAAGATGCATATAATCTTATTTTCAACAAAGCTAAGTTACTTTTGGAAAATGCAGAAGCTAGTCAAGAAGAAATTAATGCAGTAATCAATGCTCTAAAAGAAACGGCTGTAAAACTGAAGGCTAATAAAGTAGAGATTCCAACTAAACCAGTTAGTCCAGCTAAAGCAGTTGCATCTGTTAAGCCAGCTAATCCAACTAAACCAGTTGCATCTGTTAAGCCAGCTAATCCAACTAAACCAGTTGTAACGATTAAACCAGTTAGTCCAGCTAAACCAGTTGTAATGATTAAGCCAGTTAGTCCAAGTAAACCAGTTGTAACGATTAAACCAGCTAATCCAATTAAAGCAGTTTTACCAGTTAAGCCAGTTTCTCAAGTGCAACCTGGTAAATTAGTAAGTCACAATAGACAAGTCTCAACTATTAAGCCTTCAATTAGCAATGATAAAATTGAGAAAGCTCCATCAATTATAGAAGCTAATCATGAGAATAAAACATTTGCTGGAAGTGGTCAACAAGTATTTTTAGCTACAGTCAACAAAGAAGGAAAACAATTACCAGCCACTGGTGAGAATAATATAATTTCTATTATGCTAAGTATTTCAGGAATTTCTCTCTTGTTGTCAGTAATCGGACTTGCAACTTTCTCAAAAAGTGAGTAGAGAATACAATATATCTTTCTATAGTTTTTGATTTACAGTATGTTACAATTCTGATATAATAGTCTGCAGGAAAGAAAGTCTTATAGCGTTCTTCAAGCGAGCTTGGGATAGTGGGAGCCAAGTAGGGCAAAATAAAGTGCTGGCGCTTTCTGTAGTATTTTCAAAAACAATGAAGTAATAAATTAGGGTGGAACCGCGTTTCTGACGCCCCTAGTCGTAAGGCTTGGGTGTTGAAATTCGGTTCTTTTTGAATTCGTCTAATGCCTAAGTAGAAAGGAGCATAATGCTTAAAGGATCTTGTTTATGTAAAGCAGTGACCTACACTCTAGATGAGGAATTATCGGAATTAGTTTTTTGTCATTGCTCATTTTGTCGGAAAGCAACTGCGTCTGCCTACACAGTTAATGCCAAAGTTAGCAGCAAAAATCTGGCACTGTATGGAAAAGAGAATTTGGTTACTTTTAGTTCATCTCCAGGTAAACAACGTTATTACTGCCAGAACTGTCACAGTCAAATTTTCACTACTCAAGAAAATATACCAGAAGTTTGTGCTTTGAAATTAGGAACAATAGATGAATGCGATCAGAATTTACAAACTGTTCCCAAACGTCATATTTTTCAGGACCTAGCTTTTTCTTGGTTGCTTGATAAATAAATTTAAAAAGATAATATAAACTAAAGGAGTAAACAATGTCTAAGAAATTAACATTCCACTGCGTCAGTGTAAGAGACCTCCTTACAGTCGGGCTGCCCCATGCTCAACACTAGAGTGCCTGAGCTAGACGCAGTACTAACTCGTCTTGCCTCGTATGATCGACGAGGCAGACTCGTATCGCAAGTAATTTATAAAAAAAGGAGTAAATAATGTCTAAAAAATTGACTTTCCAGGAAATCATCCTTACTTTGCAACAATTTTGGAATGACCAAGGTTGTATGCTTATGCAGGCTTATGACAACGAAAAAGGTGCGGGAACAATGAGTCCTTACACTTTCCTTCGTGCTATCGGTCCTGAGCCATGGAATGCAGCTTATGTAGAACCATCACGTCGTCCTGCTGACGGTCGTTACGGGGAAAACCCGAACCGTCTTTACCAACACCATCAATTCCAAGTGGTCATGAAGCCTTCTCCATCAAATATTCAAGAACTTTACCTTGAGTCTTTGGAAAAATTGGGAATCAATCCTTTGGAACATGATATTCGTTTTGTTGAGGATAACTGGGAAAATCCATCAACTGGTTCAGCAGGTCTGGGTTGGGAAGTTTGGCTTGATGGGATGGAAATTACTCAGTTCACTTATTTCCAACAAGTTGGTGGTTTGGCAACTGGTCCTGTGACTGCTGAAGTTACTTATGGTTTGGAGCGTTTGGCTTCTTACATCCAAGAAGTAGACTCTGTTTACGATATTGAGTGGGCTGATGGTGTAAAATACGGAGAAATCTTCATCCAGCCTGAGTACGAACACTCAAAATATTCATTTGAAATTTCAGATCAAGAAATGTTGCTGGAAAACTTTGATAAGTTTGAAAAAGAAGCTGGTCGTGCCTTGGAAGAAGGATTGGTGCACCCTGCCTATGACTATGTTCTCAAATGTTCACATACCTTTAACTTGCTTGATGCGCGTGGTGCCGTATCTGTAACAGAGCGCGCAGGCTATATCGCTCGTATTCGTAACCTAGCCCGTGTCGTAGCCAAAACCTTTGTCGCAGAACGCAAACGCCTAGGTTACCCACTTTTAGATGAAGAAACAAGAGCTAAACTCTTAGCAGAAGACGCAGAATAGTGAGTAATACTGTGCTCTAAAATCGTTAGAGGCAAGTCGAAGACTTGCTAGAGGGATATGCACCGCCGTACTGTTATGTGGGGATTTTTGAAACCTTGGGTTCAAAAATCAGTCAGCTAAATCCACTTTGATGAGACTGTTGGAAATCTTGATTAATTTAGCATTAGATTTCCATACAGACTCACAAAGTTAGTTAGCGACGTCCCAAGTACCTAAGGTGCATATCAAAAAAGATTGAAGAAAATGTAAAGGAAAAAACATGACAAAAAACTTATTAGTAGAACTCGGTCTTGAAGAATTACCAGCCTATGTTGTCACACCAAGTGAAAAACAACTAGGCGAAAAAATGGCAGCCTTTCTCAAGGAAAACCGCCTATCTTTTGAAGCTATTCAAACCTTCTCAACACCACGTCGTTTGGCTGTTCGTGTGACTGGTTTAGCAGACAAACAGTCTGATTTGACAGAAGATTTCAAGGGGCCAGCAAAGAAAATTGCCTTGGATAGTGATGGAAACTTCACCAAAGCAGCTCAAGGATTTGTCCGTGGAAAAGGATTGACTGTTGAAGATATCGAATTCCGTGAAATCAAGGGTGAAGAATATGTCTATGTCACTAAGGAAGAAATTGGTCAAGCAGTTGAAGCCATTGTTCCTGGTGTTGTAGATGTTTTGAAGTCATTGACTTTCCCTGTCAGCATGCACTGGTCTAACAACACCTTTGAATACATCCGCCCTGTTCACACTTTAACTGTTCTTTTAGATGAAGAAGAGTTTGATTTAGATTTCCTTGATATCAAGGGAGGGCGTGTGAGCCGTGGTCATCGTTTCTTGGGACAAGAAACTAAGATTCAGTCAGCATTGAGCTATGAAGAAGACCTTCGTAAGCAGTTTGTAATCGCAGATCCACGTGAACGTGAGCAAATGATTATTGACCAAATCAAGGAAATTGAGGCAAAACATGGTGTACGTATCGAAATTGATGCTGATTTGCTGAATGAAGTCTTGAACTTGGTTGAATACCCAACTGCCTTTATGGGAAGTTTTGATGCCAAATACCTTGAAGTTCCAGAAGAAGTTTTGGTGACTTCGATGAAGGAACACCAACGGTACTTTGTTGTCCGTGATCAAGATGGTAAACTCTTGCCAAACTTCATTTCTGTTCGTAATGGAAACGCAGAGTATTTGGAAAATGTCATCAAAGGAAATGAAAAAGTCTTGGTAGCCCGTTTGGAAGATGGTGAATTCTTCTGGCGTGAAGATCAAAAATTAGTCATTTCAGATCTTGTTGAAAAATTAAACAATGTCACCTTCCATGAGAAAATTGGTTCCCTTCGTGAACACATGATTCGTACTGGTCAGATTGCTATTCTCTTGGCAGAAAAAGCAGGCTTGTCAGCGGATGAAACGATTGACTTAGCCCGTGCAGCAGCCATTTACAAGTTTGACTTGTTGACAGGTATGGTTGGTGAATTTGATGAACTCCAAGGAATTATGGGAGAGAAATATGCCCTTCTTGCAGGTGAAACTCCAGCAGTGGCAGCTGCTATTCGTGAACACTACATGCCTACATCAGCTGAAGGAGAACTTCCAGAGAGCAAGGTCGGTGCAGTGCTTGCCATTGCAGATAAATTGGATACGATTTTGAGTTTCTTCTCAGTAGGTTTGATTCCATCAGGTTCTAATGACCCTTATGCTCTTCGCCGTGCAACTCAAGGTGTGGTTCGTATCTTGGATGCCTTTGGTTGGCACATTGCTATGGATGAGCTGATTGATAGCCTTTATGATCTAACATTTGACAGCTTGAATTATGAAAATAAAGCAGAAGTTATGGACTTTATCAAGGCTCGTGTTGATAAGATGATGGGTTCTACTCCAAAAGACATCAAGGAAGCCGTTCTTGCAGGATCAAACTTTGTTGTGGCAGATATGTTGGAAGCGGCAAGTGCTCTCGTAGAAGCAAGCAAGGAAGAAGACTTCAAACCATCTGTTGAATCACTTTCTCGTGCCTTTAACTTGGCTGAGAAGGCAGAAGGAGTTGCTACAGTTGATTCAGCTCTCTTTGAGAATGAAGAAGAGAAAGCCTTGGCAGAAGCAGTAGAATCACTCGTTTTGTCAGGGACTGCCAGTCAGCAATTGAAACAGCTCTTTGCGCTTAGTCCAGTTATTGATGCATTCTTTGAGAATACCATGGTTATGGCTGAAAATGAAGCAGTCCGTCAAAATCGTTTGGCTATCTTGTCTCATTTAACTCAAAAAGCAGCTAAACTTGCACGTTTTAACCAAATCAATACCAAATAAAATCTGTTAAACGAATTAAATCTTATCATAAAGGAGAGAAACATGGATCCTAAAAAAATTGATCGTATTAACGAGCTTGCCAAAAAGAAAAAAACAGAAGGCTTGACCCCAGAAGAAAAAGTAGAACAAGCCAAACTACGTGAGGAGTACATCGAAGGTTATCGTCGCACTGTTCGTCACCACATCGAAGGGATCAAAATTGTGGACGAAGAAGGAAACGATGTTACACCAGAGAAACTACGTCAAGTCCAACGTGAAAAAGGTTTACATGGCCGTAGTCTCGATGATCCAAATTCATAATAAGTATTCTTTCTTTTAACAAAGAAAGGTGAAATAATAATCAAAAGACTAGCAGACGCAAACTGCTAGTCTTTTGTCACTTAAAAAGGAACCATAACGGTTCCTAAAGCTATTATTAGTTACTTGCGCCAGATGTAGCGTCTGCGCCACCACCGTGACCCCCAGCATCACCTGCATCAGAAGCTCCAGATGTGGCATCTGCACTGCCATGTCCTCCAGCAGGAGCTGCAGCATTTCCACCAACTAGACGTTGACCAGTTGTATTGAGGTACCAATCAAGCCATGGTTGGAAATTAAAGATAATTTCATTAATTCCAGCATATGAACCATCTGGATAGTACATTGCTTGGTAATTATGGGTATTAATAACACCTTCAGGTGTTCCCGGTACAATTGTACGGACATATTCTTGATCTCCGTTACGCAATACACCGACAACCCATTCAACGTTTTTCATTCTAGAATCTGGCAATGTACCGTGTACTGTTCCTAATCTATTTCCTGATTGAGCACGTACACGTTTACCAAACATTGTATCTGGGTCTTGGTGTGCGTTATTAAAGTACAAGAATTGATTGTTATCATCTGCAAATGTCAATTCAAATGGCATTGCCTTCAAGAACATATCAATTTGGTTAACTGTCAAGATACCGTGGTCTAATTTAACGTAAGTATCTCCAGAAACAGCTCCAACAAGTTCAGCAGCTTTTTCTACCCATTCAGGATCATCTGGATCAACACCTTGGATGGTAGTTGCAATTGAATTTGTACAATATAAATCTTCTGGCTCAATTGGTTTTGGTTTTTTCAATTTTGAAACGACTCCCACATATTTTACAAAGTTGTCCAAGCATGTTTCAAGGAAATTAATAGTTCCTTCATTTGTGATATTTCCATCAACATCAAAGGCTTCTTTAGCTTTACCAAGAAGGAATTCATTTCCAGGAAGTGTGTAGGCATTGACACCTGGAGCGTCAAGAATCTTACGAAGGTGAACTTGGGCACGAGAAGTACCTTGGTCGTAGTATGAAGCACCCACAATCATGACTGGCTTGTTTTCAAATGGATGAACTTCGTATGAAAGCCATTCAAGAACAGATTTTAGGGAAGCTGAGATTGTGTGGTTGTGCTCAGGAGTAGCGATAATGACACCATCAGCACGAGTAATTCTGTTATACAAGAGACGTAATTGGAAACTTTCATCCCATTTTTCGTCTTGGTTGAACATTGGAACTTCGTCAATTTCGAGAACTTCTAATTCAAATTTGAGTTTGAAGTGACGACGGATGAATTCCAAGAGTTTACGGTTATATGATTGATCGTAGTTTGATCCTACAAGTCCAACAAATTTCATTCTTTTTGGTCTCCTATCTTACAAATTTTCCCAGTCAAAGTCTTCGGCATCTTTGCGAAGTAGTGCTTGTGCGTTACGCAATTTTTCTGTGATTTTTACAAAGATACGGAAGTCGTCAAAAGTAGCATCCAGTTTTTTGATAACATCAAGATCCACTAGGTCTCCACTTGGGTTAAAGGCTTGAAGAGAATGTGAAAGCAAGAATTCATCTGGAAGGACACTTGCCTTAATTTCTGGAGCATTCAAGATTTGGCGAAGTTGTAATTGGGCACGTGATGAACCAAGCGTACCGTAAGAAGCACCAGTAATCATGATTGGTTTGTTCAAAAGTGGATAGATACCATAAGACAACCAAGCAAGAGCGCTCATTAAAACAGCTGGGATAGAGTGGTCATACTCAGGAGTACCAATAATAACGCCATCTGCCTCTTCAATTTTGGCAGCAATTTCTAAAATTTCAACAGGTACTTGCTTGTCGGCTGGTTTATTGAAGACAGGAATGTCTTTAATTTCAACAAGTTCAATTTCAGCTTTTTCAGCAAAGTGTTTTTGCATGTATTGAAGCAATTGGCGGTTTGTAGAACGTTTTGAATTTGTTCCAACAATAGCAATAAGTTTTAACATGAGATTTCCTTTCTCTTTTTACATAATACAATTTTAAAACTCCATTGAAACATTTGTTTCTATAGAGTAGGAATTCCTGAAGAACAGCTTAGGTGACCTTCCTTATCGATGAGGATAGCTTCGATGCCCTCCAAACTTTCGACTTGCCAGAGGATAGAAGCAGGTCTTTCTCCAAAGAGTCGAGTTGTCCATATTTCACCATCGACTGACTTATCAGAGATAATTGTGAGACTAGCAAGTTCCGTTTCAACAGGATATCCTGTTTGGCTGTCAAAAATATGATGGTAATCTTTTCCATCGACAGTCAGGTGACGTTCGTAAATGCCTGAAGTCACGACAGATTTATTGACAATAGGGATGGTCATTAAGTGATTTCCCCTCGGATTGGCTGGGTCTTGAATCCCAATTTGCCAAGGCTGATCCCCTCTTGCCTGATTTTTTCCAATGGTCAGGATATTCCCTCCCAGATTGATCAAGGCAGATGTCACTCCCTCTTCTCTCAGAAATTGGGCAACTTTATCCGCACTATAACCCTTGGCTAAACAACCAAGATCGATCTTCATTCCTTTTTGTTTTAAAAACACAGTGGAAGTCGAAGAATCTAACTCGATAGAATGAGGATTGATTAAAGGTAACACCGATTCAATTTCTTGAGGTTGGGCAACTTTGGCATCTGAAAAACCAATGCGCCAGGTTTGAATCAAGGGACCAATGCTGATGTTGAGATGACTAGAGGGCGCTAGGCTATGCTCTAATCCAAGTGAAATCAATTCAAACAAATCAGGATGAACTTTGACTGGAGCTATTCCAGCTTGATAATTGATTTCCATCAACTCAGATTCTTGACTATTGGCATTGAAGCGGTATTCAAGCTCTTTGAGCAAATCAAAGGATTTTTGAAGCAAGCTATCGGCTCGCTCATCTACTAATGAAATAGTGATAGTAGTCCCCATTAGGCGTTCGGAATGTGAACTAAGAGGCAAGCTACCAACTCCTTTCTCTTATGAAAAGAAGGATGAAATATAGTAAATTTATATTAAATTTAACCCCTTACATTTTCTTTCCATGATACTAGCATACCATAAAGTCAGCGTTTTCACAAATAAAATTTGTAAACTTGTCAAGAAATATGCTCAGAAAATAAAGAGTAATTGTAAGAAAGGCTGATAAAATACAGATTATTTACATTTTTTTACAAAAAAATCGGGAAAATTAGCTAAACTCTTGTAAACGCTAACAGTAAATGTTATACTAGAAGGGTAAATTTAAAATTGAAGGTAGGAATTTTTCTATGAGTAAAATCGTTGTAGTTGGTGCTAACCACGCTGGTACAGCATGTATTAATACTATGTTGGATAATTTTGGAAATGAGAACGAAATCGTTGTATTTGACCAAAACTCTAACATCTCTTTCCTAGGATGTGGAATGGCCCTCTGGATCGGTGAACAAATTGACGGTGCTGAAGGCTTGTTCTATTCTGATAAAGAAAAATTGGAAGCTAAAGGTGCTAAGGTATACATGAATTCACCAGTTCTTTCAATCGACTATGATAACAAAGTAGTTACAGCTGAAGTTGAAGGAAAAGAGCACAAAGAATCATACGATAAATTGATTTTCGCTACAGGTTCTACACCAATCTTGCCACCAATCGAAGGTGTTGAAATTGTTAAAGGAAACCGCGAATTTAAAGCAACTCTTGAAAATGTACAATTCGTTAAATTGTACCAAAACGCTGAAGAAGTGATTCACAAATTGTCTGATAAGAGTCAACACCTTGACCGTATCGCCGTTGTTGGTGGTGGTTATATCGGTGTTGAACTTGCTGAAGCCTTTGAACGTCTTGGAAAAGAAGTTGTCCTTGTTGATATCGTTGATACTGTTTTGAACGGTTACTATGACAAAGACTTCACACAAATGATGGCGAAGAACTTGGAAGACCACAACATCCGCTTGGCGCTTGGTCAAACTGTTAAAGCAATCGAGGGTGATGGTAAAGTTGAACGCTTGATTACTGATAAAGAAACTTTCGATGTCGATATGGTTATCCTTGCAGTTGGTTTCCGTCCAAATACAGCCCTTGCTGATGGTAAGATTGAACTCTTCCGTAACGGTGCCTTCCTTGTAGATAAGAAACAAGAAACATCTATCCCAGGTGTTTACGCTGTAGGTGACTGTGCAACTGTTTATGACAACGCTCGTAAAGATACAAGCTACATCGCTCTTGCTTCAAACGCAGTTCGTACTGGTATTGTTGGTGCTTACAATGCTTGTGGACATGAATTGGAAGGAATCGGTGTTCAAGGTTCAAACGGTATCTCAATCTACGGTCTTCACATGGTTTCAACTGGTTTGACTCTTGAAAAAGCTAAAGCTGCTGGTTACAACGCAACTGAAACAGGCTTTAACGATCTTCAAAAACCAGAATTTATGAAGCATGACAACCATGAAGTTGCCATCAAGATTGTCTTTGACAAAGATAGCCGTGAAATTCTTGGTGCACAAATGGTTTCACACGATTCTGCAATCAGCATGGGAATCCACATGTTCTCACTTGCTATCCAAGAGCATGTGACAATTGATAAATTGGCATTGACAGACCTATTCTTCTTGCCACACTTCAACAAACCATATAACTACATCACAATGGCTGCTCTTACAGCTGAAAAATAAAAATGAATGAGCTATCTGGCCTTAAGTTAAGGCCAGATAGTTTTTTAACTATTCTGTACCCATACAATTACGTTTTTTTATCTTGTACTTCATTTTAATCTAACTTAAAATGAAATGGTAGCTACCAATACAAATGATGAGGATAAAGAAATGACTGAAAATCGTTACGAACTAAATAAAAACTTGGCACAGATGCTCAAAGGTGGGGTTATCATGGACGTTCAGAACCCTGAACAGGCTCGTATTGCAGAGGCCGCTGGTGCGGCTGCTGTGATGGCTTTGGAGCGGATTCCAGCTGATATTCGTGCAGCTGGTGGTGTTTCCCGTATGAGTGATCCAAAGATGATTAAGGAAATTCAAGAGGCGGTTAGTATTCCAGTAATGGCCAAGGTCAGAATCGGGCATTTTGTTGAAGCTCAGATTTTAGAAGCTATTGAGATTGACTATATCGATGAGAGTGAGGTTTTATCTCCAGCTGATGACCGTTTCCATGTGGATAAGAAAGAATTCCAAGTTCCTTTTGTCTGTGGGGCTAAGGATTTGGGTGAAGCCTTGCGTCGTATCGCTGAAGGTGCTTCTATGATTCGTACCAAAGGAGAACCAGGGACAGGAGACATTGTTCAAGCTGTTCGCCATATGCGTATGATGAATCAGGAAATTCGCCGCATTCAAAATTTACGTGAGGATGAGCTTTATGTTGCTGCTAAGGACTTACAAGTCCCTGTAGAATTGGTTCAATACGTCCATGAGCATGGAAAATTGCCAGTTGTAAACTTTGCTGCTGGAGGTGTTGCAACACCAGCAGATGCCGCGCTGATGATGCAATTAGGGGCAGAAGGTGTATTTGTCGGTTCAGGTATTTTCAAGTCAGGAGATCCTGTTAAACGAGCGAGTGCCATTGTCAAAGCGGTAACCAATTTCCGAAATCCTCAGATCCTAGCTCAAATCTCTGAAGATCTAGGAGAAGCCATGGTGGGTATTAATGAAAATGAAATCCAAATTCTCATGGCTGAGCGAGGGAAATAGATGAAAATTGGAATATTGGCCTTGCAAGGTGCCTTTGCAGAACATGCAAAAGTGCTAGATCAATTAGGTGTCGAGAGTGTTGAAATCAGAAATCTAGATGATTTTCAGAAACATCAGAGTGATTTGTCGGGATTGATATTACCTGGTGGAGAATCTACAACCATGGGCAAGCTCTTACGTGAGCAGGACATGCTGATTCCCATTCGAGAAGCCATTCTATCTGGCTTACCAGTGTTTGGGACCTGTGCAGGTTTAATTTTGCTGGCTAAGGAAATTACTTCTCAGGAAGAGAGTCATCTAGGAACTATGGATATGGTAGTCGAGCGCAATGCCTATGGGCGCCAACTAGGAAGTTTCTATACGGAAGCAGAATGTAAGGGAGTTGGCAAGATTCCGATGACCTTTATTCGCGGGCCGATTATCAGTAGTGTTGGAGAAGATGTAGAAATTCTAGCAACAGTTGACAATCAAATCGTTGCAGCCCAAGAAAAAAATATGCTGGTAACTTCCTTTCATCCAGAATTGACTGATGATGTAAGCTTGCACCAGTACTTTATCAATATGTGTAAAGAAAAAAGTTGAGAAAAAATTCTCAACTTTTTTACATATAATAAACAATGGCAATGTATTGGAGGGCAGATGCTGCTAGGATAAAGAGATGCCAAATCATGTGGAAATAAGGTTTTTTCTTGGCGTAAAATCCAGCTCCAACTGTATAACAGAGTCCGCCAGTTACCATGAGACTCCAGAAAATTGGCGTTGTTTGACTGATAATGGCAGGAATGATAGCCAGAACCAACCAGCCCATAATCAGGTAAAGAGCAAGGCTAAATTTCTCATTGACTTTTTTAGCAAAGATTTTATAGAGAATACCAAAGATGGTCGTTCCCCACTGGATAGCAATAATCAGATAGCCAAACCAGTTATTCATCAAAGTCAGTACGACAGGTGTATAAGAGCCAGCAATAGCAACATAAATCATAGAATGGTCAATGATTCGCAAGACATATTTGTGGGTCGAACCATAGGCCATAGAGTGATAAATGGTGGATGATAGGAACATGAGAAAGAGACTAATAACGAAAATGGAAACGCCGATAGAGGATAAAAATCCGTGTGTCTCATAACTATAGGTTGATGAAATAGGCAGTAAGATGAGCATGATGACTGCACCTACGGCATGGGTCACACTATTAGCAATCTCTTCTCCGAAACTGAGTTGTTTGCTGAGTTTAAGACTAGTGTTCATTGGATTACCTCCTCTTGAGTATGATCGATTAAGGCTAGGGTTTGATGATAGAGTTTAACGGTTTGGCAGCTGGTTTGGATAATGGGGTTAGCTGGGTCAATTCCTTGGTTCATGTAGTCCACAAAAGCATCGTAGAGTTGGTCTGAACTTGCTTGAGTTTGGAGAGTATTAAGTGTCTGAGCTATTTCTTGAATAGAGAATACCGACTTGAGGGTTGTGATAGCAATCAGACGGGCAATCTGTTGGCGTTGGTATTTTTTCTTGTCAGGCTTTGTTAGGTAACCATGTTTCACATAATTGTTGACCATGGATGCTGTCAGGCCCTTGTCTTTATCAGGAGAGATAGGGGCGCAGACCTGATTGACATAGAGTAAAACCTGGTCCAGATAGAGGTCAATATTTGGGATTTCTGCCCATTTTGGGTAGGAAAAGGTAGTTTTCATTTTCAACTCCTTTTTATCTAGTTTTAATAACTAGATTATAAAATAATAGAAATAGAAAGTCAAGTTTTAACTGCTTGTAGAAAGACTTAAATTATGCTATGATGGGAGAAACTAGTCAGAAATGAGGAGAAAAGATGGAGATTCGTTTAGCTTTTCCAAATGAAGTAGATGCCATCATGCAGGTGATGGAAGATGCTAAAAAATGTTTAGCAGATGTTGGTAGTGACCAGTGGCAAAATGGTTATCCAAATGCTGATATTATTACTGAGGATATTATCTCAGGTCAAGCCTACGTAGCCTTGGAAGAGGGAGAATTACTAGCTTATGCAGCCGTGACCAAGAGTCCAGAGGCAACCTATGAAGCCATTTATGAAGGAAAATGGCAATCTGGAGAGTCAGAGTACCTAGTCTTTCACCGTATTGCTGTGGCAGCAGATGTGCAGGGACAGGGGGTTGCTCAGACTTTCCTAGAAGGCTTGATTGAAGGATTTGATTACCTAGATTTTCGCTCAGATACGCATGTTGCAAACGAGGCCATGCAGCATATCTTTGAAAAACTCGGTTTTAAACAGGTTGGTAAGGTTCCAGTTGATGGCGAACGCTTGGCCTATCAAAAATTGAAGAAATAATGCAAAAGAAGTACGTAAAAATGCTCTACTTTTCGCCAATAGGAACCTTGTCTTTGGTTGCTGACGAGCAATATCTGTATGGCATTTGGGTGCAGGAGCAGAAGCATTTTGAGAGGGGACTAGGAGATGAGACGATAGAAGCAGTTGTTAGTCATCCCATTTTAGACCCAGTTATTACTTGCTTAGATGCTTACTTTAAAGGAAAGTCTCAGGATTTATCCAACTTGCCCTTGGCTTCAATCGGAACAGATTTTGAAAAGAGAGTTTGGTCCTATTTACAGGAAATTCCTTATGGTCAGACAGTAACCTATGGACAAATCGCACAAGATTTGCAAGTGCCTTCTGCTCAAGCAATTGGTGGAGCAGTGGGGCGCAATCCTTGGTCTATCCTAGTACCTTGTCATCGTGTGCTAGGAGCAGGCAAGCGTCTGACAGGTTATGCTGCAGGAGTGGAAAAGAAAGCTTGGCTCTTGGAGCATGAAGGCGTAGATTTTAAAGATATAAAATAGAAAGTGAAACACATGTTAGAATTTATCGAATATCCAAAATGTTCAACTTGTAAAAAAGCAAAACAAGAATTAAATCAATTAGGAGTGGACTATAAAGCTGTTCACATCGTTGAAGAAACACCTAGCCAAGAAGTCATTTTAAACTGGCTAGAAACCTCGGGTTTTGAGTTGAAGCAATTTTTTAACACCAGTGGAATCAAATACCGTGAATTAGGATTGAAAGATAAGGTAGGAAGTCTGTCAAACCAAGAAGCAGCTGAGTTGCTAGCAAGCGACGGAATGTTGTTAAAACGACCGATTTTAGTGCAGAATGGAACTGTTAAGCAAATCGGTTATCGAAAACCTTATGAAGAATTGGGATTGAGATAGTTTTTACTTATCTCTTTGATAGATAAAATATATAGCCTCCCTGTTTCAAAGTATGATAAACTAGTAGGTAGACAAAGTCTGTACCTGACCGTAGCAAATAATTTCATTGACGGCAGAAGTATGGTAGAATGAATCATTAGCAGGAGAGGATGTTTTTATGAATGTTACAACGATTTTAGCATCAGATTGGTACCAAAATTTGATGCAATTGATTCCGGATGGCAAGCTGTTTAGCTTGCGTTCGGTCTTTGATGGGATCCCAAGAATTGTTCAACAACTTCCAATAACGATTATGTTGACAATTGGTGGTGCTCTTTTTGGCTTGGTTTTGGCACTTCTTTTTGCCATTGTGAAAATCAATCGTGTCAAAATTTTATATCCCTTGCAGGCCTTCTTTGTTAGTTTCTTAAAAGGGACACCGATTTTGGTTCAACTCATGTTGACCTACTACGGAATCCCTTTGGCTTTGAAAGCTCTCAATCAGCAATGGGGAACTGGTTTCAATATCAATGCGATTCCAGCCGCTGCTTTTGCAATTGTCGCCTTTGCCTTTAATGAGGCAGCTTATGCTAGTGAAACTATTCGTGCAGCCATTCTCTCAGTCAATCCTGGTGAGATTGAAGCAGCACGCAGTCTGGGGATGACCCGAGCACAAGTTTATCGTCGCGTGATTATTCCAAATGCAGCAGTTGTGGCGACTCCAACTTTAATCAATTCCCTCATCGGCTTGACCAAAGGGACTTCTCTAGCCTTCAGTGCGGGTGTTGTGGAAGTCTTTGCCCAAGCTCAGATTCTGGGTGGAGCTGATTATCGTTACTTTGAGCGCTTCATCTCCGTTGCCCTTGTTTATTGGGTAGTCAATATCGGAATTGAAAGCCTCGGTCGTTTCATCGAGAGAAAAATGGCTATTTCTGCACCCGATACAGTCCAAACAGATGTGAAAGGAGACCTTCGTTAATGATTAAGATTTCGAATTTAAGCAAATCCTTTTCAGGACAGACTGTCTTGGATCATCTGAACTTGGATATTCAAAAAGGGGAAGTAGTAGCCTTGATTGGTTCTTCAGGAGCTGGAAAATCAACTTTTCTTCGTAGTCTCAATTATCTTGAAACACCTGACAGTGGCTCTATTCAGATTGATGATTTCTCAGTTGATTTTTCTAAAATCACTCAAGAAGAAATCCTTGCCCTTCGTCGTAAGTTGTCTATGGTTTTTCAGCAGTTTAATTTGTTTGAGCGCCGTACAGCACTTGATAATGTGAAAGAAGGCTTGGTTGTTGTCAAGAAATTATCTGACCAAGAAGCAACCAAGATTGCCAAGGAAGAGTTGGCTAAGGTTGGGCTTTCTGACCGTGAGAACCATTATCCTCGCCATTTATCAGGTGGACAGAAGCAACGGGTTGCACTAGCGCGTGCACTTGCTATGAAACCAGATGTCTTGCTCTTAGACGAACCAACTTCAGCCCTTGACCCAGAATTGGTCGGTGAAGTAGAGAAGTCGATTGCAGATGCTGCTAAGTCAGGTCAAACCATGATTTTGGTCAGTCATGACATGTCCTTTGTAGCCCAAGTGGCGGATAAGATTCTCTTCTTAGATAAGGGGAAAATCATCGAGTCTGGAACACCTGATGAGATTATCCACCATCCTAAAGAAGAGCGGACAAAAGAATTCTTCGCTAGTTACAAACGGACTTATATTTGATATAATAGATAAAGGAAAACTCAGTTAGCTGGACTAGCTGAGTTTACTCTTTAAAAAAGATAGAAATGAGAGAAATCATGCTACTGCAACTATTTTCTTTATATTTCGAGAGTTTGATCTTGACCACCATCCTCGTCCTGATTTTTTTAGGGATTTGGATTGGACTGAGAGCCATGTCGGGAGTTGATAAGACAGCCAAGGCTCGCCAAGCCCATCTCTATGATATGATTATGATTGGGGTCTTGGTTGTTCCAGTATTATCCTTTGCGGTTATGAGTTTAATTCTTGTTTTCAAGGCATAATCTTTGCATGATTGACAAGAAAGAGATAGAATAAAGATAGTTACAACAAGAAAGAAGGAAACTATATGTACGATACTATTATTATCGGTGCTGGACCTGCAGGGATGACTGCAGCCTTGTATGCTGCTCGAAGCAATCTGAAAGTAGCCTTGATTGAAGGTGGTCTGCCAGGTGGTCAGATGAATAATACATCTGATATTGAAAATTACCCAGGATACGCTAATATTAGTGGGCCAGAATTGGCAGAAAAAATGTTTGAACCGCTTGAAAATCTTGGTGTTGAGCACATTTATGGTTATGTTGAAAATGTAGAAGACCATGGTGATTTTAAGAAAGTGATGACCGATGACCAAACATATGAAACACGTACAGTTATCGTAGCAACTGGCTCTAAACACCGTCCTTTGGGAGTACCTGGAGAAGAAGAACTGAACAGTCGTGGTGTTTCTTACTGTGCCGTGTGTGATGGTGCTTTCTTCCGTGACCAAGATTTGTTGGTAGTTGGTGGTGGAGATTCGGCTGTTGAAGAAGCCCTCTTCTTGACTCGTTTTGCTAAGACGGTTACCATTGTTCACCGTCGTGACCAACTTCGTGCTCAAAAGGTTTTACAAGATCGCGCCTTTGCGAATGAGAAAATCAGCTTTATCTGGGATTCTGTAGTCAAGGAAATCAAGGGTGAAAACCGAGTAGAATCTGTCGTATTTGAAAATGTGAAAACAGGTCAAGTGACAGAACAAGCCTTCGGTGGCGTCTTTATCTATGTTGGATTGGACCCTCTTAGCGATTTTGTTAAAGAATTAAATATTCAAGATCAGGCAGGCTGGATTGTGACAGACAACCACATGAA
Organism: Streptococcus mitis; assembly: GCF_000722755.1. GTDB lineage: Bacteria > Bacillota > Bacilli > Lactobacillales > Streptococcaceae > Streptococcus > Streptococcus mitis_CM. Next base: position 949,157 of record NZ_JPFY01000013.1, on the reverse strand, counting down.
AACTGCAGTTGATGGTATCTTTGCCGTTGGAGATGTTCGCTTGAAAGACCTTCGCCAAGTAACAACTGCAGTTGGAGATGGAGCCATCGCCGGTCAAGAAGCTTACAAGTTTATCACCGAACATAGTTAATCATAAAAAGTTTCCAATCAGATGACTGGAAACTTTTTTATAGTCTATTTCGGAAAACTTCGTACATGAGAATGGCTGCAGCAACACTGGCATTAAGGCTTTGAACATGGCCATTCATAGGAATAGTAATCATCTCATCAACCTGTTTTTTGATGTTGCTAGAGATGCCTTTTCCTTCATTTCCGATGATGAGAGCGATTTTCCCTTTTGTATTCCATTTATGGCAAGGAGTCCCATTCATATCCGTTCCAAAGGTCCAGAAACCTTCATCCTTGAGTTTGTTTAGAGTTTGACTTAGATTAGTCACTCGAGCGATTGGAACGTGCTCAATAGCACCTGTGGCCGTTTTGGCAACGACAGGAGTAACTCCGACAGCACGGTGCTTGGGAATGATGACTCCTGAAACATTGGTCGCATCGGCTGTTCTCAAGATTGAACCCAGATTATGGGGATCGGTTAGACCATCCAGAATCAATAGAAGTGGATTTTCTTCTTGACGTGTTTTGGCAAGGATTTGGTCCAGCTCGCTATAGGCAAATTCAGACACTCGTAGAACAAAACCTTGGTGAACTGCACCTTCAGTCATCTCAGAAAGGGATTTTTTTGAAGTCCAAGAAATGGATACCTTCTTTTCTGTAGCCAGTTCCTTGACTTTCTCAAGATTCTTACCTCGGAGATCTTCTTGGAGGTAGAGTTTGTTGCCAGTGTTTGCAAGGAGAGCTTCGGTAACGGCGTGGACGCCATAGACAATATCATTTGTTTTCATGCCTCTATTATAACACAAAACCCCGTCTTGCAACGGGATTTTCTTTATTCTAGAATCAGTAAACCATCTTTAACTGCAAATGGGTCTTTTTCATTGATACGATCGTAAAACATGATACCGTTGATGTGGTCAATTTCATGCTGAACAACGATGGAGTTGTAGCCTTTGAGCTTGATACGGTGTTTTTCTCCATCCTTGTCAAAGTAGTCAACAGTAACGCGGGCATGGCGAACAACATAGCCAGGCACGTTGCGGTCAACAGATAGGCAACCTTCTCCTTCACCAAGAGCAGCGTCTTGAACAGAGTGAGAGACGATTTTTGGATTGTACATAATAGCTTGCAAGTCGTAAGCTTCCTCTGGAGTTTCGCCTTCTTCAACAATATTAGGTACCAAAACAGCGATAATGCGTTTTGAGATATCTAATTGAGGAGCAGCAAGTCCAACTCCACCGCGGAGCCCCATTTTTTCAGCCATGACAGGATCTTGGGAATGTTTGAGGAATTGCATCATCTTTTCGCCAAGAATGATTTCTTGATCAGATAGGGGGAAAGTGACTTCCTCAGCAACTGCGCGTAGAGTAGGATTCCCTTCGCGGATAATATCGTTCATATCAATTAAGTGAGCAGCTTTTGTAATACGTTCTATTGCAGACATTTTCTCTCCTTTCATTACCTCTACATGATATCACAAAATGATAAGGAATGAAAGCATTTCGGCATCTAGCTTTTATAGAAAATACCTACTAGGTTCGATTCAATTGTGAAAGAATTACTTATCTGTGATATAATAAAAAGAAAAGGCTTGCATTAGAAAGTAGGGAGAATGAAGATGCAAAGAAGACAAGATAGACATAAACGTGGACCAGTTTTTCATTTTGTGAGAGGCTTTGTAAACTTTTTTAGGAGTTATCGCAAGTGGAGTAATAAGGGATTTGTGGCGATACTCTTGCTAGCAGTTGCTTTATCAATGGGCTTGGTCTTGCTGTTTGAAAGTTTCCAAGGAATCCCCTTGACCAGTCAAAAAAAGGATGCCATTTCTAAAGAAGCAAATAAGACAAATCAAAAATCTAAAGATCAGGAAGAAGAAACAAGTGCTCGTATTATGGCCCATGGAGATTTACTTTACCATGATATTATCTATATGTCAGCTAAAAAGGAAGATGGCAGCTATGATTTTCATGAGAATTTTGAATACGTAACTCCTTGGCTTAAGCAGGCAGATTTGGCAATAGGTGATTTTGAAGGGACCATTAATAAAGATCATTATCTAGCTGGCTATCCTTTATTTAATGCTCCTGGTCAAGTAATGGATGCTATTAAAGATGCTGGGTATCATGTTTTAGATTTAGCCCATAATCATGTTTTAGATTCGCAAATTGAAGGAGTCATTTCAACGGCAGATGCAATTGAAAAGGCAGGAATGACACCTATTGGAGTTTATACGCACGAGTCACGTGATCAAGCTCCGCTCGTTATCAAGGAAGTGAACGGTATCAAGGTTGCACTTTTGGCTTATTCTTATGGATTTAATGGAATTGAGCAAAGTATTTCTCAAGAAGATTATAACCGCTATCTTTCAGACCTAAACGAAGATAAGATGAAGGCTGAAATTGAGCGTGCAGAGAAGGAAGCGGATATTACTGTTATCATGCCTCAGATGGGTGTTGAGTATCGAATAGAACCGACTGAAGAGCAAAAGGCTTTGTACCACAAGATGATTGATTGGGGAGCGGATATTATCTTTGGAGGCCATCCACACGTAGTTGAACCATCTGAGATTGTTGAAAAAGATGGAGACAAGAAACTCATTATCTATTCAATGGGGAACTTCATTTCTAACCAACGTATTGAAACAATGACTGGTGTAGACAATGCTAAGTGGACAGAGCGTGGTGTTCTTATGGATGTAACTGTCAAGAAAAAAGATGGACAAACAACTATTGAAACAGCTAAAGCTCATCCTACTTGGGTCAATCGAACACCAAAAGGAACTTTTTCACCAGAAGGATATCCCCTATATCATTACCAAACCTATATCTTAGAAGACTTTATCGAGGGTGGTAGCCATCGTGACCAGTTAGATGAAGCGACTAAGGAGCGAATTGATACAGCCTATAAAGAAATGAACGAACATGTGGGATTGAAGTGGGACTAGCTTAAATCCAGAGGAAAGTAAATGACGATTAAAGTAATTGCGACAGATATGGATGGGACCTTGCTGGATGCTAGAGGCCAGCTTGATCTCCCACGCTTGGAAAAGATTTTAGATCAGTTGGATCAAAGGGGTATTCGTTTTGTCATCGCGACTGGGAATGAAATTCACCGCATGAGGCAACTACTGGAGCACTTGGTCGATCGAGTGGTTCTGGTTGTTGCAAACGGTGCTCGTATTTTTGAAAACAATGAATTGATTCAGGCACAGACTTGGGATGATGCCATTGTCGATAAGGCTTTGGCTCATTTCAAGGGTCGAGCGTGTCAGGATCAGTTTGTTGTAACGGGGATGAAGGGTGGTTTCGTCAAAGAAGGTACGATTTTTACAGACCTTGAAAGTTTTATGACTCCAGAAATGATTGAAAAATTCTACCAACGGATGCAATTTGTGGATGAATTAACCTCTGACCTCTTTGGTGGTGTTCTCAAGATGAGTATGGTTGTTGGTGAGGAACGTTTGAGTCCAGTCTTGGAAGAAATCAATGACCTCTTTGATGGCCGCGTTCGGGCTGTATCGAGTGGCTATGGTTGCATTGATATCCTTCAAGCTGGAATTCATAAAGCATGGGGCTTGGAAGAATTACTCAAGCGCTGGGACTTGAATCCCCAACAAATCATGGCTTTTGGTGACAGTGAAAATGATGTTGAAATGCTTGATATGGCTGGAATTGCTTATGCGATGGAAAATGCTGATGATAAAGCCAAAGCTGTGGCGACTGCTCTAGCGCCAGCCAATAGCCAAGGAGGAGTTTACCAAGTCTTGGAAAACTGGTTAGAAAAAGGAGAATGAAGTGGCAGTACAGTTATTAGAAAATTGGCTCCTAAAGGAACAGGGTAAAATCCAAACCAAGTATCGTCACTTAAATCAGGTTTCTGTTGTAGAACCAGACATTCTTTTTATTGGGGATTCCATTGTCGAATATTTTCCTCTGCAGGAGTTGTTTGGAACTTCAAAGATGATTGTCAATCGAGGCATTCGAGGTTATCAGACAGGGCTGTTACGCGAGAATCTAGATGCGCATCTTTACGGTGGGGCGGTAGATAAAATTGTCCTTTTGATTGGGACAAATGATATCGGAAAAGATGTGCCTGTGAATGAGGCTCTCAATAACCTCGAAGCTATCATACAATCCATTGCTCGCGATTATCCATTGACTGAGATGAAATTGCTTTCTATTTTGCCAGTCAATGAGGGAGAGGAGTACAAGCAGACAGTCTATATCCGTACGAATGAAAAAATTCAGAAATGGAATCAGGCATATCAAGAACTTGCTTCTGCCTATATGCAGGTAGAATTTGTGCCAGTTTTTGATAGTTTGACAGACCAAGCAGGCAAACTCAAAAAAGATTATACAACTGATGGGTTGCACCTTAGTGTTCCCGGTTATCAGGTTTTGACCAAAGCTTTGAAAGACTATCTTTTGTAGTTAGTTGATTTCCTTTTTGCATTTTTGTGTTAGATAAGGTATAATGGTTTTACTGTCTTTTGGGGTCGTTACGGATTCGACAGGCATTATGAGGCATATTTTGCGACTCGTGTGGCGACGTAAACGCTCAGTTAAATATAACTGCAAAAAATAATACTTCTTACGCTCTAGCTGCCTAAAAACCAGCAGGCGTGACCCGATTTGGATTGCTCGTGTTCAATGACAGGTCTTATTATTAGCGAGATACGATCAAGTCTTGTCTAGCGGCTTGATAAGAGATTGATAGACTCGCAGTTTCTAGGCTTGAGTTATGTGTCGAGGGACTGTTAAACGAATACATAACCTATGGTTGTAGACAAATATGTTGGCAGGTGTTTGGACGTGGGTTCGACTCCCACCGGCTCCATTATTCCTTTGCATTCTTTTGCATTCCTTGGTAAAACGTTGTTAAATCAACGTTTTTTATTTTTGTCTTTGCTATTCCTTGGTATTCTTTTGCGAAAAAGGATACAACAAAGGAGTCACAAACAGACCCTAAAACAGACCCTATTTTTAAAAAGCGATAAAAAAAGATACAACATTTGTTGCATCCTAGAAATAAATTTTCTTTTCTACGGAAGACATGGGATTCGAACCCACGCACGCTGTTACACGCCTACCGCGTTTCCAACACGGCCTCTTAAGCCTCTTGAGTAATCTTCCAATACTTACTCAAATAGTCTACCATAAAGGCTCTTATCTTGCAATAAAAATTCTGGAAATAAGAAAAATGATAGAATTTGAAAGAAAATGATAAAAAATGCTTGACTTTAAAAGAAAGTGTGATAGAATGAATAGTGTAAACGATATCAGGAGGTGGTTTGGTGTTAAAAACAGAGCGGAAACAACTGATTTTAGAGGAGTTAAATCAACATCATGTAGTTTCTCTAGAAAAATTAGTTAGTTTGCTAGAGACCTCAGAATCAACGGTTCGAAGAGATTTGGATGAGTTGGAAGCGGAAAACAAGCTTCGTCGCGTGCATGGTGGAGCAGAATTACCCCACTCCTTGCAGGAAGAAGAAACCATTCAAGAAAAATCTGTCAAAAACCTTCAAGAAAAGAAGTTGCTGGCTCAGAAAGCAGCCTCTCTCATCAAGGAACAAGATGTCATCTTTATCGATGCTGGAACAACAACTGCTTTTTTGATTCATGAATTGGTCAATAAGAATATTACTGTAGTAACCAACTCTATTCACCATGCGGCACAGTTGGTTGAAAAGCAGATTCCAACGGTCATGGTTGGAGGAAGTGTCAAGATGGCGACAGATGCGAGCATCGGGGGCGTTGCTCTTAACCAGATTAACCAATTGCACTTTGACCGTGCTTTTATCGGGATGAATGGTGTGGATGATGGCTATTATACGACTCCCGATATGGAGGAGGGAGCTGTTAAGCGTGCTATTTTAGAAAATGCTAAACAGACTTATGTCTTGGTCGATTCGTCCAAAATCGGACAAACTTGCTTTGCCAAGGTAGCACCACTCAAACGAGCTATTGTTATCACAAGTCAAGGGCATGAGCTCTTGCAGGCTATTAAGGAGAAAACGGAGGTAATAGAAGTATGATTTATACAGTCACACTCAATCCATCCATTGACTATATCGTTCGTTTGGACCAAGTCCAAGTCGGTAGTGTCAATCGAATGGATAGTGATGATAAGTTTGCTGGTGGGAAAGGAATCAATGTCAGTCGTGTTTTGAAACGTTTGGATATTCCAAATACAGCGACGGGATTTATCGGTGGCTTTACTGGTAAATTTATCACAGATAATCTGGCTGATGAAGAAATCGAGACACGTTTTGTCCAAGTTGCAGAAGATACTCGTATCAATGTTAAAATCAAAGCAGACCAAGAAACAGAAATCAACGGAAGGGGTCCAGCTGTCGAACCGGTTCAGCTAGAAGAATTGAAAGCTATTTTATCTAGTCTGACAGCAGAAGATACAGTTGTCTTTGCTGGTTCAAGTGCTAAAAATCTAGGCAATGTCATCTACAAGGATTTGATTGCCTTGACGCGTCAGACGGGTGCGCAAGTGGTTTGTGACTTTGAAGGACAGACCTTGATTGATAGTTTGGCCTACCAGCCGCTTTTGGTCAAACCAAACAATCATGAACTTGGAGCTATCTTTGGAGTTGAACTCGATAGTTTAGATGAAATTGAAAAATATGCTCGAGAATTGCTGGCTAAAGGTGCTCAAAACGTCATTATCTCTATGGCTGGGGACGGTGCCCTTCTTGTCACATCTGAGGGAGCTTACTTTGCTAAACCAATCAAGGGAACCGTGAAAAATTCAGTTGGAGCTGGTGACTCTATGGTTGCTGGATTCACTGGTGAATTTGTCAAAACAAAAGATGCAGTAGAAGCCTTCAAATGGGGAGTAGCTTGTGGAACAGCAACGACATTCTCAGATGACTTGGCAACGGCAGAATTTATTAAAGAAACATATGAAAAAGTTGAGGTAGAAAAACGATGAAAATTCAAGACCTATTGAGAAAAGATGTCATGTTGCTGGATTTGCAGGCAACTGAAAAAACTGCTGTCATCGAAGAGATGATTAAAAGTCTGGTAGATCACGGTTATGTGACAGATTTTGAAACTTTTAAAGAAGGAATCTTAGCTCGTGAAGCTCTAACTTCTACTGGTTTGGGTGATGGAATCGCTATGCCTCACAGTAAAAACGCTGCTGTCAAAGAAGCAACAGTTCTCTTTGCTAAGTCAAACAAGGGTGTTGACTATGAGAGTTTGGATGGACAAGCAACTGACCTCTTCTTCATGATTGCGGCTCCAGAAGGTGCAAATGATACCCACTTGGCAGCCTTGGCAGAATTGTCTCAATACTTGATGAAAGACGGTTTTGCTGACAAACTTCGTCAAGCAACATCAGCTGACCAAGTTATCGAACTCTTTGACCAAGCTTCAGAAAAAACTGAGGAACCTTTTCAAGCACCTGCCAATGACTCTGGTGACTTTATCGTGGCTGTTACAGCTTGTACGACAGGTATTGCTCACACTTACATGGCCCAAGAAGCCCTTCAAAAAGTGGCTGCTGAAATGGGTGTTGGAATTAAGGTCGAAACCAACGGTGCTAGCGGTGTTGGTAACCAACTAACTGCGGAAGATATCCGTAAGGCTAAAGCTGTTATCATTGCAGCAGACAAGGCAGTTGAGATGGATCGTTTCGATGGTAAACCATTGATCAATCGTCCGGTTGCTGACGGAATCCGTAAGACAGAAGAGCTGATCAACTTGGCTCTTTCTGGAGATGCTGAAGTTTACCGTGCCGCTAATGGTGTAAAAGCTGCAACAGCATCTAATGAAAAACAAAGCCTTGGTGGTGCCTTCTACAAACACTTGATGAGTGGTGTATCTCAAATGTTACCATTCGTTATCGGTGGTGGTATCATGATTGCCCTTGCCTTCTTGATTGATGGTGCTTTGGGTGTGCCAAATGAAAACCTTGGAAATCTTGGTTCTTACCATGAGCTATCTTCTATGTTCATGAAAATTGGTGGTGCAGCCTTTGGTTTGATGCTTCCAGTCTTTGCAGGATATGTAGCCTACTCTATCGCTGAAAAACCAGGTTTGGTAGCAGGTTTCGTGGCTGGCGCTATTGCCAAAGAAGGTTTTGCCTTTGGTAAAATCCCTTATGCAGCAGGTGGTGAAGCAACTTCAACTCTTGCAGGTGTCTCATCTGGTTTCCTAGGTGCCCTTGTTGGTGGATTTATCGCAGGTGCTTTGGTTCTTGCTATCAAGAAATACGTTAAAGTTCCTCGTTCACTTGAAGGTGCTAAATCAATCCTTCTCTTGCCACTTCTTGGAACAATCTTGACAGGATTTGTTATGCTAGCAGTTAACATTCCAATGGCAGCAATCAATACTGCCATGAATGACTTCCTAGGCGGTCTTGGAGGCGGTTCAGCTGTCCTTCTCGGTATCGTCCTTGGTGGAATGATGGCTGTCGATATGGGTGGACCAGTTAACAAAGCGGCTTATGTCTTTGGTACAGGTACACTAGCAGCATCTGTTTCTTCAGGTGGTTCAGTAGCTATGGCAGCAGTTATGGCTGGAGGAATGGTTCCACCGCTTGCAATCTTTGTCGCAACTCTTCTTTTTAAAGATAAATTTACTAAGGAAGAACGCAACTCTGGTTTGACAAACATTATCATGGGCTTGTCATTTATCACCGAGGGAGCAATTCCATTTGGTGCCGCTGACCCAGCTCGTGCGATTCCAAGCTTCATCCTTGGTTCAGCAGTAGCAGGAGGTCTCGTTGGTCTTACTGGTATTAAACTCATGGCGCCACACGGAGGAATCTTCGTGATTGCCCTTACTTCAAATGCTCTCCTTTACCTCGTTTCTGTCTTGGTAGGAGCAATCGTAAGTGGTGTAGTCTATGGTTACCTACGCAAACCACAAGCAGTTAAATAAAAGGGAACTATATACCAGTTTAAACCAACCACAATATATAGTACTTTTGGAAATACGAAAAAAGGCGATTGTCCAAGCGGAAATCGTCTTTTTGATATTTAGAACAAGTTCAACCTAATATTTCCACCAAATTGTGGCTTTTCAAGAGCTACTTGAGCTAATTGATCTAGTGTGTGTTCACTATTTTCTTGATTATAGAATTTAAGCCCTTTGATGATAACTCCTTCAACTTCATTCTCGAAAACCAAATCTTCCTGATGGTCGTTGACATATGTAAGAAGCTCTTCTTTCCATCTATCCTTTTCTACCAAATGTTCACCTTTGGGTTCAATGAATATTTGAAGATAGTAGTCCTTATTTTGAAGGAGTAAGATAAAGTCTGGCTGAAATCCTGAAAAATTGATTTCTCGTGGATTCTCTTCAAATTGATGCAATTTTAATTGTTCAACTTTATCTGTCCCTTTTAGCATATTTTCATCCATTCGAATGAGGAAAACATCTCCATATTTCTCTCTTAGTTCATCAATATGGTTGGCGATAGCATTAACTAGATTTTCTTCATTCCTATTGATTATAGCTGATTGATAAGCAAAAAAGTCAAATTTTTCAAATGAAATATTAGATAATTTTTGTTCGATGAAGGATTCACTCTTCTTAGCTGTATCATAATTAGGTATTCGTTTACGATAATCAACGAGATATTCTGTAATTGGATATCCTATAAAGCGGTTCGTACCTCTTGCTTTGCGATAACCTGCCTTTATTTGGATAGCCAGTAGGTTAAAAAAGTTATCAACAATTTTCAGCTTTTCCATAGCTGAAAAATCTTCTACAATGGTTTCTTTTTCTGTTGTAACAGAAAGTGTAAGATTCTGCAAATCTAGCCAATTTTCCCCCAAAAAATCTTCCATAGATTTGAGATTTGGAAGATATCTTTTCAGATTTTCAAATCGGAAAAAGTTAGAGCGGCTAATTGATTTTTTAAAATAACGAATGTCAATTCCCCTCAATTGAGACGTTTTTAACTCTATTGCTTCAGCTGAAAGGTAAGCTCTTTCATAAGTAGATTTAAAATAAGTTACATTGCCTAGCTTAGAAATTTCAACACCATATGCACGTAAATTCACATAGTGACTGTCAGGAATTTCCTCAGTTTCATTATAATAAAGTTTACCTATTTTAAAGATTTGGGTTTTCTTGAAAGAGGGTTTTAGTTTGATTTCAATCGGAGGATTTTTTTCATCAGTCCCAGTCGCAAGATTCATCTTGTCAAGTGATGCCATCAAATTCTTGATGTATTGCGGTTCATTAAGGGTATGGTAGTGTAGTGTTTCCAACAAAAGACTTGCTGTTTCATCTGATTCATCAAATCGTCTTTGGTAAGAAATCTTTTTATTTAAGGAGAAAGGATTGTATCGTGCCCCACGTCCAATCAACTGAGCCTCGGAATTGGTTGATTTAGCATCTCTTTTATCATTCTTCTTACCCAGATTGCTAATACGAACAATATCGTATAGATTGAGTACATCCCAACCTTCTGTTAATTTTGCTACTGCAAAGACTACACGATATAGATTGTTGGGCGATTCAAGCGAATTGAGGGCTTGATACTGTCCTGTTTCTAGCAACCCTTTTGAGCCACTATCTGAATCATTTGCATTTAAAATCCTAGTCGGTGAAAAACCACGTTTGATTTCTCGAACAACAGTTGAAAGATCATCCTTTTCGAGATAATACTGATAAGCTAGCTGTAGGGTATGACTTTGCTCTTCGGATACACTTCTCAATTGCGAAATAAGGAATGCCCTTAAACTTTCTACAGTCAGCTTTTCAATCATCTCATTGAATAGATTATTTGCTTCATTAGAAGCATCAATTTTATGTGATTTGAAAAGAATGACTGGTTTTATCTCAATCCCAAATTTTTCTAGAGCAAATTTACGACGATATTCACTCAGAAGAATGGTACTAAGCATGTTATCTTCGTTGGAATTCCCAGTTTGAATGCGTCTTACATTTTTCGAATATCGTTCTTTGATGTATGAATCCAAGGTATAACGGTAAATAATCTTATCTCGATATTTTTGATAAATAGTGTCATCGTCAAAATCAAGTGTTGCTGTAAATTCTAGCAAGAGATTATCAGCATGTGCGTGAAGGAGATCAAGTAGGCTTTTTTCCCATGAGACTTTTTCCAATTCTGCTTTATTTTTCTTTTTGGTAGAAGCAGAATAGTGATGAGCCTCATCCGCCAGAATAACCATTTTTGTCTTCTGGTAATCTTTTAATGACATGATATTTTCTGCCTGTGTACACAATTCATTTGTCAACGTTTGAATTGAAACGAATTTGATGTTGATAGAATTCGAAAGTGGAAACTCAGGAAATCTTCCTGAAATCTGATTTATAAAGATATGTTCCCCATCAATTTCTAGGTTAGAGTCAAAAAGAAACTTAGTAGATTGGGCACTCGTTAGGTTATCAATCGTCTTATTCAGAACACCATTTGTATTCACTGTAAACAGAAAATTTTGATACCCTTTTTCTTTATAGAGATAGAGGATTAAACCAGCCATCAAATCAGTCTTTCCTGAACCAGTTGCCATATTGAACATCAGCTGTCTAGGTTTTCGAAACTTGAATGTTTCTGATGTCTGTGTGTAATGAAAATAACGAATAGCCTCACTCTGATAGTAACGTGGTTCGTGCTTGAGATTTTCTACAATATACTGTGGCAACTCCCAGCCATGCTGTTCATGCAAAATATCCATATCCAACTGTTTCAGTTCGTTGAAGAGTTCAAAGATTAGTTCCTTTTTCTTTGTATTTTTAGCCATCATTTCTCTCCATAAAAACTCTTATTGAAATCGTAATCTGATTGAGATAGTTGCGATTTAATAGTTTCATCATCGATTTCGGAGTAGTTGTGATAGAGCTGGTTTTTGTCAATAATCTTCACAAGAATTTTTTTCTGCATTTCAAATTCTTCATCCCAGATAGATTGAGCAACTTCTTGTAAATCCACTCTGAAATCAAAGTCAAGTGTAGATTTCATATCATCAAAGATAGATTTTAATTCTTCAGAATTTTTAGAGTTAAGGACAGCATCAATAAAGGTTGAGTTTTTGTCCATTAACTCAGCATAGACAAATGAACCTCCACCATCCCAACCAATAGTTTTCGAGATTCCAGTAGAATCACCATTAACTACATTTTCCAATCTCTTAACAATCAAATCCTCAATATACTCCATCTGTTCTATAGTGATATATTGACGATTCATTTTATGAGCTACAGCTGCTGTGGTTCCAGATCCTCCAAAAAAATCAAGTATAATATCACTTTCTTCACTAGAACTTGCAATAATTCTGTGTATTAATTTTTCTGGTTTTTTTCCATTTTCTAATGATACACCACCCTCTGTTTTAATACTACTCCATGAAATATCTTCCCAAAGAGTTCCAGCTTTCTCGGTCTTATAAACCTCCCCATCCTCAATATAAGCAGTTTCTTTTAAAAAACTAACTAATCGTTTAGTCGAACCGATAAATCCAACATCAACTATTTTGCCTTTATTCTTACCAGAAACCGGTTTATAACGAGCAATTGTGTAACCATCATCGGTAACATTATTTCTCACTCTACTTCTAATAGATGTTTGAGCATTTTCTGTGGTAAAAATTTTATCTAAATACTTCTTATATATTTCACCTTCATCTAACCCCTCTTCAGCCATCAATGAGTTAATCGTCTTAGTTTCATAACCTTTCACTCGATAAAGTTCAATACAATCCCCACGACCATCAACTGTCTCTCCAATTTTTTCTAGTTTTCCAGGATTTACTAAAACAGTTTTATAAGCAAAGTTTTTCCCGTTTTCTCTACGTTCTTGTATGTAATTCATCAGTTTATATGGTTTTGTCTGAATATTAATACGAGCATCATTATTAGCGTAGATGAGTATAAATTCTGTGTTCTTCTTAAGTCTTCTATCCTCTCCTCCGCCACTAGCTCCAGAAGAAGATTTGGACTTAATAGTAACTGTATTTAAATAAGATCCTTCTCCAAAAATTTCATCTAGTAATACTTTAAGATAGGCATGTTGTGAATCATCGGTCTGTACCCAAAGTGTTCCGTCACTCTTTAATAACTCTTTCGCAATTTTCAATCTATTTTTCATAAAAACCAGCCAAGTAGATCTACTAAATTTATCATTATAAATAAAGCTATCTGATCCAGTGTTATACGGAGGATCTATAAAAATACATTTAACTTTCCCTGCAAAACGTTTTTTTAAACTATGCAGAGCAAGAAGGTTATTCCCTTTGATAATAAGATTATCAGTATCATTGATTTCTGAAATATCTGACTCTCCATTCTCGTCATATTTCTTAGCATTTTTAAAAATCTTATTATCGAGAAGAACGTCAATTTCTTCATGGGCTATTGTTTCATTTAAAAAAGATTCGATGACACCTTCCTCTTCGTTATCTTCCTTGCTCATACCAGCTTTTAATATAGTATCTTTGTAGGGGAAATCTAGTACAACATCTGTTACTTCATCTAAATAGCGATTATTAGTCGACAATCCAATTTTATTGGCGTAACGCGTGTAAGAGTTTGACCAATATTCATCAACTTCAAGCATTTGAATGATATCATTGATTTTCAAAATTGTCGCACCAGCAATATCCTCGGTAAATGCTTCATTTAGAATTGCATTTGTCAAAATCTTTTCAACCAACTCAGGTTTATAATTATCTAAATCGGTTATAATAGCGTCTTTTTTTAGCAGTCCCTCAGCTACATACTGTTCAGCAAAGCTTTCCACCACCTCTCGCAGGGCTCGTTGAATCGCTGTTTCGAATGCTTGACTCATACAAGTCCCTCACTTTCATACACAACAGAAAAGACCTTCTCACAAAAATGTGAAAAAGTCTGTTTTAGGGCTTGACAAAAAATACGCTTGATTACATAATCAGCGTGAGCTGTGAGCTGTGAGCTGTGAGCTGTGAGCTGTGAGCTGTGAGCTGTGAGCTGTGAGCTGTGAGCTGTGAGCTGTGAGCTGTGAGCTGTGAGCTGTGAGCTGTGAGCTGTGAGCTGTGAGCTGTGAGCTGTGAGCTGTGAGCTGTGAGCTGTGAGCTGTGATTGCGTTCATACCAATCATTCCTTTACTTTTTGATAGTTCTATTATATCAAAATTTCTAAATTTTGCATCTCTTCTGTTTTTGATGAACAGTCAGCTGGATTATAAAGGCTATCAAAAAGATGTTCTGAAATTACTTAGAGTGGGAAACTATGGATAAGAAAATTTTATTTGAATCTCCCAATACTGAACTATCCAAGGAGAATATTGACCTTTTCCGAAATGCCTGTGAAATATGGTATAATAGAAGAATGGCAAACAAGAATACAAGTAAAACAAGACGGAGACCGTCTAAAGCAGAACTCGAAAGAAAAGAAGCGATTCAACGAATGTTGATTTCGTTGGGAATCGCTCTTTTATTGATTTTCGCAGCATTTAAATTAGGGGCTGCAGGTATCACCCTTTACAATTTAATTCGCTTGCTGGTGGGTAGCCTAGCTTATCTGGCAATATTCGGCCTATTAATCTACCTCTTCTTTTTCAAGTGGATACGAAAACAGGAAGGGCTCTTATCTGGCTTTTTCACCATATTTGCAGGTTTGCTCTTGATTTTTGAGGCCTACTTAGTTTGGAAATATGGTTTGGACAAGTCCGTTCTAAAAGGAACCATGGCTCAGGTTGTGACTGATCTGACTGGTTTTCGAACGACCAGTTTTGCTGGTGGAGGCTTGATTGGTGTTGCCCTCTATGTGCTAACAGCCTTTCTCTTCTCAAATATCGGCACTTACTTCATTGGTTCTATCTTGATTTTAGCAGGCGCTCTCCTAATCAGTCCTTGGTCTGTTTACGATATTGCTGAATTTTGCAGTAAAGGCTTTGCCAAATGGCGGGAAGGACATGAGCGTCGAAAAGAGGAACGCTTTGTCAAACAAGAAGAAAAAGCTCGTCAAAAGGCTGAGCAAGAGGCTAGATTAGAACAAGAAGAGGCTGAAAAAGCCTTACTCGATTTGCCTCCTGTTGATATGGAAACAGGTGAAATTTTGACAGAAGATGTTGTACTTGACGTTCCACCTTTTCCAGATGAAGAGTGGGTAGAACCAGAAATCATCCTTCCTCAAGCTGAACTTGAATTCCCTGAACAGGAAGATGGCTCTGATGATGAAGACGTACAGGTCGATTTTTCTGCTAAGGAGGCCCTTGAATACAAACTTCCAAGCTTACAACTCTTTGCCCCAGATAAACCAAAGGACCAGTCTAAAGAAAAGAAAATCGTCCGAGAAAACATCAAAATCCTAGAAGAAACCTTTGCTAGCTTCGGTATCAAGGTAACAGTTGAACGGGCCGAAATTGGGCCATCAGTGACCAAGTATGAAGTCAAGCCAGCAGTGGGTGTAAGGGTCAACCGCATCTCCAATCTCGCAGATGACCTCGCTCTAGCCTTGGCGGCCAAGGATGTCCGAATCGAAGCACCTATCCCAGGGAAATCTCTCGTTGGTATCGAAGTGCCCAACTCCGAGATTGCCACTGTGTCTTTCCGTGAACTTTGGGAGCAATCTCAAACTAAAGCAGAAAATCTCTTGGAAATTCCTTTAGGGAAGGCAGTTAATGGCACCGCAAGAACATTTGACCTCTCCAAGATGCCCCACTTGCTCGTCGCAGGTTCAACGGGTTCAGGGAAGTCAGTAGCTGTTAATGGTATTATTGCTAGCATTCTCATGAAGGCAAGACCCGACCAGGTCAAGTTTATGATGGTGGACCCCAAGATGGTTGAGTTGTCTGTTTACAATGATATTCCCAATCTCTTGATTCCAGTTGTGACCAATCCACGTAAGGCAAGCAAGGCTCTGCAAAAGGTTGTGGATGAGATGGAAAATCGTTATGAACTCTTTGCCAAGGTGGGAGTTCGGAATATTGCAGGTTTTAATGCCAAGGTAGAAGAGTTCAATGCCCAGTCTGAGTACAAGCAGGTTCCGCTACCGCTCATTGTCGTGATTGTGGATGAGTTGGCTGACCTCATGATGGTGGCTAGCAAGGAAGTAGAAGATGCTATCATTCGTCTTGGGCAGAAGGCGCGTGCTGCCGGCATTCACATGATTCTTGCAACCCAGCGTCCATCCGTTGATGTCATCTCTGGTCTGATCAAGGCCAATGTCCCATCTCGTGTCGCATTTGCGGTTTCATCTGGTACAGATTCCCGTACTATCTTGGATGAAAATGGAGCAGAGAAATTGCTTGGACGAGGAGATATGCTCTTTAAACCAATCGATGAAAATCATCCAGTTCGTCTGCAAGGATCCTTTATCTCGGATGACGATGTCGAACGCATTGTAAACTTCATCAAGGCTCAGGCAGATGCAGACTACGATGAGAGTTTTGATCCAGGTGAGGTTTCTGAAAATGAAGGTGAATTTTCAGATGGTGAAGCTGGTGGGGATCCGCTTTTTGAAGAAGCCAAGGCTTTGGTAATCGAAACCCAGAAAGCCAGCGCATCTATGATTCAGCGTCGTTTGTCAGTTGGATTTAACCGTGCGACCCGTCTCATGGAAGAGCTTGAGATGGCAGGTGTCATCGGTCCAGCTGAAGGTACCAAACCGAGAAAAGTTTTACAACAATAAAAAAATAGCTTCTTTCCAAGTTTGGAGGGAAGCTATTTTTGTGATTACTGATTTGTTTTAGCTTCAGAACTCGTCGTATTTGACTGTGTTCCGTTATCGCTTGTTTCTTTATTTGTAGCTGGTATAGAAGATTCCTGAGTTGCTGCTTTCTGCTCTTCTTTCTTCTCTTCCTTGACGCTGGATTTTGGTGTTTCTTCTTGTTGTGGTTTTTCTTGATAAGTGTTATTTTCCTTATTAGGACTAGTGTTTTCCTGAGGGGATTCCTTTTGAATTTCTTTGACAATTGTTGTCGTCTGGCTTGTCGTAGGTTCTTTTTTAGTATTTTTGTTATTATCCAAGGCGTTCATGATAGTGATACTTGCGGTAATTAAGCCGAGAATACTACCGATAGTAGCGACGGTTTTTTGAAAGACCGTGAAGCCTTTTTTGATGTGTTCTGTTTTTGGTTTTGAAGTTCTACGATAATTAGACATACATTCTCTCCTTTAATTAAAATTTATTATACCGCATTTCTTTAAAAAAATCTTAAAAAAAGAGGAATTGCCCTTTCTTGTCGCAAGCTCCGTTTCATGATACAATAGAAGAAGTGATTTTAGAAAGCGTGAGAAAACATGATTTACTTTGATAATTCGGCGACGACCAAGCCCTATCCTGAAGCACTTGAAACTTATATGCAGGTCGCTTCAAAAATTTTAGGAAATCCATCTAGTCTTCATCGTTTGGGAGACCAGGCAACACGAATTTTAGATGCTTCTCGCCAACAGATTGCAGGTTTAATTGGTAAGAAAAGCGATGAAATCTTCTTTACTTCTGGTGGGACAGAAGGAGATAACTGGGTCATCAAGGGTGTGGCCTTTGAAAAGGCCCAGTTTGGCAAGCACATCATCGTATCAGCCATAGAACATCCGGCGGTCAAAGAATCAGCCCTCTGGTTGAAAAGTCAAGGATTTGAAGTGGATTTTGCTCCAGTTGATAACAAAGGATTTGTGGATGTTGAAGCGTTAGCAGATTTGATAAGACCTGATACGACCCTCGTTTCTGTTATGGCTGTGAACAATGAAATCGGCTCGATTCAACCTATTCAAGCTATTTCAGAACTGTTGGCAGATAAGCCGACTATTTCCTTCCACGTTGATGCGGTTCAGGCACTTGCTAAGATTCCGACTGAAAAGTATCTGACAGAACGAGTGGATTTTGCGACTTTCTCTGGTCACAAGTTCCACGGAGTTCGTGGTGTTGGTTTTGTCTATATCAAGTATGGCAAGAAGATTACGCCTCTTTTAACAGGTGGTGGTCAGGAACGTGATTACCGTTCGACAACTGAAAATGTGGCAGGAATTGCAGCGACAGCCAAGGCTCTCCGTTTGTCTATGGAGAAGCTAGATTTCTTTACAAGCAAGACTGGACAGATGAAGGCAGTGATTCGCCAAGCTCTTTTAGACTATCCAGATATATTTGTCTTTTCAGATGAGGAAGACTTTGCCCCTCATATCCTGACTTTTGGAATCAAGGGTGTTCGTGGTGAAGTCATTGTTCACGCCTTTGAAGACTATGATATTTTCATCTCAACGACCTCTGCTTGTTCGTCCAAGGCAGGGAAACCAGCTGGAACCTTGATAGCTATGGGAGTCGACAAGGATAAGGCCCAGTCAGCTGTGCGTCTTAGTCTAGATCTTGAAAATGATATGAGTCATGTCGAGCAGTTTTTGACCAAGCTAAAATTAATTTATAATCAAACTAGAAAAGTAAGATAGGAGCATTTATGCAGTATTCAGAAATTATGATTCGCTATGGAGAATTGTCAACCAAACACAAAAATCGTATGCGTTTCATCAATAAACTTCGTAATAATATTTCAGACGTTTTGTCTATC
Source organism: Streptococcus mitis (assembly GCF_000722755.1). Taxonomy (GTDB): domain Bacteria; phylum Bacillota; class Bacilli; order Lactobacillales; family Streptococcaceae; genus Streptococcus; species Streptococcus mitis_CM. The sequence goes on along the minus strand of NZ_JPFY01000013.1, from coordinate 930,578 downwards.
TATCCCCAAGTTAAGGTAACCGCAGATCGCGATCGTGCCCACGCTTACCTCAATGGAGCTGATTATACCGCAGTAGCAGAATCGCTCAAACAAGTATTTGGAATTCAAAACTTCTCTCCCGTTTATAAAGTAGAAAAGTCTGTGGAAGTTCTTAAGTCTGCTGTCCAAGAGATTATGAAAGAAACTTACAAGGAAGGGATGACCTTTAAAATCACTAGTAAGCGTAGCGATCACACCTTTGAACTTGATAGTCGTGAACTCAATCAAACTCTTGGTAGTGCTGTTTTTAAGGCTATTCCAAATGTGAAAGCTCAGATGAAAAATCCAGATATTAATCTTCAGGTTGAGATTCGTGAGGAAGCGGCTTATATTTCCTATGAAACCTTTCGTGGAGCAGGAGGATTACCTGTGGGAAGTTCTGGTAAAGGCATGCTCATGTTATCAGGAGGAATTGATTCACCTGTGGCGGGTTATCTAGCTCTTAAACGAGGAGTAGATATTGAGGCGGTTCACTTTGCTAGCCCACCATATACTAGTCCAGGGGCTCTTAAAAAAGCGCAAGATTTGACCCGCAAATTAACCAAGTTTGGCGGAAATATCCAGTTTATCGAAGTGCCTTTCACAGAGATTCAAGAGGAAATTAAGGCTAAAGCGCCAGAAGCTTACCTCATGACCTTGACACGCCGTTTTATGATGCGGATTACCGATCGTATTCGCGAGGTACGAAATGGTTTGGTTATCATCAATGGGGAAAGTCTTGGTCAAGTAGCTAGCCAGACCTTGGAGAGCATGCAGGCTATCAATGCAGTTACCAACACTCCCATCATCCGTCCAGTTGTGACAATGGATAAGTTGGAAATCATTGACATTGCCCAGGAAATTGACACCTTTGACATTTCTATCCAGCCTTTTGAAGATTGCTGTACTATTTTTGCGCCTGACCGTCCTAAGACCAATCCTAAAATTAAGAATGCAGAGCAATATGAAGCACGCATGGATGTTGAAGGTTTGGTTGAGAGAGCAGTGGCAGGGATTATGATTACTGAGATTACACTGCAGGTTGAAAAAGATGAAGTAGATGACTTGATTGACAATCTCCTCTAATCAGAAAATCCAAAAGAATTTAGAAAATTAAATGAAAAAGTTAGTTTTTAATCCAAAAATGGAAGAAAAACTGACTTTTTTTGTTAAACTGTGATATAATAAGATAAAATTTTGAATATAGAGAGTTTTCTGACAATGAATCAATCCTACTTTTATTTAAAAATGAAAGAACACAAACTCAAGGTTCCTTATACAGGTAAGGAGCGCCGTGTACGTGTTCTTCTTCCTAAAGATTATGAGAAAGACACGGACCGCTCCTATCCTGTTGTTTACTTTCATGACGGGCAAAATGTCTTTTATAGTAAAGAATCTTTCATTGGTCACTCGTGGAAGATTATCCCAGCCATCAAGCGAAATCCTGATATCAGTCGCATGATTGTCGTTGCCATTGATAATGATGGTATAGGGCGGATGAATGAGTATGCGGCTTGGAAGTTCCAAGAATCTCCAATCCCAGGACAGCAGTTTGGCGGTAAGGGTGTGGAGTATGCCGAGTTTGTCATGGAGGTGGTCAAACCTTTTATTGATGAGACCTATCGAACCAAAGCTGACCGCCGGCATACGGCTATGATTGGTTCCTCACTAGGCGGCAATATTACCCAGTTTATCGGTTTGGAATACCAAGACCAAATTGGTTGCTTGGGTGTCTTTTCATCTGCTAACTGGCTCCACCAAGAAACCTTTAACCGTTATATCGAGCGCCAGAAACTATCGCCTGACCAGCGAATCTTCATCTATGTAGGAACAGAAGAAGCGGATGATACAGACAAGACCTTGATGGCTGGCAATATCAAACAAGCTTATATCGATTCATCGCTTCGCTATTACCATGATTTGATAGCAGGGGGAGTTCATTTGGATAATCTTGTCTTGAAAGTTCAGTCTGGTGCTATCCATAGTGAAATTCCTTGGTCGGAAAATTTACCAGACTGTTTGAGATTTTTTGCAGAGAAATGGTAAAGTGAGAAAGGAGAAAATATGCATATTGAAAACCTTAGCCACTGGAGTGGCAATCTTAACCGTGAAATGTACCTTAATCGTTATGGACATGCTGGGATTCCAGTTGTGGTCTTTGCTTCATCAGGTGGTAGTCACAACGAATACTATGATTTTGGCATAATTGGGGCCTGTGCTTCTTTTATCGAGGAAGGCCGTGTTCAGTTTTTTACCCTATCCAGTGTTGACAGTGAGAGCTGGTTGGCCACTTGGAAAAATGGGCACGACCAAGCGGAAATGCACCGTACCTATGAACGCTATGTGATTGAAGAGGCCATTCCTTTTATCAAGTACAAGACAGGTTGGTTTGATGGTATGATGACGACAGGTTGCTCGATGGGCGCCTACCATGCAGTCAACTTTTTTCTCCAACATCCAGATGTTTTTACAAAGGTGATTGCTCTTAGTGGTGTTTACGATGCACGTTTCTTTGTCGGCGATTACTACAATGACGATGCTATTTACCAAAACTCGCCAGTAGATTATATCTGGAACCAAAACGACGGCTGGTTTATTGACCGTTATCGTCAGGCAGAGATTGTGCTTTGTACGGGTCTCGGTGCCTGGGAACAAGATGGTTTACCATCCTTTTACAAGCTCAAAGAAGCCTTTGACCAGAAACAAATTCCAGCCTGGTTTGCTGAATGGGGACACGATGTCGCCCATGACTGGGAATGGTGGCGTAAACAAATGCCCTATTTTCTTGGACACCTGTATCTATAAAAGGAGTTACCTATGAATTACCTTGTTATTTCTCCCTATTATCCACAAAACTTTCAACAGTTTACCATCGAACTAGCCAATAAAGGCATTACCGTCTTGGGAATTGGTCAAGAGCCCTACGAGCAACTGGATGATCCCTTGCGCAATAGCCTGACTGAGTATTTCCGCGTTGATAATCTTGAGAACATAGACGAAGTCAAGCGCGCTGTTGCTTTTCTCTTTTATAAACATGGTCCAATTGACCGTATCGAGTCTCATAATGAATACTGGCTTGAGCTGGATGCAACACTCAGAGAACAATTCAATGTCTTTGGTGCCAAACCAGAGGATCTCAAAAAGACGAAATTTAAGTCTGAAATGAAGAAACTTTTCAAAAAAGCAGGTGTCCCCGTGGTACCTGGAGCTGTTATCAAGACGGAAGCAGATGTGAATCAAGCTGTGAAAGAAATTGGTCTTCCTATGATTGCCAAACCTGACAATGGAGTGGGAGCAGCCGCGACCTTTAAGCTTGAAACAGAAGACGATATCAATCACTTCAAGCAAGAGTGGGACCATTCAACTATTTATTTCTTTGAAAAATTTGTCACTTCCAACGAAATTTGCACCTTTGATGGTCTAGTGGACAAGGATGGTAAGATTGTCTTTTCAACAACTTTTGATTACGCCTATACACCGCTTGATCTCATGATTTACAAGATGGACAATTCTTATTACGTTCTCAAGGATATGGATCCTAAATTACGTAAATATGGTGAGGCAATTGTCAAAGAATTTGGTATGAAAGAACGGTTCTTCCATATCGAGTTCTTCCGTGAAGGGGATGATTACATCGCCATTGAGTACAATAACCGCCCTGCAGGTGGTTTTACCATTGATGTTTATAACTTTGCCCATTCCTTGGACCTCTACCGTGGCTATGCAGCTATTGTAGCAGGCGAAGAGTTCCCAGCGTCGGACTTTGAAGCTCAATATTGTTTAGCTACATCCCGTCGTGCGAATGTTCACTATGTCTATTCTGAGGAGGACTTGCTTGCCAAATACAGCCATCAGTTCAAGGTTAAAAAAATCATGCCTGCAGCCTTTGCGGAACTTCAAGGGGATTACCTTTATATGTTGACAACTCCGAGTCGACAAGAAATGGAGCAGATGATTGCTGATTTCGGACAACGTCAAGAATAAGAACTCTCGGATTAAGGAAATGCACCTCCTTAATCCTTTTGTTTCAATAAGAGAAATAAAACCGCTTTCCCATATATTCTTTTAGAAAACCTGTTGCTAAAAGATATAAAAATTGATAGAATAAGGATTGTCTAAAAAATTTTAAGGAGAATCTATCAAATGGATTTCACATGGGCAATTAAATATGCCACTGAATTTTTGGCCACTGCTATTTTGATCATTCTTGGAAATGGTGCAGTTGCCAACGTTGAACTTAAAGGTACGAAAGGTCACCAAAGTGGCTGGATCGTTATCGCTGTTGGTTATGGTATGGGGGTTATGATCCCAGCCTTGATGTTTGGTAACGTATCTGGTAACCACATTAACCCAGCCTTCACTCTTGGACTTGCGATCAGCGGTCTCTTCCCTTGGGCACAAGTTGCACCTTATATCATCGCACAAGTTTTGGGTGCTATCTTTGGTCAAGCCTTGGTTGTGGCAACACACCGCCCATACTACTTGAAAACTGAAAATCCAAACAACATCTTGGGTACTTTCTCAACAATTTCAAGTTTGGATAATGGTACAAAAGAATCACGTTTTGCAGCAACTGTTAATGGTTTCGTAAATGAGTTTGTTGGTTCATTTGTTCTTTTCTTTGCAGCCCTTGGTATGACTAAAAACTTCTTTGGTGCTGAACTAGTATCAAAAGCACAAGCTGCTATCAATGCTCAAGTTGCACAAGCAACTACTCAAGGTCAAACAATTCCTCAAGAACAAGTAACAGCAGCACTTGACCAAGCTAAAGAACAAGTAGCGCCATTTATGACTTCTGGTCTTGGAATTGCTCACTTGGCACTTGGATTCCTTGTTATGGCCTTGGTAACATCACTTGGTGGACCTACAGGACCTGCCTTGAACCCAGCCCGTGACTTGGGACCACGTCTCCTTCATGCTTTCCTTCCAAAATCAGTTCTTGGTGAGCACAAAGGTGATTCAAAATGGTGGTATTCTTGGGTACCAGTAGTAGCACCTATCGCAGCAGCAATTGCGGCAGTAGCTATCTTCAAATTCCTTTACCTATAAGAAATTGAAACCGAGGAAATCCTCGGTTTTTTAGATGAAATTTTACGAAAAAAAGGTAAATCTGAGCATAATTTCTTGTAAAAAATTCTAAAATCCTTTAAAATAAAAGAGTTGGAGGAATTTATGAATGTAAATCAGATTGTACGGATTATTCCTACTTTAAAAGTAAATAATAGAAAATTAAATGAAACATTTTATATTGAAACTCTTGGCATGAAGGCCTTGTTAGAAGAATCAGCCTTTCTGTCACTAGGTGATCAAACAGGTCTAGAAAAGCTGATTTTAGAAGAAGCTCCAAGTATGCGCACTCGTAAGGTAGAGGGAAGAAAGAAACTAGCTAGATTGATTGTCAAGGTGGAAAATCCCTTGGAAATCGAAGAACTCTTATCTAAAACTAATTCGATTCATCGATTGTATAAAGGTCAAAATGGCTACGCTTTTGAAATTTTTTCACCCGAAGATGATTTGATTTTGATTCATGCGGAAGATGATAGAGAAAGTCTAGTAGAAGTAGGAGAAAAACCTGAATTTCAAACAGATTTGGAATCAATTTCTTTAAGTAAATTTGAGATTTCTATGGAATTACATCTCCCAACTGATATCGAAAGTTACTTGGAATCATCTGAAGTTGGGACATCACTTGGTTTTATCCCAGCTGAGGGGCAGGATTTGACTGTGGACAATTCGGTTACTTGGGACTTATCTATGCTCAAGTTCCTGGTCAATGAACTAGATATAGCAAGTCTTCGCAAGAAATTTGAGTCTACCGAATATTTTATTCCTAAGTCTGAAAAATTCTTCCTTGGTAAAGATAGAAATAATGTTGAATTGTGGTTTGAAAAAGTATGAAGTTGACCAAGATTATTAAAAAAATAGAAGAACAAATCGAGGCAGGGATCTATCCCGGAGCCTCTTTTGCATATTTTAAGGACAATCAATGGACGGAGTTCTATTTAGGCCAGAGTGACCCAGAGCATGGCTTGCAGACAGAGGCAGGACTAGTTTACGACCTAGCCAGTGTCAGCAAGGTTGTTGGAGTTGGTACCGTTTTTACCTTCTTGTGGGAAAAAGGCAAATTAGATATTGATAGACCGGTAACAGATTTTTTAGCTGAAAGTGATTATCCAGACATCACTATTCGCCAGCTCTTGACTCACGCAACAGACCTTGATCCGTTTATTCCCAATCGTGATCTTTTAACAGATTCAGAATTAAAGGAAGCGATGTTTCATCTCAATAGACGAAATCAGCCAGCCTTTCTTTATTCGGATGTCCATTTTTTACTTTTAGGTTTTATTTTGGAAAGAATCTTTAATCAAGACTTGGATGTGATTTTACAAGAACAAGTTTGGAATCCTTGGAGAATGGCGGATACCCAGTTTGGGCCTGTTGAGCTTGCTGTTCCAACAGTCAGAGGTGTAGAGGTAGGCATAGTACATGATCCCAAGGCTCGCCTTCTGGGAAGACATGCAGGTAGTGCTGGTTTATTTTCGACTGTAAAGGATTTACAAATCTTTTTAGAACACTATTTAGAAGATGATTTTGCAAGAGATTTGAGTCGAAATTTTTCTCCTTTGGATGACAAGGAACGTTCTTTAGCATGGAATTTGGAAGGAGATTGGCTAGACCATACGGGCTATACAGGTACCTTTATCATGTGGAATCGTCAGAAGCAAGAAGCGGCTATTTTCCTATCGAATCGTACCTATGAAAAGGATGAGAGGGCTCAATGGATTGTAGACCGCAATCAAGTGATGGACTTGATTCGCAAAGAAGAGTAAGGAGAGACATGCCAAATATTTTAAAAGGGACTTTATTAACAGTTGTGGCTGGGATTGCTTGGGGCTTGTCAGGAACGAGTGGCCAATACCTGATGGCACATGGAATTTCGTCTCTGGTTTTAACTAATTTACGACTTTTAATCGCCGGTGGGATTCTCATAGTCTTGGCTTATGCTACTGCAAAGGATAGAATGCTGGCCTTTTTAAAGGATAGAAAGAGTTTGCTGTCTCTTCTTATTTTTGCTCTGATTGGCCTCTTCCTCAATCAATTTGCCTATCTATCTGCTATTCAGGAGACCAATGCAGGAACAGCGACGGTGCTTCAGTATGTTTGCCCTGTCGGAGTTTTGATTTATAGCTGTATCAAGGATAAGGTGGCGCCGACACTGGGAGAAATTGTTTCTATCATATTAGCCATCGGAGGAACCTTCCTAATCGCAACTCATGGACAGTTGGACTAGTTATCTATGACACCTGCTGGCCTGTTCTGGGGTCTCTTTTCTGCCCTAACTTATGCACTTTATATCATTTTGCCCATAGCCTTGATTCAGAAGTGGGGGAGTAGTTTGGTCATTGGTGTGGGAATGGTCATAGCAGGTTTGGTCGCCCTTCCTTTTACAGGAGTTCTAGAGGCTACTATCCCAACAAGTCTTGATTTTCTTCTCGCTTTTGCGGGCATTATCCTTATCGGAACTGTCTTTTCCTATACAGCCTTCTTAAAAGGAGCCAGTCTGATTGGACCGGTCAAGTCAAGTTTGTTGGCTTCAATTGAGCCAATCTCGGCGGTTTTCTTTGCCTTCCTAATTATGAATGAACAATTTTATCCCATTGATTTTCTTGGTATGGCAATGATTTTAATTGCAGTCACTTTGATTTCGTTGAAGGATTTATTGTTAGAGAAATAAACAAAAAATGAAAGTAGATGATAACCACTCTCAAAGAGGGGTTATTTTTACTAATAAAAGCTTTTGAATCTAAATGAATTAATGAAATTTTATAAAAGTTTAAGCCTTTTTTCTTAAAATATTTATATGAGTATAGAATACCTGGAGAAAATACGAATATTTTAAAAAAATACATCCATCTAAACCTCTAAAATACTTGAGATGGTTTGATATTGTGATTATTACGATCATAATGTTTGGTCAGTTTATAATTCGTTCAACCGAGCTATTTTTAGCAAATACGTTTCCAACGGGTGCATCAAGTACAGAAGGGACAGTTAGACAGGCTGCAAGCGAAGGTGCTGCTTATTTTAGTAATTTTACCCTGCAAACTATATTACTGGCTGTGACCTTACTCTATCTTTTGATTCGAAATTATGATTTTAAACAGCTTCCTATTCACTGGAATTGGTCCATTATCTTTTGGGTTCCATTTGTATTTGCTTTAGTGGGATTGTTTGGAGACTTGGTTACAACTCTCACTGGTAAATATAACTACTTTAATCCAGACCTTTTTGCCTATATAGATTTCACGCAAATAATAGGGAAGTTCTTAGCTCTCAGCCCGATAGCGATTGCCTATGCCTTGCTAAATGGATTTTATGAAGAGTTTTTCTTTCTAGGTTTGTTAACTTCAGTGAAGGAAAAACACAAGTGGTTGATTTTGATTTATTCTACTAGTATTCGTATTTCCTTCCACACCTATCAAGGATTAGTATGGGCTTTGGTAATCGGTGTAGTTTATGGCTTATTCTATTATTTCTTATACAAATATAAAATTAAAAATCTCCTTCCATTCTTTCTCATGCATGCTTTAGCAGATATGTTTGGTTCTAGCCTGATCTATATATTGGTTGCTTGGGGGACTTAAAAATTAGAAAAGTCCACTCAGTTGTCTGAGCGGACTTTTTGTGTCAAGACGTTTAGTCTTTATTTTCGTATGGCAAGATCAAGTTCAAGATGATTCCTGTCATGGCTGATAGGGCAGTACCTGAAAGGGTAACTGGACCGAGTTTAAGGATAGCTCCTCCAAGTCCAAGGACCAACATAGCACTTGCGATGATGAGGTTACGCATTTGAGCGAAATCAACACGTTCTTTAATCAAGACCTTCAAACCGTTGCTGGCGATAACTCCATAGAGTAGGATTGACATACCACCAAGTACAGCATTTGGAATGGTTGAAATCAAGGCAGTGAATTTACCAAGGAAGCTAAGGGCAATCGCGATGAAGGCAGCGTTACGGATAACTGAGACAGAAGCGATACGAGTCATACCGATAACCCCGGTATTTTCTCCATAAGTTGTATTGGCTGGTCCACCAAGGAAGGCAGAAACTGAAGTTGCGATACCGTCACCAAGAAGAGTACGGTGAAGACCTGGTTCTTTCAAGAATTGACGGCCACAGATTTGACCCAAAACAGTATGGTCTCCGATATGCTCAGAAATTGTTACGATAGCGATTGGCAAGATGGCGATGGTTTCTGGACCAAAGTAAAGATTGTATTCTTTAAAGGCACCACCTGTGCTAAATGGCAAGTAGAAACCAGGAATTTCAAACCAGTTAGCTTTAAGGACTGGTGTAAAGTCAACCAAGCCAAGTGTTAGTGCGAAGAGGTAACCACCGATAATGGCAAAGAGGAATGGAATGATTCGTAGGAAGCCTTTTCCCTTTGTATTGATAAAGGCAGCAATCAAGAAAGTAACAACCGCTACAAGAGCATTTTTCCAATTTCCATCCGCTACAAGACCAGCGTTAGTAACAGCTGAACCTGCAAGTCCAAGACCAATAACGATGATCATAGGTCCGATGATGATTGGTGGTAAGAGTTTATCAATCCATTTTGTACCCGCAAAACGAACACTTGCAGCCACAAGGACATAGATAAAACCTGTAAGGATAACCCCTGTTTGTGCAGCTGATACATCCCCTCCTAGTTCCTTCATAGCTAGGGACATAGCTGTGATAAAGGCGAATGATGATCCTAGATAAACTGGAACTCTAAAACCAGTTGCGATCATGTAGATGAGTGTTCCCACACCTGAAGCAAAAAGGGCAACAGATACAGGCATTCCCAAAATCAATGGTACCAAGATGGTTGCACCAAACATGGCGAAAACGTGTTGGAAGCTAAGGAGAATTCCTTTTCCAGCCGAAGGACGTTGGTCAACGTCTAGTAACAAATCAACAGTTGATTCTTGTTTCATATAAACCTCACTTTTGGGCATCAAAAAAGAGCCCATTATTTTACAGCAATAGGCCCTCAGAGTAAGACTTCTCTAAAATCTAGACTTTAAAGAGTTTTAAATATTTCTGCGTCTTCGTCACCTCACGGGATGACATTAAAAACCTTTGCTTAGGATAGTATAGCAGAAAAAAATGATTTTGTAAATCATTTTTTCCCGAGCCCGAAAATAAGAGAGCGAGGTTGATTTTGTAAATCATTTTTTCCCGAGCCTAAAAATAAAAGAGCGAGGCTGACTTTGTAAATATTTTTTTACTAAAAAAATTAAAGTGGGCGTTTATTGGGCATGCCAGCCTTACGTGGAAATTTATTTGGTGTTTCTTTTTTCTTTTCCACCACTGTGATGTAGCGCGGATCTCCATTTGGTAGGGTGTAGCTGAGATTGTCTTCGACCTTACTGAAGAGGAGGTTGAGAGCATTCTTAGCTTCTAACAACTCCTCAGGCGCATTACTTGCCTTGAGTGCCAGTAGTTTTCCACCAACTTTAAGGTAGGGAATAGTTAATTCAGATAGGATCTGCATACGGGCAACCGCACGAGCTGTTACAAAATCATATTGAGCACGGAAGTTCTTGTCTTGGGCAAAGTCCTCTGCACGTCCATGGTAGAAGTTAACTCCTTCCAAATCCAGCTCCTGAGCCAAGAGTTGGAGGAAGTTGATGCGCTTATTGAGAGAATCAATGATAGTTACATCTAACTGTGGATAGAGGATTTTCATTGGTAGACTAGGAAATCCCGCCCCAGCTCCAATATCAAGAAGTTTGATAGTTTCATTGGGAATCAAATCTTGAAGAATAGGTGCAATCGAATCGTAAAAATGTTTGAGATAAACTTCATCCTTGTCCGTAATTGCTGTTAAATTAATCTTTTCATTCCACTCGACCAGTAGCTCAAAATAACGTTCAAATTGTTTTTTTGCTGGTCCGAAAGTGGAAGATTTTGCTCGGCAAGCAGGTTGTAAAATGTTTCTGGTTTCATAGTTATTTCCTTCTTTAGTATCATCTTATTTTACCACAATCATGAAAAATTTGATATACTGGTACTAATCTAAAAGCAGAAAGGAATTATAAAAAATGACTTGGATTATTCTTGGAGTTATCGCTCTTGTTGTGATTTTTGTGATTGTTAGCTATAACGGTTTGGTTAAGAATCGTATGCAAACAAAGGAGGCATGGAGCCAGATTGATGTTCAATTGAAGCGTCGAAATGACCTCTTGCCAAACTTGATTGAAACTGTTAAAGGTTATGCAAAGTATGAAGGTTCTACCCTTGAAAAGGTAGCTGAACTACGTAATCAAGTGGCGGCAGCAACTTCACCAGCTGAAGCTATGAAAGCTAGTGATGCCCTCACTCGTCAGGTTTCAGGTATCTTTGCAGTTGCAGAAAGCTATCCAGATTTGAAAGCCAGTGCCAATTTTGTTAAATTGCAAGAGGAGTTGACCAATACAGAAAATAAAATTTCATACTCTCGTCAACTCTATAACAGTGTTGTCAGCAACTACAATGTAAAATTAGAAACTTTCCCAAGCAATATCATCGCTGGAATGTTTGGATTTAAAGCAGCAGATTTCCTTCAAACACCAGAAGAGGAAAAGGCAGTTCCTAAAGTTGATTTTAGCGGTTTAGGTGACTAAGATGTTGTTTGATCAAATTGCAAGCAATAAACGAAGAACCTGGATTTTGTTGCTGGTATTTTTCCTACTCTTAGCTCTTGTTGGCTATGCGGTTGGTTATCTCTTTATGCGGTCTGGGCTTGGTGGTTTGGTGATCGCACTGATTATCGGCTTTATCTATGCCTTGTCCATGATTTTTCAATCAACAGAGATTGTCATGTCCATGAATGGAGCGCGTGAGGTGGATGAGCAAACGGCACCAGACCTCTACCATGTAGTAGAAGATATGGCTATGGTCGCTCAGGTTCCTATGCCCCGTGTTTTCATCATTGATGATCCAGCCTTAAATGCCTTTGCGACAGGTTCTAACCCTCAAAACGCAGCGGTTGCTGCGACGTCAGGTCTCCTAGCTATCATGAATCGTGAAGAACTAGAAGCTGTTATGGGACATGAAGTCAGTCATATTCGTAATTACGATATCCGTATTTCGACTATTGCTGTTGCCCTTGCTAGTGCTATCACCATGCTTTCTAGTATGGCAGGTCGTATGATGTGGTGGGGTGGAGCAGGTCGTAGACGAAGTGATGATGACCGAGGAGGAAATGGCTTAGAAATCATTATGCTAGTGGTTTCCCTACTAGCTATTGTGCTGGCACCTCTCGCTGCAACCTTGGTGCAACTAGCTATTTCTCGTCAGAGGGAATTCCTAGCTGATGCTTCTAGTGTTGAGTTGACGCGCAATCCTCAAGGGATGATTAATGCTCTACGTAAGTTGGATAATAGTAAACCGATGAGTCGTCCTGTCGATGATGCCAGCAGTGCACTTTATATCAATGATCCTAAGAAAGGTGGAGGGTTCCAAAAACTCTTTTATACCCACCCACCTATTTCAGAACGGATTGAACGTTTAAAACATATGTAAAATGAATGTTGGGAAAAAGTCTTTAAAATCTTAAAAACGCATAATATCAGGTGTGCAAAAACTTGATATTATGCGTTTTATTATCGGAAGATTTACTTCGTTTTCTCCTAAAATTGTGTTTTTGCACCATCTATCTGCTATGTTGCAAATTTATAAATCATCTAAATTAACTACCTCCAGACCGTGTTCTGTTAAGCGATAGATGATTGAACAGACATCTTTTAAGAAACGACGGTCATGCGAAACAGTGATGAGACCGCCTGGATAGGTGGCAAAGAGTTTTCTGATTTGGGGTTGAGAAGTGGGTGAAAAGTTTCGTGTGGGTTCATCCAGAAGGAGAAAGTTTGGTTTGCGCAGGACTAAATCCAAAAGCAGGAGTTTTCCCTGTTGCCCGCCAGATAAGGAGCGAATTTGATGTTGCATTTCTGGATAACTGAAATTGAGACTTGCTAAGTGAGATTGGATTTTCTGCAGTTCCTCTTTTTCCCCAGTTTTGCTGAGGTAGACGATTGGGGATAAATCCAATTGTAGTTTTTTGTGGTAATCTTGTGGCATAACACCAAGTGAAATCTCTCTTTTTTGACTTAGCAGTTGTTGCAACTTTGCTAACAGAGTTGATTTCCCCATACCATTTGGGCCGATGATACCGATTTTTTCTTGTCCACGGACAGTTAGTTGTAGTTTTTGAACCAAAACTCGGTCGCCAATGGCCAAATTTTCCTTTTCCAGTTGGATTAAGACTTTAGAAACCGGTAATGGCTGTATATCTGAGAAAAAAAGTCTAATTTCTTCCTCTTCAAGTGGTTTTTGGGTTATAGATTGAGCTGTCTTTTCAAAGCGTTTTTCTTGAGAGAGAACATTTTTCATCTTTTTAGCCAATAGGCGACCGGCAGTACTATCTTTAGTAGCTCGAAGCGCAGTTTCTACATTTTGCTTGACTCGCCGATGTTTTTCCATGGTTTTATCATAGGCTCTTTGGTCGTTAGCAGCTTGCTGGCTTTGTCTGGCAAAATTAGCCTTTCTTTGCTCACTATAACGATCATAATCTAAATGCTCTACTAGCGTTTCCGCTTCTTTACGGTGCTTTACCAGTCGCAAGTGGACAATAGTATCAGCCGTTTGAGACAGAAAGTCTTCATCATGGGAAATGAAAATAACAGTTTGCCTAATCTTGCGAATCTGACCTTTTAGCCAATCAACTGTTTCAAGGTCTAGGTCATTTGAAGGTTCATCTAAAAATAGAATCTCAAAGGGTTTGGCTAACTCATGGATGAGCTGAATTTTCAAAGCTTCGCCCCCTGATAGACTGCCAATCTCTTGGTTGCTAGCGAAACGATCGCTATCAAAATGCAATTCCTCAGCTAAACGATAGAGGGCACTGTAGTCTAAATAAATAGAATCTAAAAAGAAGTAGTCGTGTAGAGTTTTCTTTTTCAGCTTCTCGGGGAGTTTTTGAGGAATGTAAGCTAGTGATTGATAATCAGATTGAATGTCACCCCTGATAGTGAAATCAGGCAATGCTTCTCCCATTAAAGCTCGCAGCAAGGTCGATTTGCCATTTCCTTCTTCGCCAATAATAGCTACCTTTTCTCCGTTTTGTATGGTCATGTTTAAGTCAGAGACAAGGTCTCGTAAATCTTTGTTTTGAGTGATGGTCAGATGATTGATTTTTATCATATAATTGTCCTTTCTAGAATGTCCATAGTGCATAACAAAAAGCTCTACTTTATCTAGTAGAGCCCAAAGTCACTGTCAGAAACGCTATTATCCATGTCGAAAATCCTGTCAAACTAGGCTTGTCTACCCCTATCCAACTCAAGAGGAGCAGATGGTTAGCTTTCTAGTTTTTTGATTTTCAAAGAGGATAAAGTACCAGAAGATCTAGTACAAAAAGAGTATGCAAAAAGAGACAAAAACAAGATCTACTAAATAAAGGTTCTTTATTTGATAGACTTAGTTGTTCATGTCTCCCTTACCTCCGAGTATTAGTACCTCTATCCTATACCTTTCAGGATATTTTGTCAACAGAAAACTGACAATTCTAATCTCTAAAATCCAAAAACAGGTCCATAAAGAGTTAGTACGTGTTTGACATGCTCGTAATGGAATTTATCATAGTTTCGCCAAGCAGTACGAGCTTGATCGTTCAGTTTTAGGCTACCGAGACCTATCAGAAGACTGGTACGTTGGTAAAATTTCTCAAGGTCAATTAAGATACTGTTGTTCAACTTTTCCGCTTTTTTGAGCTCTTGCAGAGTAGTATTTAGCAGATCTTGCAGTCGAATATCATCTGCCGTACCCTGTTTGCAGCTTTGGAAACTTTTATTTAACTCGGATAGGAGTTGGGTTGCATTAGTAATGAGTTCTTTGTCTTCCATGTGAGCATCCTCCTTGCTCTGATGTATTATTGCCTATAGTATAGCACTAAAAAACAAAAATGTCATAGTAAATATGTTAAAAAATCGAATTTTAATTATAAAGTTTGGTGGGCTGATTTGTAGGCTTTTCATGGTATAATCAAGAGAGTAAATCTTTATGGAGGAAGTATGAAATTAAATATTCAAGAAATTCGTAAGCAGTCTGAAGGCTTGCATTTTGAACAAACGTTAGACCTAGCCGTAGACCTGCGTGCACGTAATCAAGAAATTTTAGATGTAAAAGATATCCTTGCAGTTGGGAAAGTACAGTACGAAGATAGTATGTATTTCTTAGATTATCAACTATCTTATACCATTGTTCTTGCTTCAAGTCGCAGTATGGAGCCAGTTGAGTTGGCTGAATCTTATCCAGTCACAGAAGTTTTCATGGAAGGCGCAACCAACCAGCTAGATCAGGAAGTTTTAGACGATGATTTGGTCTTGCCTATCAAAAATGGAGAACTTGACCTTGCTGAGAGCGTGTCAGACAATATCCTACTAAACATTCCTATTAAGGTTTTGACGGCTGAAGAAGAAGCTGGTAAAGGTTTTGTGTCAGGAAATGACTGGCAAATCATGACAGAGGAAGAATACCAAGCCCAACAGGCAGTTAAGAAAGAAGAAAACAGTCCTTTTGCTGGCTTACAAGGACTATTTGATGGAGACGAATAATGGTTTTATCAAAAAAACGAGCACGAAAAGTGCTAGAAGAAATCATTGCTCTGTTTCCAGATGCCAAGCCCAGTCTTGATTTTACCAATCATTTTGAACTCTTGGTTGCGGTCATGTTGTCAGCTCAGACAACGGATGCAGCGGTAAATAAGGCCACACCAGGTCTCTTTGCTGCCTTTCCAACGCCACAAGCCATGTCTGTTGCGACAGAGGGTGAGATTGCTTCACACATTTCTCGTCTAGGACTGTATCGGAATAAGGCTAAATTCCTAAAAAAATGTGCTCAACAGTTACTAGACGACTTTGATGGTCAAGTTCCTCAAACACGTGAGGAATTGGAGAGTTTAGCAGGTGTTGGTCGCAAGACTGCCAATGTTGTCATGAGTGTGGGCTTTGGAATTCCAGCCTTTGCAGTAGACACTCATGTGGAGCGTATTTGCAAACACCATGATATCGTCAAAAAATCAGCAACACCACTTGAGGTGGAAAAGCGGGTCATGGATATCTTGCCGCCGGAGCAGTGGCTAGCAGCCCATCAGGCTATGATTTATTTTGGAAGAGCCATTTGTCATCCTAAAAATCCAGAGTGTGACCAGTACCCACAGTTATATGATTTTAGCAATTTATAAGATGGGAGCTCAAAAGTTTTTGCTTGATTTTAGGTCTGTTTTGTGCTATAGTATTTGATAACTAAATATTCCTTTAAACCTGTCCCGTGAGGCAGGCAAGGAGCGTGATAAAGTAGAAGGGTGGAGTCTATACTGTTTGCAGTAGGGCTTACTTAGCTATACATTTCAAGTCTCCTTGTTTAAGGAGACTTTTCTTTTTGGAGGTTTGTCATGAAGACAAAAGAAGTTGTAGACGAATTGACCGTCAAACGGGCGATTACGCGTATTACTTACGAGATTATCGAACGCAACAAAGATTTGAATAAAATCGTCTTGGCTGGTATTAAAACTCGTGGTGTCTTTATCGCCCACCGTATCCAAGAACGTTTGGAGCAACTAGAAAATCTTTCAGTTCCTGTTGTGGAATTGGATACTAAACCTTTCCGTGATGATATTAAAAGTGGAGAAGATACTTCTTTGATCTCTGTTGATGTGACAGGCCGTGAAGTTATCTTGGTGGATGATGTGCTTTATACAGGTCGTACCATCCGCGCTGCTATTGATAATATTGTAGGTCATGGTCGTCCTGCGCGCGTGAGTTTAGCAGTTTTAGTCGATCGTGGACATAGAGAATTGCCAATCCGTCCAGATTACGTTGGAAAAAATATCCCAACTAGTCGTTCTGAAGAAATCATCGTAGAGATGGCAGAACTTGATGGCCAAGACAGAGTTCTGATTACTGAAGAAGCTTAGAAAGCTAAAGGAGTAGCCATGTCAGAAAATCAACAAGCATTGAATCATGTGGTGTCCATGGAAGACCTCACTGTCGATCAAGTGATGAAATTGATCAAGCGAGGAATTGAGTTTAAAAACGGAGCTCAGCTTCCCTATGAAAACCACTCGATTGTTTCTAATCTTTTCTTTGAGGATTCTACACGGACGCATAAGTCCTTTGAAGTCGCAGAGATTAAACTGGGGCTGGAACGACTTGACTTTGATGTGAAGACTAGTTCAGTCAATAAGGGTGAGACACTTTATGATACCATTTTGACTCTGTCTGCTTTAGGAGTGGATGTCTGTGTGATCCGTCACCCAGAGGTCGACTACTACAGAGAGTTGATTGCTAGTCCGACGATTACGACTTCCATCATCAATGGTGGAGATGGTTCGGGACAACACCCTAGCCAGAGCTTGCTGGATTTGATGACCATTTATGAGGAATTTGGTCACTTTGAGGGACTCAAGGTTGCTATTGCAGGTGACTTGGACCACTCACGTGTTGCCAAATCTAATATGCAGATTTTGAAACGCTTGGGAGCTGAACTTTACTTTGCTGGACCTGAGGAATGGAGAAGTCAAGAGTTTGCAGACTATGGACAGTTTGCAACCATTGATGAAATCATTGATCAGGTGGATGTCATGATGTTTCTCCGTGTGCAACATGAACGTCATGATAGTGGAGCTATCTTTTCAAAAGAGGACTACCATGCCCAACATGGCTTGACTCAAGAACGTTATGACCGTTTGAAAGAAACAGCAATCCTTATGCATCCAGCTCCAGTCAACCGTGATGTAGAAATCGCAGACCGCTTGGTTGAAGCACCAAAATCACGGATTGTCCAACAAATGACCAATGGTGTCTTTGTTCGAATGGCAATCTTAGAATCCGTACTGGCGAGTAGAAACGCCAACTAAAACACAAGACGTTAAAAGACGCCAGTGAGCGTCCACGAGAGGTGAAAATATGACAAAAAGACTTCTAGTATTAGAAGATGGCACAGTTTTTGAAGGCAAGGCCTTCGGAGCAGATATCGATGTAACAGGTGAAATTGTCTTTAATACAGGTATGACTGGCTACCAAGAATCCATTACAGACCAGTCTTATAATGGACAAATCTTGACCTTTACTTATCCTTTAGTAGGAAATTATGGAATCAACCGTGATGATTACGAATCCATCATTCCAACTTGTAAGGGAGTCGTTGTTTTTGAAGAAGCACGTAGAGCAAGCAACTGGCGCAACCAAATGACCTTGGATGAATTCTTGAAAGCCAAGAAAATACCAGGTATCTCAGGTATTGATACGCGTGCACTTACCAAGATTATCCGTAAGCATGGTACCATGCGTGCAACCTTGACCCATGTTGGGGACAGCATGGACCATGTAACTGACCAGCTCCAAGCGACAGTCTTGCCGACAGACAATATCAAGCAGGTTTCTACTAAAACATCCTATCCAGCTCCAGGAGTTGGTTTGAGCGTGGTGCTAGTGGACTTTGGTCTCAAACACTCAATTCTACGTGAACTTTCTAAACGCAACTGTAATGTGACGGTTGTTCCGTATTCGACAACGGCTGAAGAAATTCTCCATCTCAATCCTGACGGAGTTATGTTGTCAAACGGTCCAGGTAACCCAGAAGATGTTCCACAGGCACTGGATATGATTCGTGGTGTGCAAGGAAAAATTCCAATCTTTGGTATCTGTATGGGGCACCAACTCTTTGCAATGGCAAATGGTGCTAAGACCTACAAGATGAAGTTTGGTCACCGTGGATTTAACCATGCGGTACGTGAAATTGCTACAGGACGTGTGGATTTTACAAGTCAGAACCATGGTTATGCAGTCAGCCGTGAGGATTTGCCAGAACACTTGATTATCACCCACGAAGAAATCAATGACAAGTCAGTTGAAGGTGTGCGTCACAGATATCAACCTGCTTTCTCTGTTCAATACCATCCAGATGCAGCCCCTGGTCCACACGACGCTAGCTACCTATTTGATGAGTTTATCGAGATGATGGAAGCTTTTAAACAATCAAACTAAGAACGAGTAAAAGCTCGTCGGAGAATTTATGTAACTGAACACGGACGGAAAGCTCGGAATTTAGAGAAACCAATTTGGATTGTCAATCCTTCTTTGGTTTCCTAAAATTCAATCGCTTTCTATTCGTCCTTTGTATCTTATTTAATGTCGCCCTGAGAGGCGACGAATAGAAAGGAGAAGATACATTGTTCGCGGAAGTGAACACGCCCTAAGAACTGTGTGAAAAAGATAAACATCGTTTTGACGCTGAAGGCGTCTGCACCGAGTTTCCTATTTTCACTGTGTTCTTTACGGGCTTTGTATCATAAACTATGCCTAAACGTACTGATATTCAAAAAATTATGGTGATTGGTTCTGGTCCGATTATTATTGGTCAGGCTGCTGAGTTTGACTATGCTGGGACTCAGGCTTGCTTGTCGTTGAAAGAGGAAGGTTATGAGGTTGTTTTGGTTAACTCAAACCCTGCAACCATCATGACGGACAAGGAAATTGCTGATAAGGTTTATATTGAGCCGATTACACTTGAGTTTGTGACACGTATTCTTCGTAAGGAGCGTCCAGATGCCTTGCTACCAACCCTTGGTGGTCAGACAGGGCTCAACATGGCCATGGAATTGTCTAAAAATGGTATCCTAGATGAACTTGGTGTTGAGCTTCTGGGAACTAAATTATCTGCCATTGACCAAGCGGAGGACCGTGACCTCTTTAAACAATTGATGGAAGAGCTCAACCAACCAATTCCAGAATCTGAAATTGTTAACACTGTCGAAGAAGCAGTTGCCTTTGCAGCGACAATTGGCTACCCAGTCATCGTCCGTCCAGCCTTTACACTTGGTGGTACTGGTGGTGGTATGTGTGCCAATGAGGAAGAATTACGTGAAATCGCTGAAAATGGGTTGAAATTATCACCTGTTACCCAATGTTTGATTGAGCGTTCAATCGCAGGTTTCAAGGAAATCGAATACGAAGTGATGCGTGACTCAGCTGACAATGCTTTGGTTGTTTGTAACATGGAAAACTTTGACCCAGTTGGGATTCACACAGGGGATTCCATTGTATTTGCCCCTGCCCAAACCATGTCAGACTATGAAAACCAAATGCTTCGTGACGCAAGCTTGAGCATTATTCGTGCCCTTAAGATTGAAGGTGGATGTAATGTTCAGCTGGCCCTTGACCCACACAGTTTTAAGTACTATGTTATCGAAGTAAACCCTCGTGTATCGCGTTCGTCAGCTCTTGCTTCTAAGGCGACAGGATATCCGATTGCTAAGTTGGCTGCCAAGATTGCAGTAGGTTTGACTTTGGATGAGGTGATCAACCCCGTTACGGGTTCAACCTATGCCATGTTTGAACCAGCCCTTGACTATGTGGTTGCCAAGATTCCTCGTTTCCCATTTGACAAGTTTGAAAAAGGTGAACGCCGTCTTGGTACTCAGATGAAGGCCACTGGAGAAGTCATGGCAATCGGTCGTAACATTGAAGAATCTCTTCTTAAGGCTTGTCGCTCCCTTGAAATTGGGGTGCACCACAATGAAATGCCTGAACTTGCAGCAGTTTCTGATGATGCCTTGATTGAAAAAGTTGTCAAAGCCCAAGATGACCGTCTCTTCTACGTATCAGAAGCTATTCGTCGTGGTTATACACCTGAAGAGATTGCTGAATTGACCAAGATTGATATCTTCTATCTTGATAAACTCTTGCACATCTTTGAAATTGAGCAGGAGTTGGGCGCACATCCTCAGGATGTCGATGTCCTGAAAACAGCTAAACTAAATGGATTTTCAGACCGTAAGGTTGCTGAACTCTGGGAAACGACAGCTGACCAAGTTCGCCAACTTCGTTTGGAAAACAAGATTGTTCCAGTTTATAAGATGGTCGATACTTGTGCGGCAGAGTTTGACTCTGAAACACCATACTTCTATTCAACCTATGGATGGGAAAATGAATCTATCAAGTCTGATAAAGAATCTGTACTTGTTCTAGGTTCTGGTCCAATCCGTATAGGTCAAGGGGTTGAGTTTGACTACGCAACTGTACACTCGGTTAAGGCCATTCAAGCTGCTGGTTATGAAGCCATCATCATGAACTCAAACCCAGAGACCGTTTCTACAGACTTCTCTGTATCAGATAAGCTTTACTTTGAGCCATTAACATTCGAAGATGTCATGAATGTCATCGACTTGGAGCAACCAAAAGGGGTTATCGTTCAGTTTGGTGGTCAAACAGCTATCAACCTTGCGGAGCCATTGGCAAAAGCAGGTGTGACCATCCTTGGTACACAGGTTGCTGACCTAGACCGTGCTGAAGATCGCGACCTCTTTGAGCAAGCCCTTAAAGACCTGGATATTCCACAGCCACCAGGACAAACGGCTACCAATGAAGAAGAAGCAGTTCTTGCAGCTCGCAAGATTGGCTTCCCAGTTCTTGTCCGCCCATCTTATGTTTTAGGTGGACGTGCTATGGAAATCGTTGAAAACGAAGAAGACCTCCGTTCTTACATGCGTACAGCGGTTAAGGCTAGTCCTGACCATCCAGTCCTTGTAGACTCTTATATCGTTGGACAAGAGTGTGAAGTTGATGCCATTTCAGACGGAGAAAATGTCCTTATCCCTGGTATTATGGAGCACATCGAACGTGCTGGTGTCCACTCAGGTGACTCAATGGCCGTTTACCCACCACAAACCTTGTCGCAAAAGGTGCAAGAAACAATCGCAGACTATACTAAACGCCTAGCAATCGGTCTTAACTGCCTTGGAATGATGAACATCCAGTTTGTTATCAAGGATGAAAAAGTCTACGTTATTGAGGTCAATCCACGTGCCAGCCGTACGGTTCCATTTCTTTCTAAAGTGACCAATATCCCTATGGCTCAAGTAGCAACCAAGCTCATTCTGGGTCAAAAACTTGAAGAACTTGGCTACCAAGATGGACTTTACCCTGAAAGCACTCGAGTTCATATCAAGGCACCTGTCTTCTCCTTTACCAAACTAGCTAAGGTAGACAGCTTACTTGGTCCTGAAATGAAGTCAACAGGGGAAGTTATGGGTTCTGATACGACTTTGGAAAAAGCTCTATATAAAGCCTTTGAAGCTTCTTACCTACACTTGCCAACCTTTGGTAATGTTGTCTTTACTATCGCTGATGATGCCAAAGAAGAAGCCTTGGACTTGGCTCGTCGTTTCCAAAATATTGGCTATGGAATCCTCGCGACAGAAGGGACAGCAGCCTTCTTTGCTAGTCATGGATTGCAAGCCCAACCTGTTGGTAAGATTGGTGATGACGATAAGGATATTCCAAGCTTTGTTCGTAAAGGAAGAATTCAAGCTATCATTAATACAGTAGGAACAAAACGAACTGCTGACGAAGATGGAGAGCAAATCCGACGTTCAGCCATTGAACACGGGGTGCCCCTCTTCACAGCCCTAGATACAGCTAACGCCATGCTTAAAGTATTGGAAAGTCGTAGTTTTGTCACAGAAGCAATCTAGTTGAGAAAATTTTTCACAGTTTTAAAGCCAGCGTTTTCTGACGCTGGCTTTTGCAATACTGGTGTTGCTTATTTCAACTATCATGCTTTCTTTAAGAATCGTTCCAAAATGTGATATAATAAGAATAAATTGGAAATAGGTAAACTATTTTCATTTTATTTTCAAAACTCCATTAATAAACTAGGTAAAGACTTGATTAGAAAGCGAATATTCCTATGTCTTCTTACAAAAAGTTCTCTCTTTCTGAGATCAATCAATCTATTGAAACTCCCAATAATAATCATTTTTGGCAAAATCTAAAAGCATTTTTAGGGCCTGGAGCTCTTGTAGCAGTTGGTTATATGGATCCTGGAAATTGGATTACCAGTGTGGTTGGTGGTGCCTCCTACAAGTATAGCCTCCTATTTGTTATTTTGATTTCCTCCATTATTGCTATGCAGTTACAACAGATGGCTGGAAAGCTCGGTATCGTGACTAGGATGGATTTAGCGCAGGCAACAGCTCATCATGCTCCCAAGTGGCTCCGCTATAGTCTGTGGGTGATTTTAGAATTAGCTTTAATGGCGACAGACTTGGCTGAGGTTTTAGGTTCAGCGATTGCCTTGAATCTTTTGCTTAAAATACCGATTATGATGGCTATCCTCCTAACGGTTTTAGATGTATTTCTTTTGCTTTTGTTGATGAAATTTGGCTTCAAGAAGATTGAAGCTATTGTTACAACCCTTATCTTAACCATATTAGGAATATTTTCTTATCTGGTGGCTTTATCTAATCCAAGTATGCAGGGGATCTTTGGTGGTTATTTACCAACTTCGGCTTTGTTTGAAAGTCCCCTGCCAGGGCATGAGAGTCAACTGACTTTGGCTTTAGGGATCGTAGGAGCGACAGTCATGCCCCATAATCTTTATCTTCATTCATCCCTATCTCAAACAAGGAAAATCAACCATAAGGATACAAAGGATGTTCGAAAAGCTGTACGTTTTATGACCTGGGACTCAAATCTTCAGTTATCCCTAGCCTTTGTTGTCAATTCCTTGCTTCTCATTTTAGGAGCATCGCTCTTTTTTGGTCATGCGTCTGAAATTTCAGCATTCTCTCAAATGTACAATGCTTTACAGGATTCGACAATAGCAGGAGCAATAGCTAGCTCAACTCTGTCAACCTTATTTGCTCTAGCCCTCTTAGCAAGTGGTCAAAATTCTACTATCACAGGTACCTTGACAGGACAGATTGTTATGGAAGGTTTCTTGCATATGAAATTACCACAGTGGATTATTCGTGTCGGAACACGGATTTTTGCCTTGCTCCCTGTGATGATAGTCGCTGTCTTGTTTGGGCATCAAGAAAAGACCTTAGATCAGTTATTGGTCTATTCACAGGTCTTTCTTTCAATCGCTCTTCCATTCTCAATTTTTCCCTTAATTTATCTGACTTCTAAGAAGTCAGTGATGGGAGAATTTACCAATGCCAAGTGGAATACAATCCTAGGCTACGTAGTTTCAATCATCTTGACCATTCTCAATATCAAGCTTCTTTTCGATATTTTTTAACCCCGTTTGAAATCAATTATAGTGTCAGCGTGATGGTTGACAAATAGCAAGTAGTAGTGATTGGTTCATAAAAAGAAGAAAAAAAGAACAGTTGAAACTGTTCTTTTTTATCATTATTTGAGACCGTATTTTACAAAGGTATACACTGTAATGTTTAAATCTTTATTAAATCAACGTTTCTAAAGGGAAAGTAGCTGTAAAATATTATATATATAGCGTATTGTTAAACCAAGACGGTACCAAAAGGGTACCAAAAATTAAGGTTTCGGAGCTTATAAAATTAAGAAAGATGTCTCAGGTGTTTGAGATTTTTTTTGACAAGAAAAAACTCTTGAATATAATCCAAGAGTAAAACGAATAGGACCAGTGGTGGAGCGGGTTCTTTACAGCATAAAGCTGAAGGCAGTACCTAACCTGTACCTAAAACAAGTACCTTTGAGCAAACTGTTACCAGTCACCCGACATCATCCTATCCTTATCCATAGTTTAGGATAAATAAGAGAGAATGTCAACAATAATTTTTATTAACTTAGGTGTTTGTGATATTTGACTTCTCCTTGATTGATTTATTCCAATTTTACAAAGATATACTCTATAGTGTTTAAATCTTTATTAAATCAACGTTTCTAAAGGGGATATAGCTGTAAAATATTATATATACCGTATTGTTAAACCAAGACGGGACCAAAAAGGTACCAAAAATTAAGGTTTCGGAGCTTATAAAATAATGAAAGTTGTCTCAACTATTTGGGCTTTTTTTATTGACTTTTTTTGTAATGAATGAGATAATAAGAGCACGAAGAAGTATCTCATAGATACACCAAACCCCCGAGGACGGCCAGGTCTCTCGAGGGTTTTTTTGTGGTGTTTTGGGCTAGCCTTAGCGTTTGTCCTCGTCATCTAGCCACTTGATGAGATAGTGAGCCAGTATCTCAACCGTGATTCCGAGTAAGAGCTCGAAGAAGTAACTCATAGAACAACACCTCCTTTCGCATTAATTTGCGGAAGGTAGCTTCAGCAATTTGTATTATATCACAATAAAAGACTCTAAACTAGAGCCTTTTATAATTTATCTTAAAAATCGTCGTAGCGCTTTAGTTGACTGTCGTACAGAGCGGTCAAGAAAGCGTAATGCAGAAAATGCAAGCATCCAACCAAATAATGTTTTTCTCATAGTGTTACCTCCTCACTAAATAGTATACCATAGCTTATTTTTTAGCTGCGATTTCCTCGACGGTCTTCTTTTTGAAAAATTCGATTTTCTCAATCGGAGTCATATTTCGATATGTTTTGATAAAATCACGATAAATCAGATACTTTTTATCAGGATCAAGTAAGTCATTAAAGAGGCTAATAACTCCAGTTTTGAAGGTATCAATATCCTCAATAACAAGAAGAATATAAGGTGATTTTTGTATTAGATGGATGTTATAGTTATCCTTGAGACGAATTTCTAAAACATTGATAGCCAGGGCATTTGACCAAAACGATTCTCCCTGTTCATCTGAAGTAAAATAAGGCTCAATAATGCTGAGTGGATAGGCTGATGGTATATAGTTACCAGTGGTTTCTTTAAAAACTGACTGTAGGAAACCCAGTAATATTTTTCCAGAAAATGTACCAGGTTGTTTAATTTTGTGTACTAAAGGTTTGTTAATATTGTTCATCTTTTTCTTCTTGTTCATTTATTCCATGGTTCTCTTGACAACAAGTAACCTAGTCTTTTTTAGCCTTTGGCAATCGGTCGTCAGCTTTTCAGCCTGACGACTCGACTGTCTTTAGTCTAAAGTCGACTAGCTTGTTATCAAGAGACTTTCACGGCATAAAGTGCTTAAAATATATTTTTTTCAATCATGTTTTTAAAGCTCCGAGCGACTGACATAATGGTTATTCTTGGTGGACGTATTTGATTTATGACATGTAACATTCTGCTGAATTCTTTAGGATGCATGTAATTTCTTGCTGTTTTGCGCCAAAGCGCAAGTTTTTTATTTACAGAATTTAATTGCTCACCCAATCGTTTTACACTTTCATTGAGTTTTTTATTTGCGTGTTTTAGGTTATCGACTTCTGATTTTAGTGTACGATTTTCAGATAATATGTGATCACTCTTCATCAGTTTTTTAGCTAAGTTATTCTGTTTAGAAAGTGATTGCTGTAATTGCTGTTCAAGGTTGCTGTTTTCATGCCTTAGCCTATTATTATCCAGGGCATGTTGGGAGACTGTATGAAAGAGTCTGTCATAGGTTGCTTTATCCATTTTTAGTTTTCCGTCAAATGTACGTCTGACTAATTTGTCTTTTTTCATTTCTTCAATCTGTAGAGGTTGAATAGACTCCAAAACAGCTATATCATCTAGTAAAGCATCTTTCTCTTTTTCGTGTTGCTTGATTTTTTCAGTAGCTTGCTTTTCCTGTTTTTCTAGTTGCTTTAGTTTTTCGGTTTTATCAACTATCTTTTTATCAGTATCATCTAGTAAGCGTTGCTTTTCTTTAAATTCTGCTGTTTCGAGGTGTTTCTTCTTGCTATCAGACTCCCCACGTTGCAAATTATATCCGTGTTTGTTCAGGTATCTAGGAAATGCTTCCTGGATCTCTTTCAGTTGGTCACGACTGCCAAATAATGACTTAGAGCTTAACTTGCCATTTTGCATAGGTACAAGTCCTAAGTGCATATGTGGCGTACTCTCGTCAAGATGTACCATAGCATAAGCGATATTACTATTACCGTATCTTTCAGCAAAGAAATTTTTTGTTGTTTCAAAAAAATTCTTAATCTGATCTGGACTCATATTTTCAAAAAATGCCTTGTCTGATGTAATAATCCATTCATTACACAAAACGGCATCTTTACGTAGAGCACGTTTGGAAATTTTATTATCGTTGATGTATTGTTTAATCTGCCTATCGTATGAGATAGAGCGGTCACGGTCGGTTAATTCATAATTTAGGTGAGTCTTTTCTGGGTCAATATCTTTGTTCGAGTGATTTTCAAAAATTCGTTCATTGTGACGATAGGCACCACCAAGATTTCCAGATTTCATTTTTTGCATCCTAGCTACTGCATAACTCATAGTTTGTTCTCCTTTCTCGGCTCAAAGGGTCGCCGAGCTGGTGGCGGAAGATTGCCACCAGGACTAAGTAACCCATAAGGTAGATTTTTTCCTGAAGGATCGGCACGACTTCCATGTAAAGTGTAACGCACTACACTTTACTCCGTAAATGTGCGTTCTCCGAAGGGTCTTGCAGACGGCACATCGCTCCGAATACAGGAGCGACATCGAATCACCTCTCGAGCCACAAGAGGAGTTTCGACTATACTCGCCGAAGCGAGTAGGGCACTCTGTCGGTGCCCCAGGGTCGGACGCTTCGCATTGTCCGACAAATGCCGTCAGAAGACGGCAAAGGCTAAAGCTACAAGGAAAGCTATAGATACAGTAGTGAGTGCAAGCATTAAGTAAACTCGATGTTGTTCCAATCGTTCAGCATAATCTGCCCAAGCTTTTAAGTTTTGTTGCTCACTCTTCCGATAGCCTCTCAATAGTTGCAAATCTTGTTCTAGTTGTTTGCCTTGTTCTTTAGCCTCCTCTAATTCTTTCTCAAGTTTAATCACATCATTTTCAAAATGATAATCTTCAAGTATTCTAATGCCTATTAAATCAAGGTTTTCAACCTTTTGGTTGTCTAGGTATAAATGACCTTTCAACCTCTCTTTATATTTTGGAGATCGTATACGTTTATAGATGGATTGACTACTAACTCCCAGGCTATCAGCGTAGTCTTTTATTCTCATTTTAAGCCTCATAACTCCTTGTTAATACTGGATTTTCAACCAAATGGTTGAAAGCTATTTTTTGTTTCTCTTCCCCCATAATAAGCAAGCTGTTTTTCTAATATTGGTCGTTCATGTTTTAATAAATCTTTCATCAATTTCAGATAGTCGATATCAGATGTTTTATAGGTCTGTAAAAGTTTCTTGTATTTTGTACGTGTGTTTTTACTGACTTTATTCCAGATTCCTTTATCACGAGTAAGTGCAAGTAAGTAAAGTTGAGCTTCTATACCTAAACCTTCAAAGTTAAACGGCTTAAAGATAACAGAGTCAATGACTTCAAATATTTCTTCAACCGAGCGACTTCGGAGTTGAAATTCTAAGCGCCACCAATGCTGGAACTGCTGAGCAAATTTCTTGTCTTCCTCAGAGCCATTTTCTAATTGTTCAACTTTTTTATTATAGAGTCTAATTTGCTTTTCTGACCTGGAGGCGCCTAGATATTTTGTTTCTAGTTTTCCATTCTGGTCTCTCCATTCTTTGGTAGCAGTGGGGCGGCCTTTCTTTTCAAGAACAAACTCACTACAATCAACTTCAAATATATCAAAAGCTAAATCGACTCGAGAGATTGCAATATCTTCAAGATATGGTATAATTGTATCTAAGATATTAATATCAATCTGTCGGAGTTTATTGGGGTTAAACTCTATCCTGAAAGGGCGAGCATTAAAGGCTTGTCCTTTTAATTTGTCGTAGTCTAGGAGGAGTCTAACGTGACTTCCGTCCCGAGTGATTGCTCTAAACATATCAGTCATTGCAGTCTGGACGATAATGACTGTATGACTTTCTATCAAACTTTTGAGATTAAGGAGTTTGATAGGTTTGATATAAGCTGTAATAGTGATGTTGTCCAAGCTAACTTTTAATTCCAAATCAACCTCCTTTCTTGTAGAGGTCGCCTATCGGCGCCTCTTTTTTGTCTGCGCAAAGACCTCCGTAAAATGACATTCTTGGGGGAGCAACCCCAAGCCGACTTCGTCGGACCATTTTCATTTTGCTACGGTCAAACTTGCCAAAAAATGGGTGCAGTAAAATCCCACGAAATGGGAACATAGCGGGCTGTTAGAGGGGCCCGCGTTATAAATTTTGAGAAAACTCAAAAATTTAGTCTCAAAATATCATTTTCAAAATATTTTCATAGCCGTTTTCATAACTGTTTTAGGACTAGAAATTTTGTAGATCTGAAACAGATTTTTGAAAAAGGTCAACTCTATCAATCAAAAATATTTCTAGGATTTTTTCGATGATATCTTCAGGGGGAATCTGCTTGTTTTTCTTGTATTTAAAGAATCGGTCTTTAGCTTTTTTCATTTCTCCTAAATCATCAGACACATCAGCAAATAACAACTTATGCAATTCAAACCAAGGTAATTCAGATTGTTTACGGACAATCTCAAAATTTCTCCAAAAATGTCTACCTTCATCAAGCTCTTCAAGTTTTCTAAATAAGTTCTCTCGTTCTGCTTTACGGTATTCTTTTGGCAAGAGTGTCCCAACATATTCTGGAGTCATGTTCGAATAGATGGCTTCTTTTGTTACAACAATGGGGAGTTTTAAGGAACTATCAACATCTTTCAAAATCTTTCTAACAAATTGACTAAGTGTAATTTGTGTATTTAATTTATACTTCAACATCTTAGTACTTAACAGTTCAAATATATCAGTTGACCTAAAAAGCCATTCCATCAGCGTTTTAGTATCTATATCTTTACTTGAGAATACTTGATATTCAAGCGGATAGCTATCCAATCGTGACTGGATAGCCTGATTAAGTGCTGTATCTTTTCCAAAGTAAACCTTTATCATATTTACACCTCGTTAATATAAGTCATGTATGGTAAGTTATGGTTATAATAGCCTGCATTCCTTTGCCGTTCACGTTCGATTAAGTTAGCAGCTTCCAAGCGTTGTAAAACGGCTACCATAGTCGATATGGCGCAGGAAAATTTTTTGGCTAGATCCTCAATTCTATATGCTAGGTAAATATTTCCTTCATCATCTACCCAACCTTTCTCTATTGCCTCTTCTTGTTTGTTTCTTAGCACAGAATAGACAATAACATCAAGAGGTATCAAATCCTTATAGAAATCGTCTTGAAATAATACTTTAGGTATTAAGTAATAATCTTTTTCATAATCAATCATATATCTCACCTTTCATATTGTTGTAACCATTGAGTGACTTTGTGTTTATCGTATAAGGTCACTCCGTCAATGACCATGTGGGGCATGCCTTCACGTTGCCATTTCACTATCGTAGTGGTTGAGACTGACAACCAACGGCACAAACCTGCCATACGAACTATAGGTTTATAGAGTTCCTGGTCCTCAAGGGCTTTTTCGATAGCTTTCTGAAGCATGGTATCGTAACGAGCAAGCAACTTCTTTTCTGTTGCTTTTGGGAGGTGGATAGTAAAATTTTCTGTCATATTCTGACCCCTTTCTTTATTTTATAAGCTCCGAAATTTTACTCATTTAAGAGTATGTCACGATTATATGCCCTTTTTTGAGTAATGTCAACTTATTTTTACTCATATTTGAGAAAAAGTGTTAAAATATTTTTAGAGGTGAAAATATGAATAATTTTTTATTTGACAAACCTGAAAATAGGTTAGAGATACTAATGAAAAAAAATAATTACACACTAAAAAAGGTTAGTGATGATACGGATATACCAATAACAACTCTCTCAGGATATAAAAAAAATCTACGTACTCCTAAAAAAGAAAACGCAGAAATTCTTGCAGAATATTTTGGCGTGTCTATCCCTTACTTGTTGGGGCTTGATGATAATCCTGTATTAGTCAATCCAGGAGCAGTCAAAGAAATTTTTAAAGGCTTCGCCAAAGTGCTTCAGGGAAAAAGTACGATTGAAAATAAAATTACCGAATGGACTCCTTTTGGAAAAGATCTTGCTATTATACTTGCAGAGCTCAATCAGTCAGAGGCATTGTCTGATTACATTGATTTTCTAGCAAGTAAAAAAGACTTTAACCCTATTTTGGTTAAAGCTATTAAAGAATTTATAGCTGATGAGAAACAAGGCCTTATTCCTTTCCTGATTAACAAATCAGGAGCAGAAGACTCCCCTTATCATTATGTCTGGGAGGCATGGGTAGAAACTCCTGAATACCAGGAAAGAATGGCAGAAAAACGTAAGAAATAACTGACAATCATGATTTCTTTATTTTATAAGCTCCGAAACCTTAAAAAATAAAGGAGAAATTAGAATGTCTATTATTAAATATAAGGCTAAAAAGTCTAAATCAGGCTATCTTTATAAGGTCAGAATCTATAGGGTGATTGATGGCAAACGTCAGGACTTCTTTAAAAGCGGTTTTAAGAGCCGTAGAGAGGCTAGACAGTATGAAGCTATGATTTACCACAAAAAAGCTTCAGGCGACCTCTCAGGGCTTCTGAGAGCCTCTGAGAGACGTTTTGATGAAGTTTTTGAAGAATGGTTCAAAACTTATCAAAACACAGTAGAGAGGACGACAAGCGTTCGTACAGATGATTTGTTTAGAATCCATATCTTGCCAGTTCTTGGAAAGATGAAAATTTCCAAAATTACTCCTTGGCACTGCCAAGACTTTATTACCGAAAAAGGTCAGACTTTTAGAAATATCAAACAGGTAAAATCTTATACTAGTCAAGTGTTTGATTTTGCTTTGAAAATGAAATTGATTACAGACAACCCAATGAAGCAAACGATACTCCCAAAAAGAGAGCGGAAGAAGTCAGATAACTTCTTTAGCGTTGAGGAGTTGCATGAGTTTTTAGCTATTATTAAGGCAGAAGAGCCATATAAAAACTATGCCTTATTTCGTTTGTTGGCCTATAGTGGCTTAAGGAAAGGGGAGCTGTATTCTTTGAGGTGGTCTGATATTGATTTTGATAATCAATTACTTTCTATCAGCAAAAACCTAGGTAGAATCAAGGGGAAAGCCGTTGAGAAAAGCACCAAAAACAAGTTTTCAATACGGCAAATTCCTTTAGATACTGAGACAGTCTCGATTTTGAAAGAGTGGAAACAAAAGAGCAGAAAAGAAAAGGGGCAACTGTCAGTTACCCCATTGATTGATAGTGATCACATGTTTACGTTTGTTGGCCGAGATGGAAAGATAGAGCCTTTATATCAGGACTATATCAATAGTGTTCTAAAGCGCATTATCAGGAAACATGGCTTGAAAAAGATAACTCCTCATGGCTTCAGGCATACTCATGCTACCTTGATGATTGAAGTAGGGGTTGACCCTGTCAATGCGGCTAAAAGGTTAGGGCATGCAAGTAGTCAGATGACTCTGGATACTTATAGCCATTCTACAGTAGCAGGAGAGAAGAAAGCTATCACAAAATTTGTAGATTATCTGGATAGTGCAAAAGGTTAGTTTTCCAAGACGGTACCAAAAACGGTACTAAAAACAAAAAAGCCAATTCCAATTTCTTGGAAAAGGCTTTGTATCAACGTTTTTAAGCAATAAATGCGGTTGATTATTTGAGACCGTATTTTTTGTTGAAACGATCCACGCGTCCATCTGCTTGAGTGAACTTTTGACGTCCAGTGTAGAATGGGTGTGAGTCTGATGAAATTTCCACACGGATCAATGGGTAAGTTTCGCCTTCGAACTCAACTGTTTCGTTAGAGCGTTTTGTTGAACCGCTAAGGAATTGGTAACCAGTAGTTGTGTCCATGAAGACAACTGGGCGATATTCTGGATGGATATCTTTTTTCATTTTGCAATATTTCCTTTCTGCCATGGTCTCTTTGCGAGCCATAGATTGTTACCATACTAGTCTATCAGATTATGAAATGTTTGGCAAGTATTTTATCAGTTTTTAAGCAAGTTTTTTAACTTTTGGTATATGATTTCGTTTTCCTCTAGGCTATAGGAATTAGCACCGCTTGCTAGAGGGTGGCCTCCTCCATCATGTTCTTTGGCAATTTCATTGATAGGATGGATTTTACTGCGTAAGCGAACACGGTAGTGGCCATCAGCCTGTTCTACAAAAATTCCCCAGAGACTAACACTGTCAATGCGTCCAGGTGCTCCAACAATAGCGGCAGTTTCAGCATCGGTAACATTGAATTGTTTCAAGACTTCTTGACTCAGGATAACGCGCGCTGCACCATTTTCATCCACTTCCAGATGGTCGTAGATGTAGCCCTGTAGTTTAGCAATTTTGTAGCTCATAGTGTCCATTTTGCGAGTGAGAGACGCAAAGTCAAAGTTATGTTCTCTCAGAAAGGCAGCCAGGCGAAGAGTCCGTGCAGTGGTAGAAGGGTAGAGGAAACGACCTGTATCACCAACGATTCCTGCAAAGAGCAACTCAGCAGCTTGATCTGACAAGGCCAGATGGGTTGTTTCAGCAAATAGGGTAATCATCTCACTAGCGCTGCTTGAACTAGTATCCACCCAAGATAGATCACCATATACATCATCATTTGGATGGTGGTCAATCTTAATGAGAAAATCACCTTGACTATAGCGTTTATCATCGATACGAGCAGTATTAGCCGTATCACAGACGATGACAAGTGCCCCTTGGTAGACACTATCTTCAACAAGATCCATCTCCGCCATCCAGGTCAAAGTTGGTTCATTAAAACCTACGGCTTTAATAGTTTTTTCTGGGAAATGATGTTTGAGAAGAGCTTTCAATCCCACCTGACTTCCCAAGGCATCAGGGTCTGGTTTCATATGACGATGGATGATAATCGTGTTGTATTCTTTAATTTTTCCTAAAATTTGATGGCAAATTTCCATAAATAACCTCAATTCTTTCTCATTTCATTGTAGCACAAGAATTTTTATTTTTAAAATGAAAAAGATGTGATATAATGGAGAAAGATAAATTGAGGAGGACGATATGGCATTAGCAAAAATTGTATTTGCCAGTATGACCGGTAATACCGAAGAAATTGCAGATATTGTAGCAGACAAATTACGTGACTTGGGCTTGGATGTCGATGTTGATGAATGTACAACTGTTGACGCTTCTGACTTCCTGGAAGCAGACATCGCTATCGTTGCGACTTATACTTATGGCGATGGAGAATTGCCAGATGAGATGATGGACTTCTACGAAGACCTAGCAGATCTCAACTTGAATGGCAAAATCTACGGAGTGGTCGGTTCAGGTGACACCTTCTACGATGAATTCTGTAAGGCTGTTGATGACTTTGACCGCGTTTTTGTAGCGACAGGGGCAGAAAAAGGTTCAGAGTGTGTTAAAGTTGATCTCTCTGCCGAGGAAGAAGATATTGAACGCTTGGAACAATTCGCAGAAGAATTGGCTGCTAAAGTAGGATAAGCATAAACGTGCGCTGATGCAATCAATCAGTGCATTTTTCTTATTGTGAGTTGGGATTTTACTAGCCTATTTGATGGCTTTTTGATACAATAATTCAAATAAAGGAGGAGACTGTATGGATTTAGATATTATTCGTCAAGAAATTGATCAAATCGACGACCAAATTGTCAAACTGTTAGAAGAAAGAATGCAATTGGTTGAGAGTGTAGTTGCCTATAAGAAAGCTTCTGGTAAACCGATTTTAGATACCAAGAGAGAAGCAGTTATTTTTGAAAAGGTCAGAAATCGTGTAGAGGACAAGCGCTATCAGGAGACTATTGTCGCGACTTTTTCGGACATACTCAAACGTTCGCGTGATTACCAGGATCAAAACATCAAATGAAAAAAGAACCATTTTATCCGCTAGGGATTTTTCTAGCTGCTATGTTGGGTGGACTTGTCCGCTACCTAGTTTCCACTTGGTTACCAGCCAGTCCAGACTTTCCTTGGGGCACTCTCTTTGTCAACTATCTGGGAATTTTCTGCTTGGTGTATCTTGTCAAGGGTTATCTGGTCTATAAAGGGACTAGTAAGGGATTGGTTTTAGCACTGGGGACGGGTTTTTGCGGAGGTTTAACAACCTTTTCTAGTCTCATGCTTGATGCTGTGAAACTGCTTGATACAGGGCGTTATCTTAGTTTGATCATGTATTTGCTTTTGAGTATCGGTGGAGGCCTGCTTTTGGCTTACTGTCTAGGGAGGAAAAAATGGTAATGGTCTATCTTGCAATTGCTTGTGGTTTCGGAGCTTTAGTGCGCTATTTCTTTTCCCGCTATAATCAAGCATCTAAATTGCCACTTGGAACGCTCATAGCCAATCTTTTGGGTTGTTTTTTAATTGGATTATTTTACAATCATGTGGAGTCTAAGGAAGTCTATGCTATTTTAGCAACAGGATTTTGTGGAGGTTTGACAACTTTTTCGACCTTGAATGATGAACTTCAAAGACTGTTAAGTGATAAGAAGGTATTTTATAGCTACCTATCCTTAACCTACCTAGGTGGTTTGGTTGCGATTTTTTTAGGAATTCTGCTATAAATTTCTTTACTTTTTTGTGGAAATTTGGTAAACTGTATCTTGTGTGTAATGGACGCACAAAAATACAGTTTATCCGCTGAGGAAGATTCCTCAAGATTGACAAAGATAGGAGAATAAAATGAATCCATTAATCCAAAGCTTGACTGAAGGTCAACTTCGTACAGATATCCCATCATTCCGTCCTGGTGATACTGTTCGTGTACACGCGAAAGTTGTCGAAGGTAACCGTGAACGTATCCAGATTTTTGAAGGTGTTGTTATCGCACGTAAAGGTGCTGGCATCTCAGAAAACTACACAGTTCGTAAAATCTCTAACGGTGTAGGTGTTGAGCGTATCTTCCCAATCCACACTCCACGTGTTGAAAAAATCGAAGTTGTTCGTTACGGTAAAGTACGTCGTGCGAAATTGTACTACTTGCGTGCACTTCAAGGTAAGGCAGCTCGTATCAAAGAAATCCGTCGTTAATTCGACTCAAAAACTCTGCTTCTTCAGCAGAGTTTTTCTCTAGCTCCCTTAGTTCAATGGATATAACAACTCCCTCCTAAGGAGTAGTTGCAGGTTCGATTCCTGCAGGGGGCATTTTAAGAAGTGTAAAGAAACAAAAAGAACACTGAAGATTCAGTGTTTTTTTCTTACTTTTTTATCTCATAAGAAAGCAAGAAAATATAGATAGAGCAAAGAGAGCGCTCTCTTTTTATGTTATAATAGGCATAGAATGTTTAGGAGAAAGAGATGAAAAAAGGCTTATTAATAGGTTGCTTATCCGTAGTTATTCCCATTGCAATGCTTATAATCCTTAGTCCTATTATTGCTATGATGGATATGTGGGGGTTATTTGCCCATGCAAGTCGGAATGAACTTGAGCAAGCTGTACATCGTTCTTATGAGAACTACGGTCTTACAGGACAGTTTAAGTTAGAAAAATATGAAAAAAACTATACGAGCGTGGGAGGATTTGTTATCCATGGTACTTATAGTGAAACTATAGCTGGTAAAACTTATCAGGCTAAGAGTCGTTTTGAATACTATACTCGTCCTTCGGAAAACGAAAAGTATAAAAAGACGGATGCAGAAGTTGCTTACAAACAAAATGAACAAATTTATCGCGCTTTTCCAGAATTAGCCTATCTAGGGATTGAGATTAGTCCAGGTACTAGCGAATTTTTAAAAAAATTGGATAGTTCAATAACAGATCCAAAAATGACTGCTTTGAAGTACGATGGGATTGATTTTCAATTTAATAGTAAATCTGGCAATATGTATCTTTATGATGAAATTTTAGAGGAAAATCAAAGAAAAGGACAAGCATTACAAGGGATGTATCCTATGGATGCTCACTATCTTTTCCAAAAAGGTATCTTTATACCAGAATTTCAATTTCGATATTACATTCCAGAAGACAAGAAGGATCAGTTATATAATGCTTATCTTAAAGACCTTGAATCGCAAATGAAAGAGTTTTTTAACAATCAACCCTTACCTAGTGGTCTTTATGCTGTAAAGATTGATAGATATGAAGGGGATAAACTTGTCAATAATAGCGGTTGCTATTATGTGAAGATTGAGAATCATCAAGTTGTGGAGTTTATCAAAGATTTACAGTAGGAGTTACTATGATAATGCTCTTCAACTATTCAGAATTTAATAGAAAGAGGGTTTAGATTAGATGACACAAGAAGAATACTTGCAATTAAGAAAAGAATATAAAATTCGCCTAGCATTAGTAATCCTTCTATTCCTATTATTTTCTATCCTAAACATCGTACTTATTATAAATTCCAATAGATTTATCCCATTAGGAGCGACAGCTATGGCTACAGTTGTGCCGTTCAACCATTTCTTACTCGTGCCACTTTGGGAAGAGAAAAAAGTGATTGAAGCTGAAAGAGAAGAACTGGATGCGCTGATGTTTGATGATGAAGAGTAATCTGTATTCTAAAAAATAGCCCAGGAGTGAGACGTTTATCTCTAACTTCTGGGCTATTTTTTTTATATTCTGATCCTGTTACAAGACCCAAGTACGAATGGCATGGGCAACACCAGATTCGTCGTTAGATTTGGTGATGTATTTGGCGATTTTTTTGATTTCTGGATTTCCGTTTTCCATAACAACGGGGTTTCCAACGACTTCTAGCATAGCGCGGTCATTTTCTTCGTCACCGATCGCCATGGTTTCATCTTTGGTCAATCCGAGTTTTTCAGCTAAGTGGGTAATAGCTGAACCCTTGTCTACATTCTTTTTAAGGAGTTCGAGGTAGAAAGGAGCAGATTTGTTGATAGAGTAGCGCTCGTAAAATTCGGCTGGTACCTTTTCAATCGCATCATCCAGAATCTCTGGTTCATCGATGAACATACATTTGACAATTTCCTTGTCAGCCATTTCTTCAGGTGTACGGTAGAAGATAGGCATGCTGACGAGGGTTGATTCGTGCACTGTATATTTTCCGATATTGCGATTGGCTGTGTAGATGCCGTCCTTGGTAATAGCGTGCATGTGGACACCGAGCTTGCGACTGAGAAATTCCATATCTAGATAATCCTCATAGGTCAAGGATTCGCTGATAATCTCATGTCCTGTAGCAGTTTCTTGGACAAGGGCACCATTAAAGGTCACAACATAGTCACCCTCGTCTCTCAACTGCAAGTCGTCCAGAAGTTTAGCAACACCTGCGATAGGGCGGCCAGTTGCAATCACGACTTTCACACCAGCTTCTTTGGCATCTTGGATAGCAGAAAAGACCTCAGGAGTAATCTCCTTTTGGCTATTGACTAGGGTTCCGTCGATATCAACGGCAATTAGTTTAATACTCATAAATTTCCTCTTCTAGTTTTTATTTGGGGTAAAATGATCGTTCTCAATCAAGTGTAAAAATTGCTGGGTAATGCTTGCGAAGATGCTGTTTTGGTCTAACATTTCTTTTGGGAAATAAAAACGATTATCTCCGTGACGACTACCAGCAAGGGATTGGACGATAGGAGACAGGCTAGAGAGTTCAGCTAGTTCTCCATTTTTTTGTAAAATCTCAATCTGTGTCCGCGGATTTTCAGATTCGGGACGATAGATATCATAAGGGAGGTCGAAGTTCTTATGAATGGCAGTGTAGTAGTCCGGGTCAAAGCCGATATCCTCAACCAATTTTCTCATGCTGGCGAGTTGATCTTGGTCTTCTTGTGAAAAGGTAATGGATTTAAAGACCTTGCGGTTGACAAAGCGTTGCGACAAATCTGCGAGAATCTTGTCAGGACTGGTCATCCAGAGTTGGAAGTAGGTATTCATCACACCATCATCCAGAGCCAGATAGTCAGACAAGGTCACATTTTTTTCAAAGAAAGGCAGGAGGTGTGGAGAAGTTCGTGCAAAGAAGTCCTTATCCTCAGGATAGAGTTCCTTAGCGCGCTTAAGGAGATTTTGTAGGAGAACTTCCATAGCGCGTGTTGCCGGGTGAAAATAAACCTGCATATACATCTGGTAACGGCTGAGGACATAGTCTTCGATGGCGTGCATACCATTGCGCTGAAAGGCGATACCATTTTCGACAGGACGAATGACTCGAAGGATCCGAGTCAGGTCAAATTCCCCATAGGATGCTCCTGTAAAATAGGAGTCGCGCAAGAGATAGTCCATGCGGTCTGCATCAATCTGACTGGAAATGAGTTGCACGACCTGCTTGTTAGGATAGGTATGGTCAATGACACTGGCTACCTTCTCCGGGAAATCGGGTGCTACTTGTAGCAGGACTTGGTGAATCTCTGTCTCAGGACTTTGGATAATCTCCTGAGTAATGGCTTCGTGGTCTGTATCAAAGAGATTTTCAAAGGTGTGGGAGTAGGCACCGTGTCCTAGGTCATGTAGGAGGGCAGCAGTCATGGTCAAGAGAGACTCGGCAGGATTCCATTCGTCAGGGTATTTTTCTTCAAAAATCTCTGTGATGCGACGAGCAATTTCATAGACACCTAAGCAGTGGGAAAAACGACTGTGTTCTCCACCGTGGAAGGTATAACTGGAAGTTCCCAGTTGTTTGATACGACGCAAACGCTGAAATTCTTTTGTATTAATCAAGTCATAGATGATTTGATTATTGACATGGATGTAGTTGTGAACTGGGTCACGGAATACTTTTTCGTTCATATGACCATTATAGCAAAATCCTTCTCTTTTTGGTAAAATAGTAGGACAAGAGACAAGAAAGAGGACCTGATGTGAAGATTCGGATGCGAAATACGATTCAGTTTGATGAGCAGTTGGAAGTGATTGACCAGCTCTATGACGTGGAAGTGCATGAAAAGGGGGACTATAGCTACCTGCTTTTCTATAATGAAGAAAAGGAAAAAGTAGTTATTAAATTTCATGGTCAAGAGTTGGTGATGAGCCGATTTTCTAATCCCAAGACCATTATGCGCTTTCTAAAGGATAGTGATAGTTTGGCCTATATTCCTACACCCATGGGCATGCAGGAGTTTATTATCCAAACCAGTCGTTATGAAGTTGATGGGCAAAAGATTCATTTAGACTATCAACTACAAAACCAAGAGGGATATCCCTTTGCCAGCTATCAATTGGAAATTACTTGGGGCTAGGTATGACTGGGGACGAGGTTATAGCAACGAAGCTGATAAAGTTTATGAAATCAAGCTTTTCTTGCACATTTTTAGTAGCTGAAACCTTTATTTTTTCAGATTAAGGTTATAACACTCATTCCATTACCTATTATTTATGAAAGCTAAATATAATATCCGTCTTCCCTTATACTCGTTCCAAATGAGTAAAGAGGATTTGAGGACTATCGATTGTGATTATTGTATATTCAAAATCTAAAAATTGATAAAAGGGACAGTGAATGTCCCTTTTCATTTCTATAGAATTCAGAGTTTTAGATAGGATAGATTGGTAAATAATGAAGAAAATATTTTGGGGAAATAGCCCCCAAAAAGGGGATTTGTCTTCCAAATAGTACTAACATTATCCATGTTGGTTTTTCTTCTTGTTTTCGTGAGTCTTTATAAAGTAATCTATCTCCTTTTGAGACCTAAGGATAACAACTTTATCTGGATAGGTTTCTTGAACCCACTTGTAGCGTTCTTTAGCGGATTTGCTCCGCCCATCCCAGAGAATCCATCTGATAAACTCCCAATTAAATTGTTCTTGACAACCAGCTGCCATACTTTCTCTGACCTTGCCTCGGTATGTGAGATACCGTTTAAAGGCTCGAAAGAGACAGGTCAATGGGGAAAAGTTGAGAAAGATGATTTGGTCAGCTTCCTGCATTCTTTCCTCATAGAAACACCAAGAATAATTTCCATCGATGACCCAAGCTTTATGATTGGTGAGAAAGTTATTCATCTCGGTCAACATCCATTCACGGTCACTGTCTTGCCAACCGGGTTGAAATTGGAGTGTGTCCATGTGAAGTTTTGGGATGGAGTAGCAGTGAGACAACTTTTCGGCTAGAGTTGACTTACCAGCACCAGAATATCCGATAATTGCGATTTTCATTTTCTACCTTTTCCTATTTGAGGACAAAAAAACAGCCTCTATGGACTGTTTCTTATTTAGCAAGTTTAGCTGAAAGACGAGCTTTGTCGCGGCTTGCTTTGTTTTTGTGAATCAAACCTTTAGTTTCTGCTTTATCGATAGCTGAGCTAGCAGCACGGAAAAGTTCTTCAGATGGGTTTGCTTCGAAAGCTTTGATAGCAGTACGCATAGCTGATTTTTGAGCTGAGTTTTTTTCGTTTTGTTTAACGTTCAATTCAGCGCGTTTGATAGCTGATTTAATGTTTGCCAATGTTCTTACCTCCATATTTACTAACTATACCATTATATCTGAAAACTTACGTTTTGACAAGGGAAAATTATTTTTTTAAGTAAATTTCATCGATTTCATGGTTCTTTGTTTTATGTAGAATCACTTCTGCTCGATTTCTGGTTGGTTCAATATAATTTTGTAGATTTGTGAGATTGATACTGGTCCAGACCTGATGGGCAAAGGACTCCACTTCCCCAATCGGCATTTGAGTAAAGCGATAGTAATAGCTATCAGGGTCGTTTTGGGCTAGGCTCAGCATTTTCAAGAAACGGTCGAGATACCAACTCTCGATGTCATCTACTGCAGCATCAACATAGATGGAAAAGTCAAAGAAGTCAGTAATGTAGAGACGCTCGTTTTGTGGATTTTGAAAAACGTTAATCCCTTCGACAATGACAAAGTCAGCTGCTTTGACGCTTTGCTTTTCCTCAGGTACGATGTCGTAGACTTCATGAGAATAGACAGGAATATCTACATCTTGTCCATTTTTGATGTGATCCAGGAAGTTGAGAAGAGCTTCCATATCATAGCTTTCAGGAAATCCCTTGCGATTTAAAATCCCTTGTTCAATCAAGGTCTGGTTGGGATAGAGAAAGCCATCAGTTGTTACCAACTCAACCCTAGCATCTGTAAGTGTACGGGACAGTAGGATTTGAAGTAGGCGACTGGTTGTGGATTTTCCAACGGCAACACTACCAGAAACCCCAATGATAAAAGGCTGGGATTTGCTTTCGCGTTGAAGGAAAATTCCTTTTGAAAAGGCCAAATCATCCTTGGTACGTTTGTAAATTTGGATGAGATGGGCTAGGGGAAGATAGACATCGGTAACATCCTGTAAACTAATCTGGTCATTAAAACTCTTGATGGATTCTAATTCCTCTTCTGTCAAAGGAGGTGTTGTCTTCCGATGTAAAGATTGCCAAGTCTGGCGACTGATTTTTTCAAAATGTAAAAATTCGTTGGTCATTTGTTTTCCCCTAGATATTTTGTTTATCATACCATAAAAAGCTAAAAAAATAAAGCGGTTTCTTGAATGTAGTAAATCAATATTATATAATAGAGGTAGATAGAGGATGAACAATTTATTGATGAAGTAGGAGCTACTTTCTCCTGACTTATAAGCTAATAAAGGGGGCTTTGGGATTCACAACTTATAGGAGGTGTGTCATGAAAATCTTAAAAAGTTACATATTGGAACTCTGTTTTATTTTAAGTTTTGCACTACCTTTTTTAAAAGGAGCGAATGCGGATAATGGTAGACGTTTTGTGGAAACCTATTACGGTTTTACTTTTTTGATGGAACATGCCATTGTAACAGCTGTCTTTATCTGTTCGCTCTTGATTGCTTTCTTCCTAAAA
Organism: Streptococcus mitis; assembly: GCF_000722755.1. GTDB lineage: Bacteria > Bacillota > Bacilli > Lactobacillales > Streptococcaceae > Streptococcus > Streptococcus mitis_CM. Next base: position 888,066 of record NZ_JPFY01000013.1, on the reverse strand, counting down.
AAACGGTGGACGAAATGGCTTGCTGCTGGTAGTTATTTCTTTTTAGTTCTATGGATTGCTACAGAGGGTTATTTCTTCCGCATGTCACTAGAAGATTTGATACGACTTTGGACAAGTTTGGAATTCCTGACAAAAACGTATCAGTTGGGCTTTTATCTAAACATCTTATTGGGAATCCTGTTGATAATTAAGTATCTGAAGGTTAAGCAATAGTAATAATAAATACGCCCGATTATAGATGATAAACTTTTTGTTTTATCCTGACTATGATATTTCTAGTTCTAAATGGTTTATCATTTATCTATAAGTGTTGAAAGAGATTGAAGAAAAGGTTTTACCTACTAGCTTTCTTCAGTCTTTTTCGTTTTATTATCAATTTGTAAACGATTTACAATTTAAGTCAAATTATGGTAAAATAGTTTCATGAGTAAAATGTATTATGTAGAGAATCCTGACGCTGCTCACGACATTCATGAGTTGAGAGTGGACTTGTTGGGAGAAAAAATGACCTTTTTGACGGATGCTGGTGTTTTTAGCAAGAAAATGGTTGACTTTGGAAGTCAACTCTTGCTCAAGTGTCTTGAGGTCAACCAAGGAGAAACTGTCCTTGATGTAGGCTGTGGTTACGGGCCTTTGGGCTTGTCCTTGGCTAAGGCTTATGGAGTTCAGGCGACCATGGTCGATATTAATAATCGTGCCTTGGATTTGGCGCGACAAAATGCTGAACGAAATAAAGTAGAAGCGACGATTTTCCAGTCTAACATCTATGAACAAGTTGAAGGCACATTTGACCACGTCATTTCCAATCCTCCTATCCGTGCGGGCAAGCAAGTGGTTCATGAAATCATTGAGAAAAGTAAAGATTTCTTGGAAACTGGTGGAGATTTAACAATTGTTATCCAGAAAAAACAAGGGGCCCCAAGTGCTAAGTCTAAGATGGAAGATGTGTTTGGCAATTGTGAAGTCGTTAAAAAAGATAAGGGATACTATATCCTTAGAAGTGTGAAAGAATGAGAGCAGTTGATTTAATCCAAAAGAAACGAGACGGTCAAGAATTGACTTCGAGTGAAATTGAATGGCTGGTAGAAGGCTATGTGTCAGGAACTGTTCCTGATTATCAGATGTCTGCCTTTGCTATGGCTGTTTATTTCAAAGGAATGACGACTCGAGAAATCTCTGACCTAACTATGAAGATGGTCAAGACAGGGCAAGAGTTTGATTTATCAGCTATTGATGGGGTTAAGGTTGACAAGCATTCTACGGGTGGTGTTGGTGATAAGGTAACCTTGATTTTGGCTCCTCTTGTTGCTAGCTTTGGTGTGCCTGTAGCCAAAATGAGTGGTCGTGGTCTCGGCCATACAGGCGGAACAATTGATAAATTGGAGTCCATTAAGGGTTATGAAGTAGAACGTAGTCAAGAGGATTTCATTAATCAAGTGCAGGATATTGGAGTATCTGTCATTGGGCAATCAGACCAGCTGGTTAAAGCGGATAAGCTTCTCTACGCTCTCCGTGATGTGACCGCAACTGTCGACACGATTCCTTTGATTGCGAGTTCGGTGATGAGCAAGAAAATTGCGGCAGGGGCAGATGCTATTTTGCTAGATGTGACTGTCGGTGAGGGTGCCTTCATGAAGACGGTTGATGAGGCGCGTGAATTGGCTCAAACCATGGTGGATCTTGGTAAGGCTGTTGGCCGGAAGACGGTAGCAGTGATTACGGATATGAGTCAGCCATTGGGACGAGCGATTGGAAATCGTCTGGAGATCCTTGAAGCACTGGAGATTTTACAAGGTCAAGGCCGCCAGGATATTACCCACTTCATCTGTGAATTGGCTCAAATTATGCTTGGTTTGGCTAATGTGAACAAGACAGTGGAAGAAGTTCGCCAACATCTTGACAATGGTAAGGCACTGGCTAAGTTTGAGGAAATGGTCCAAGCCCAAGGTGGAGATTTAGAAGACTTGTATCGTCCTGTAAATGTAGCCCATGTAGTGGAAATCCCTGCTCAGGAAACGGGTGTCATTTCAGCTCTTCCAGCTATGGAATTTGGGCTTTATGCTATGAGACTGGGGGCAGGCCGTGCAGTCAAGTCTGATGCCTTAGACTATGAAACAGGAATTGTTTTTGAAAAGAAAGTTGGAGATTCCGTTCAAAAGGGAGAAATTGTTGCAAAAGTATACACAAATGGAAAAATTTCTCCTCAGCTAGTTACAGATTTTCAAAAATATGTTAAAATAAATGATAGTGTGCAAAGTTTACGAGAAATTATAGAAATAATCTCATAAACTGCAGGAGAATCCGAATATGAAATTAAATAAATATATCGATCATACACTTTTGAAACAAGATGCGACAATAAATCAAATTGATTGTTTGTTGTCTGAAGCTAGAGAGTATGATTTTGCCAGTGTTTGCGTCAATCCGACCTGGGTTAAATATGCTAAAAAAGGGCTTGAAGGAACAGATGTCAAGGTCTGCACAGTAGTTGGTTTCCCCTTGGGAGCAACAACTTCAGCCGTGAAATCATTTGAAACCAAAGAAGCTATCCAAAATGGAGCAGATGAGATTGATATGGTGATCAATGTTGGAGCTCTCAAATCAGGTAATCTTGATTTGGTTGAATCGGACATCCGTGCTGTTGTAGAAGCAAGTGGTGACAAGTTAGTAAAAGTCATTATTGAAGCATGCCTTCTGACTGACCAAGAAAAAGTTGTGGCTTGCCAATTAGCTCAAAAAGCTGGAGCTGATTTCGTTAAAACATCTACTGGCTTTTCAACTGGTGGTGCGACGGTAGCAGATGTTAGATTAATGCGTGAAACAGTTGGACTAGAAATGGGTGTCAAGGCTGCTGGTGGAGCTCGTTCTTATGCAGATGCTCTTGCATTTTTAGAAGCAGGGGCGACCCGTATCGGAACTTCAGCTGGGGTAGCAATTCTAAAAGGAGAATTGGCAGATGGCGACTACTGAGTTGATTGAACTGGCAATTGAAACCAGCAAACATGCCTATGTGCCTTATTCTCACTTTCCTATCGGAGCAGTTTTAGTGGCAAAAGACGGAAGTGTTTACACGGGAGTGAATATCGAAAATGCTAGCTATCCTTTGACCAATTGCGGTGAGAGAACAGCCATTTTTAAAGCAGTTTCCGAAGGACAAAGAGAGTTTTCAGAATTGATTGTCTATGGAGAGACTGAAAAACCAATCTCACCATGTGGTGCTTGTCGCCAAGTAATGGTCGAATTTTTTGAACAAGATCTAAAAGTGACCTTAGTCGCAAAAGATAAATCGACGGTCGAGATGACGGTCGGGGAATTACTTCCATACTCTTTTACAGACTTAAACTAGTCTGAGTCGCTCTCTGAGTGGCACGGTCCTTGTGGCCAACCAATCCATACTTGCAACATCGTTGCACATCTTATTTAGGAGGTTCAGTAATGAACAAGAAACAATGGCTAGGCCTTGGTCTAGTTGCAGTAGCAGCAGTTGGACTTGCTGCATGTGGTAACCGCTCTTCTCGTAATGCAGCTTCATCTTCTGATGTGAAGACAAAAGCAGCAATCGTCACTGATACTGGTGGTGTTGATGACAAATCATTCAACCAATCAGCTTGGGAAGGTTTGCAAGACTGGGGTAAAGAACACAATCTTTCAAAAGATAAAGGCTTTACTTATTTCCAATCAACAAGTGAAGCTGACTACGCTAACAACTTGCAACAAGCGGCTGGAAGTTACAACCTAATCTTTGGTGTTGGTTTTGCCCTTCACAATGCAGTTAAAGATGCAGCAGAAGAGCACACTGATTTGAACTATGTTTTGATTGATGATGTGATTAAAGATAAAAAGAATGTTGCTAGTGTAACTTTCGCTGACAATGAATCTGCTTATCTCGCAGGTGTTGCAGCAGCTAAAACAACTAAGACAAAACAAGTTGGTTTTGTAGGTGGTATGGAGTCTGAAGTTATCTCTCGTTTTGAAGCCGGTTTCAAGGCAGGTGTTGCCTCGGTAGATTCATCTATAAAAGTACAAGTTGACTATGCTGGTTCATTTAATGATAATGCCAAAGGTAAAACAATTGCAGCGGCACAATACGCAGCTGGTGCAGACGTTGTTTACCAAGTAGCTGGTGGTACAGGTGCAGGTGTCTTTGCAGAAGCAAAATCACTCAACGAGAGCCGTCCTGAAAGTGAAAAAGTTTGGGTTATCGGTGTTGACCGTGACCAAGAAGTAGAAGGTAAATACACTTCTAAAGATGGTAAAGAATCAAACTTTGTTCTTGTATCTACTTTGAAACAAGTTGGCACAACTGTAAAAGATATTGCTAACAAAGCAGAAAAAGGTGAGTTCCCTGGCGGTCAAGTAATCGTTTACTCGTTGAAAGATAAAGGGGTTGACTTGGCAGTAACAAACCTTTCAGAAGAAGGTAAAAAAGCTGTTGAAGATGCAAAAGCTAAAATCCTTGATGGAAGCGTAAAAGTTCCTGCAAAATAATGGATGGAAGTCATTTCTTAGGAAGCGGCCAAGGGCCGCTTTTTTAAGAGTTGAGACAAAGTCATTTTGTCTCAGTAAAGCTTGCTACTAGATAAACTAGCAAGTTTTATTGAAATAAAATAAGACTCTGAAAGGAAGAGCACATGGCACACGAAAATGTCATTGAGATGCGTGATATTACCAAGGTGTTTGGTGAATTTGTTGCCAACGACAAAATCAACCTTCACCTACGAAAAGGTGAAATTCATGCACTTTTAGGAGAAAATGGGGCCGGTAAGTCCACGCTCATGAACATGTTAGCAGGGCTTCTTGAACCAACCAGTGGTGAAATTGTGGTCAACGGTCAAGTTGTCAACCTCGACTCACCATCTAAAGCAGCTAGCTTGGGAATCGGGATGGTTCACCAGCACTTTATGTTGGTAGAAGCCTTCACAGTGGCTGAAAACATCATTTTAGGAAGTGAATTAACTAAAAATGGTGTGCTAGATATTGCTGGAGCTAGCAAAGAAATCAAGGCTCTTTCTGAACGTTATGGCTTAGCTGTTGACCCTTCTGCCAAGGTGGCAGACATCTCAGTTGGAGCCCAACAACGTGTAGAAATTTTAAAAACCCTTTATCGGGGGGCTGATATCCTTATCTTTGACGAGCCAACGGCTGTTTTGACTCCATCAGAAATTGATGAGTTGATGGCTATTATGAAAAATCTTGTCAAAGAAGGGAAATCAATTATCTTGATTACCCACAAGTTGGACGAGATTCGCGCAGTTTCTGACCGCGTTACAGTTATCCGTCGTGGGAAATCAATTGAAACCGTCGAAATTGCAGGAGCTACCAATGCTGATTTGGCAGAAATGATGGTAGGTCGTTCTGTTTCCTTTAAAACAGAGAAGCAAGCCTCTCAACCAAAAGAAGTGGTCTTGTCAATCAAAGATTTGGTGGTCAATGAAAACCGCGGTGTCCCAGCTGTGAAAAATCTGTCCTTGGATGTTCGTGCTGGAGAGATTGTTGGTATTGCGGGGATTGATGGAAATGGTCAGTCTGAACTGATTCAAGCCATTACAGGTCTTCGCAAGGTTGAATCTGGTAGCATTGAGCTAAAAGGAGATTCAATTGTAGGCTTGCACCCACGACAAATTACAGAGTTGAGTGTTGGGCACGTTCCAGAAGACCGTCACCGTGATGGCTTGATTTTGAAAATGATGATTTCTGAAAATATTGCCCTTCAAACCTACTATAAAGAACCACATAGTAAAAATGGAATTTTGAACTATTCAAATATTACTTCTTATGCTAAAAAGCTAATGGAAGAGTTTGATGTTCGTGCTGCAAATGAATTTGTTCCTGCAGCGGCACTCTCAGGAGGAAATCAACAAAAAGCAATTATTGCTCGTGAAATTGATCGTGATCCTGATCTCCTTATCGTCAGCCAGCCAACTCGTGGGTTGGATGTCGGTGCCATTGAATATATCCACAAACGTTTGATTGAAGAGCGTGATAACGGGAAGGCTGTTCTTGTTGTCAGCTTTGAATTGGATGAGATTTTAAACGTCTCAGACCGTATTGCCGTTATCCACGATGGTAAGATTCAAGGTATTGTATCACCAGAAACAACCAATAAACAAGAACTTGGTGTCTTGATGGCTGGTGGAAACTTGGGAAAGGAGAAGAGTGATGTCTAAAAAATTACAACAAATTTCGGTTCCCTTGATTTCTGTCTTCCTTGGAATTTTACTTGGAGCCATTGTCATGTGGATCTTCGGTTATGATGCTATTTGGGGCTACGAAGAATTGTTCTATACAGCCTTCGGTAGTCTACGCGGGATTGGGGAAATCTTCCGTGCTATGGGGCCTTTGGTCTTGATTGGTCTTGGTTTTGCTGTTGCCAGTCGTGCAGGTTTCTTTAACGTTGGGCTTCCTGGTCAGGCCTTGGCTGGTTGGATTCTCAGTGGTTGGTTTGCCTTATCTCATCCAGATATGCCACGTCCCTTGATGATTCTAGCAACCATCGTGATTGCCTTAATTGCTGGTGGGATTGTTGGAGCGATTCCGGGTATTCTTAGAGCCTATCTGGGGACGTCAGAGGTTATCGTAACCATCATGATGAACTACATTGTCTTGTATGTAGGGAATGCCTTTATCCATGCTTTCCCTAAAGACTTTATGCAAAGTACAGATTCGACGATTCGTGTTGGGGCTAATGCAACCTATCAGACTCCTTGGTTGTCCGAATTGACTGGTAATTCGCGGATGAATATTGGTATTTTCTTTGCCATCATTGCCGTTGCAGTTATTTGGTTCATGCTCAAGAAAACAACCCTTGGTTTTGAAATTCGTGCGGTTGGTCTTAATCCACACGCATCGGAATACGCTGGTATTTCTGCCAAACGAACAATTATCCTCTCAATGATTATTTCAGGTGCTTTGGCAGGTCTTGGTGGAGCTGTTGAAGGCCTTGGAACCTTCCAGAACGTTTATGTTCAGGGTTCGTCATTAGCTGTCGGATTTAACGGGATGGCGGTTAGTTTGCTTGCAGCCAACTCACCAATTGGTATTCTCTTTGCAGCCTTCCTATTTGGTGTTCTCCAAGTTGGAGCCCCTGGTATGAATGCGGCGCAGGTACCGTCTGAACTTGTCAGCATTGTAACAGCGTCTATTATCTTCTTTGTCAGTGTTCATTACCTTATCGAACGCTTTGTCAAACCGAAAAAACAAGTTAAAGGAGGTAAGTAAAGATGTCTATTACAACCTTGCTCACCCTCTTGGTGTCTTCTATGCTGATTTACTCAGCGCCCCTCATCTTTACAAGTATCGGTGGTGTTTTCTCTGAACGTGGTGGTGTGGTAAACGTCGGTCTTGAAGGAATTATGGTTATGGGTGCCTTTTCTGGAGTTGTCTTTAACCTTGAATTTGCAGAACAATTTGGAGCAGCAACTCCATGGCTATCCTTACTTGTAGCAGGATTGGTAGGGGGGCTTTTCTCCATCATCCACGCAGCAGCGACGGTTCATTTCCGTGCAGACCATGTTGTCAGCGGTACGGTATTGAACTTGATGGCGCCAGCCTTGGCTGTTTTCTTGGTGAAAGTACTTTATAACAAAGGACAAACCGACAACCTAAGTCAGACTTTTGGACGCTTTGATTTCCCAGTCTTGGCAAATATCCCAGTGATTGGTGATATCTTCTTCAAGTCAACTAGTCTACTTGGTTATCTAGCGATTGCCTTCTCATTCCTTGCTTGGTTTATCCTCTTCAAGACTCGCTTTGGTCTTCGTCTCCGCTCTGTCGGTGAACACCCTCAAGCAGCGGATACTTTGGGAATCAATGTCTACAAGATGAGATATTTAGGGGTTATTATTTCAGGTTTCCTAGGTGGAATTGGCGGAGCGATTTATGCTCAATCCATCTCAGTTAACTTCTCGGTGACAACTATTGTTGGACCTGGATTTATCGCCCTTGCTGCGATGATTTTCGGGAAATGGAATCCAATCGGAGCCATGCTATCTAGTCTCTTCTTTGGACTTTCACAAAGTTTGGCTGTTATCGGTTCTCAATTGCCATTCCTACAAGGTGTGCCAACAGTTTATCTTCAAATCGCACCTTATGTTTTGACAATTCTTGTCTTGGCAGCCTTCTTTGGAAAAGCGGTAGCACCAAAAGCAGATGGTATCAACTATATCAAATCAAAATAAGCATACAAAAAAACGTCAGTACAGAACTGGCGTTTTATTTTTTAGGATGTTGGTGACTTAGGTTCAATCCCCAAGGGACCAAATTTTCAGTTTTATTTTTGATACGAGCGATATTGTCCTTATGACGAATGATAATCAAGCTAGCAAGTGCTAGGATAATAGCGATGAAGAGAGGGTCATAGTTGCTCAGGATAAAACCAAAAAGTGGAAAGAGTAGAACTCCGATGACAGCCGCGACAGATGCTGTGACACTAGATAGCGAAATCATACTACCAAGATAGAGGGTTCCAAAGAAAACAACTGCTAGGTATAGACAGAAGACAGGCGCAAATCCGAAAACCACTCCAGCACTGGTTGCGACAGCCTTGCCTCCCTTAAATCCTGCAAAGATAGGGAAGGTATGGCCAATAACAGCCAAAAGTCCAAAGATGAGAGGCGAAACGCCTTGCAGATGAAACATAATCGGAAGAAGTGTTGCTAGGGTTCCTTTGAAAAAGTCAATCACAAAGGTTGCCATACCAGCTTTCTTGCCTAAAATGCGGAAAGTATTGGTTGTTCCGGTATTTCCAGAACCATGCTCGCGCAGATTGATTTGAAAGAATACTTGTCCAATCCAGAGACCAGACGGAATCGAACCCAGCAGATAGGCTAGGATTAATAAAACTATTGTAATCATACTACTATTATATCATGAAATGGAGAAGAAAGGCAGAGAATCTCTTCTGAAATTGTCACAGCGGAGAAAGAAAAATTTTGCAAAATCCTTAGAAAACCTGTAGAATAGTAAAGATGAACGAATAGGAGGTTCCTTGTGTCAAAAAAGGAAATCAATATTAATAATTATAATGATGATGCCATTCAGGTGCTAGAAGGGTTGGATGCGGTCCGAAAACGTCCGGGGATGTATATCGGATCAACCGATGGTGCTGGTCTCCACCACCTAGTCTGGGAAATCGTCGATAATGCTGTCGATGAAGCCTTGTCTGGATTTGGTGACCGTATTGATGTGACCATCAATAAAGATGGCAGTTTAACGGTTCAAGACCACGGACGTGGGATGCCGACAGGTATGCACGCTATGGGAATTCCAACAGTTGAGGTAATCTTTACCATTCTCCACGCTGGAGGAAAATTTGGTCAAGGTGGCTACAAAACATCAGGTGGTCTCCACGGGGTGGGTTCTTCCGTAGTTAACGCCCTTTCTAGCTGGCTAGAAGTTGAAATCACTCGTGATGGTGCAATCTACAAGCAACGTTTTGAAAATGGTGGCAAACCTGTTACGACTTTGAAGAAAATCGGTACAGCGCCTAAGTCTAAGACAGGTACCAAGGTTACGTTTATGCCTGATTCGACTATCTTTTCTACGACAGACTTCAAGTACAATACCATTTCAGAGCGCCTCAATGAATCAGCCTTTCTCTTGAAAAATGTGACCTTGTCTTTGACTGATAAACGAACAGACGAAGCGATTGAATTCCACTATGAAAATGGGGTACAAGACTTTGTTTCTTATCTGAACGAAGACAAGGAGACCTTAACGCCAGTTCTTTACTTTGAAGGGGAAGACAATGGTTTCCAAGTGGAAGTGGCCCTCCAGTACAATGACGGATTTTCAGATAACATTCTGTCCTTTGTCAATAACGTCCGCACAAAGGACGGTGGAACGCACGAGACAGGACTTAAGTCTGCCATTACTAAGGTTATGAATGACTATGCGCGTAAGACGGGGCTTCTCAAGGAAAAAGATAAGAACCTTGAAGGCTCAGACTATCGTGAGGGACTAGCGGCCGTTCTTTCTATCCTTGTTCCTGAAGAACACCTCCAGTTTGAAGGTCAGACCAAGGATAAACTTGGAAGTCCGCTTGCTCGTCCCGTTGTGGATGGGATTGTAGCTGATAAGTTGACCTTCTTCCTTATGGAAAATGGTGAATTGGCTTCTAACCTCATCCGCAAGGCTATCAAGGCGCGTGACGCTCGAGAGGCGGCTCGCAAAGCGCGTGATGAGAGCCGGAATGGTAAGAAAAATAAAAAAGACAAGGGCTTATTGTCTGGAAAATTGACCCCAGCTCAGTCTAAGAATCCTGCTAAGAATGAACTCTATCTAGTCGAGGGGGATTCTGCCGGAGGTTCTGCCAAACAAGGCCGTGACCGCAAGTTCCAGGCAATCTTGCCTCTTCGTGGTAAGGTTATCAATACAGCTAAAGCCAAGATGGCGGATATCCTCAAAAATGAAGAAATCAATACCATGATTTATACTATTGGTGCGGGTGTTGGAGCAGACTTCTCCCTTGAAGATGCCAACTATGACAAGATCATTATCATGACTGATGCGGACACCGACGGTGCCCACATTCAGACTTTACTCTTGACATTTTTTTACCGCTACATGCGTCCGCTAGTTGAGGCAGGACATGTTTATATCGCCCTTCCGCCTCTTTACAAGATGTCAAAAGGTAAAGGCAAGAAGGAACAAGTGGCCTACGCATGGACAGACGGAGAACTTGAAGAACTCCGCAAGCAGTTCGGTAAAGGCGCAACACTCCAACGCTACAAGGGGCTTGGAGAGATGAACGCCGACCAGCTCTGGGAAACAACCATGAATCCAGAAACGCGTACCCTCATACGTGTCACCATCGAAGACCTAGCACGCGCCGAACGCCGCGTCAATGTCCTCATGGGAGACAAGGTCGAACCAAGACGTAAGTGGATTGAAGACAATGTCAAGTTTACGCTGGAAGAGAGTGGGGCGTTTTGATTGGAGAAAGTGATGATAGAAAGTATTACGTCTTATCTTTTTGGTAAAGTTGCAGATTCTGCTCTTTCATCTTTAATGACAAAGTTGGATATTAAAGATAAAAAAGATAGAAAGAAAATAGAAAAAGCCATAAAAGATTTTAAAAAGCAGCTTACAGATAGACACATTGAAAATCCTTACTATGAGGATGTGATTAGCCTTTGGGAGAAGTATCAAGTTTGTGAGGAACTAATAAAAATTTGTTATAGCTTAGATAGTAAATTTAAAAGTTACTCAGAATTCAAAGAGCATCTCTCAGAAAAATTTGAAGGACGAACTGATGTTAAGGACTTTTCAAATAATCTGATGGATGAATTGGAAAAATACTTATATGATACAGTAAAGGATACTTCCAATCTTACACAAGCTGATATTGCAGTAAATAACAAAATGCATGAGCAAACTAGAGATAAAATTGATCACTTGGAAGAAAAAATTGTCAACCTTATTCAGAGTGCTCCTGAGAAGAACAAGGTTACTCAACAACTAGAACAAGAAAAAACAAAAAGTCTTCCCCTCAATAGTGATTTTAATGTTGAGAAGGAAGTAGATGAAATAAAAAGAATATTGCAAGAATATTTTCTTATCGGAAATTATAAAAAGAATCTTCAAAAATTTTTTTCTGATGGGTATAAAAATTATTATCCGGTGAAGAAAAAGAACAACATTTTACGTTTGACGAAAAATTTACTGCCATTGAGCAACATTATAATGGCATTGATCAACTTTATGCTATTTTTGAATTTATTATAGATTTATATTCAGAAATTAAAAGTCAAAATAAGTTCGTGAGTTTCTATGTAACTTCTAAAAAATTTAAACAAATAGAAGAATCAGGCTGGATTCCGGAAAATGATGACGATACAGAAATTTGGAAAGAAACTATTAAGCATATTTCTTTAGCAGATCAGTATGAAGCCTTACTTAAAAGATCGTATTATTCTTTAGATAAAACAAATCACAAACTGAATGAATTAGACAATGGGAGCAAAAGCATTGTTGAAAAAAATAGAATTGAGATATAATAATGTCGAAAATTTTGAGAAAACACCTTCCCCACCCCTAGACAAGAAATTCCACATGAAGAATTTCTTGTCTAGGAGTAAAAAACTAAATCACACATGTGTGATTTGAATTTTTAGAGCAAAACCCGAACGTTTACGTGTATTCTGAGCGGTTTTGCGGCAAAAGATTAAAAAACAAATGAAGAAGGAGGAGTTTTATGAAAAAAGAATATGGAATCACAAGTTTAACTGTACGCAATTTAGAAAACAACGAATTCTTCCAACTTCTATCTGAGAGTAAGGACGAGTTAGGGGCTTTTACAAAATCCAATAAGTCTGAGCAGGTTTATGCAACGAAGCTTGGGATATGGAAAAACTTCTTGAGACCTTGCAAGCTGGTTTGCACCGTTTCAAGGCTAGTCAAACGGTGGCTAGTCTGGAAGCTTCTGATCGTGAGCGCGATGATGCGCTTTCTACCTTGACTAGCTTGGTCAAGGCCTTCTCTCGTGTCAAAGAGGCAGGTAGCAAGGAAGCTTACAACAAACTCAACAAACTTTTCAAAAATTATGCTGGGCTAATGAGTATGAGCTACGAAAAAGAGACAGAAGCTATTAACCATTTGCTAAAGGAGCTAAAAGATACTGACTACCAAACTGCCCTTTCAACCCTGCATTTGAAAACTCATGTAGAAACCTTAACAAAGGCGTAGGCTCAGTTTGAAAAAGCCTATAAGGAGCGCTTGGCTGAGCAAAAAGGAAAGGCACCTAGTCAAAATAAGGAAGTTCGTGCGAAACTGCAAGAAATCTATGATTTCCTTGTGGATTTTACTGTAATCAACGCCTATGCTTATCCAGATAAGACGCAGTATGCTGATCTCCGTGACTATCTCAACGCTATCCGTAGTCGCTATAAAAAATTGACACCAAAGAAAAGCAAGCAAGAAGCAGTAGCTGAGGAAAAGTAGCTTTCTTCTGAAGAAGTCCCTCACAGATAGACGAGCTTTTGTAACATAAGGCGAAGTTTTGAACTTCTAAAAGAATAGAAATGGGAACAAACATGGTATGGGAAAATAAACTAGGCATTACAAACTCAGCCCAGTTGGCAGATGTAGAAGAAAAACTGACAAAAAAACAAGCCACCCTGCTTTTTCAGACAGGAGCTTTGTTCAAGATGGAAGTTGGCACTTTTTCAGGGCTGTCCGCTATTCACCATTATCTCTTTTCGGTCATCTATGATTTCGCTGGAAAATTCCGTGATGTCAATAGTGCAAAGGATAACTTTCAATTTTCCACCCGTATTTTTTAGAGCAATCCATACAGTATCCTGACAAACTTCCTCATGAGAATTTTGATTAAGTGATTGATAAGTACGCGGATATGAATATTGCCATCCTTTCCGTGAGGGGAATGGACGTGCCATGCGGATTTGGCTAGATTGTATGCTTCGTCAGAAGCGGAGAAAGTGGTAGATTGGAACGCCATTGATAAGGATGAATACCTGAATGCCATGAAGCGTAGTGGAGTGTAGACTGGAGAACTTAAGTATCTCCTCCTCGATAATCTGACGGATGACCTCACTCAGGCCCGTTTCTTTAAGGGTGTGGATGCTTCATATTATTACGAAGGGTACAGCCTTTACCAGACAGGGGAGTTATAAAGTTCAAGTAAAGGTGATGATTATCTTTTTTAGGGAAACAAACGCTAAAACTATTGGAGGTGCAGGATTGATTACGTTATTAATGATACCTTTTTTCCTCATTCTCTTGGCTATTTTTGGAATTATATATGACTTAATGACCAGTAAAGGTAGAAAAGAGTGTGCTCGCACAGTATCCTTATTTATATTGAACATCCTCACTATTGGTATCTGTCTATTAGATCTACCCATGGAAAGTAAACCATACTCAGGAATAGGGTTTATCTTATTTTATGCACTTGCTTTCACCCCTTTGATGATTGTTTTCTCACTATATACCCTCTATAGGATTGGAAAACATTATAGGTATTTTAAGAGTAAGTTCGCTATAATACTTCGCTTCAATGCCAGTTTACTTTTCCTCCTTTCGTTAGTGAATCTATTTGTGTTATGGAGAATTTTTAAAACATATCGTAGAAACGATATTACTTTACTTTATTTTATTTTAATCGTTTTAGGAATTGGTTCGACTTTCCAATTGATAGTAGGAGAACTTGAGAAGAAAAGAATACGAATCCTTCAGAAACAAGAGGAGCTAGACAGTTATGAAAAATAACTTAATTAAAGATAGGTGCAGAAAATACAGAAATCAAGAGCAAATGCTGAGATTGATTTTACAGGTGGCCGAAAATATACAAGTAGAAGCTGTCGCCATGTCTGGTTCACGAACTGATACAAAAGCACTAAAAGATGAGTTTCAAGATTATGATGTTGTTTATGTCGTGGACGATTTAGATAATCTGACGAGAGACCTTTCTTGGTTGGACCGGTTTGGCAAACGTATCATTGAGCAAGAGGTTACTCTGGGACATCGCCGTCTTTATCTCATGCTTTTTGAAGATGGGAATCGCATTGATCTAACCCTCTGTCCTAAAGAAGACATCAACGAGTGGGTGGATAGCGAGGCTTGCTTCACAGTTTTAGTAGATGATAAGGGCTTGTTTGAATCCTATTCTCCCAGTCCTCAGCGTTTCTGGATACATCCAGCTAGTGAGACGGATTTTAAAAAAGCCTGCAATGAATTTTGGTGGGTGTCATCCTACGTGGTCAAGGGTATCTGTCGCAAGCAAGTCATTTATGCCACGGACCATCTCTACGGAATTTGTCAACAAGAACTCTTGAAGGTCTTAGCTTGGCAAGTGGCAGCAGATAAGGGAACGGTCGATGTTGGCAAGAACTACAAGTGTCTCTTTAACTATATGTCTGCTGAGAAAGAGAAGGAATTCTCAAATCTGCTGGATTTTTCAAGTGTAGAGAAACTTACTCATTCATTGTTTGCTACGATGGACCTTTTCCACAGAGAAGCTCAAATCCTTGCTCAAAAGATGGGCTTTGACTATTATAAGAAAGTAGCTGAGAAGATGATTGAGTATGCTGAGGAAAGGTTGAGCTAGTATGCTAGATTATGTATTTGCTTTATTTTTCATGGGATTCCCAGGAGTCCAAATTTTAGTATTGGTGTCTTCTATATTTCTAGCTCTTAAAAGAAATAAGTTAAATAAAAGGGTGTATGGATTATTTTTCCCGATTGTTATAACCTTGTGTAATATTTGGCTTATTTCAATAGATCGCACAGAGCTTTTTGATGATGTTTTAAGATTCTATTTCTTTCTAATCTCTTTTTGTTTTCCAATGCTCATTACAGCAGTAATTTACCATGCTCTTCGATTGTCTTCTATCTATTCTCTATTAAGGTGGAAGATGATAGTTATTAGCTTTTGCTACTTAATTGGTTTAGTCTTCCATCTTCTTAATACTATGTATTGGAATGAAGTCTTTCATGGACATCAAAATGTATTTAATGCTTTGCTTATTGGGACCGTTGTTATTTCATTTCTTCCTTCCATATATTTATTTTTTGTACAAAGAAAAGTTGAACAAGTACCTACTAGCTAAATTTAAGTAAACTAAAATGTTTTAACCTGATAAAAATTTTCAAAACTTTAAACTACAGAAAGGATTGTTTGGTTTCTTACGGTAACTGAACACGGGACTAATCCTTCCTACATCCTTTTATCATTACACCTACTCTACATTCTTTGAAAGGAGTTGAACACGCCCTAAATGCTGTGTGAAAAAATATAAATACTCTTGCGAGCATCGCTCACTGCAATAATTTCCTATTTTCACTCTGCTTTTTACGGGCTTAGTATCTTATGTCCAACATTCAAAACATGTCCCTGGAGGACATCATGGGAGAGCGCTTTGGTCGCTACTCCAAATACATTATTCAAGACCGGGCTTTGCCAGATATTCGTGATGGCTTGAAGCCGGTTCAGCGTCGCATTCTTTATTCTATGAATAAGGATGGCAATACCTTTGACAAGAGTTACCGTAAGTCGGCCAAGTCTGTCGGGAATATCATGGGGAATTTCCACCCACACGGTGACAGTTCCATCTATGATGCCATGGTTCGTATGTCACAGGACTGGAAGAATCGTGAGATTCTAGTCGAAATGCACGGTAATAACGGTTGTTCTATGGACGGAGATCCGCCTGCGGCTATGCGTTATACGGAGGCGCGTTTGTCTGAGATTGCAGGCTATCTTCTTCAGGATATCGATAAAAAGACAGTTCCTTTTGCTTGGAACTTTGATGATACGGAGAAAGAGCCGACAGTCTTGCCAGCAGCCTTTCCAAATCTTTTGGTCAATGGTTCGACTGGTATTTCGGCTGGATATGCCACAGACATTCCTCCCCATAATTTGGCTGAGGTCATTGATGCGGCGGTTTACATGATTGACCATCCAACGGCCAAAGTTGAAAAACTCATGGAATTCTTGCCTGGACCAGACTTCCCTACTGGAGGGATTATTCAGGGTCGTGATGAAATTAAGAAGGCCTATGAAACTGGGAAAGGGCGCGTGGTTGTTCGTTCCAAGACTGAGATTGAAAAGCTAAAAGGTGGTAAGGAGCAAATCGTTATTACTGAGATTCCTTATGAAATCAACAAGGCCAATCTAGTCAAGAAGATTGATGATGTTCGTGTCAATAATAAGGTGGCAGGTATTGCTGAGGTTCGCGATGAGTCTGACCGTGACGGTCTTCGTATCGCGATTGAACTCAAGAAAGACGCTAATACGGAGCTTGTTCTCAACTACCTATTTAAATACACCGACCTACAAATCAATTACAATTTTAACATGGTGGCAATTGACAATTTCACGCCTCGTCAGGTTGGGATTGTTCCAATCCTGTCTAGCTACATCGCCCACCGTCGTGAAGTGATTTTAGCGCGTTCACGCTTTGACAAGGAAAAGGCTGAGAAACGTCTCCATATCGTCGAAGGTTTGATTCGAGTGATTTCAATCTTGGACGAAGTCATTGCGCTTATCCGTGCTTCTGAGAATAAGGCGGACGCTAAGGAAAATCTTAAGGTAAGCTATGATTTTACGGAAGAACAGGCTGAGGCTATCGTAACCTTGCAACTGTACCGTTTGACCAATACCGATGTGGTTGTCTTGCAGGAAGAAGAAGCAGAACTTCGTGAAAAGATTGCCATGCTGGCGGCTATTATCGGGGATGAACGTACTATGTACAATCTCATGAAGAAAGAACTTCGTGAGGTTAAGAAGAAATTTGCTACTCCGCGTTTGAGTAGCTTAGAAGACACAGCAAAAGCAATCGAGATTGATACAGCTAGTCTGATCGCAGAGGAAGATACCTACGTCAGCGTGACCAAGGCAGGTTACATCAAGCGTACTAGTCCACGTTCCTTTGCGGCTTCAACGCTAGAGGAAATTGGCAAACGTGATGATGACCGTTTGATCTTTGTACAAGCTGCTAAGACAACCCAGCATCTCTTGATGTTCACGACTCTTGGAAATGTCATTTATCGACCAATTCATGAATTGGCTGATATTCGTTGGAAGGATATCGGTGAGCACCTGAGCCAGACCATTACAAACTTTGAAACTAACGAAGAAATCCTTTATGCTGAAGTCGTGGATCAGTTTGATGATGCCACAACCTACTTTGCTGCAACTCGTCTCGGTCAAATTAAACGGGTAGAACGCAAAGAATTCTCTCCATGGCGAACCTACAAGTCTAAGTCTGTCAAGTATGCCAAGTTGAAAGATGATACGGACCAGATTGTAGCAGTGGCTCCAATTAAACTGGATGATGTTCTTTTGATTAGCCAAAATGGTTATGCCCTGCGTTTCAATATCGAAGAGGTTCCAGTTGTCGGTGCTAAGGCTGCAGGTGTCAAGGCTATGAATTTGAAAGAAGATGATGTCCTCCAATCTGCCTTTATCTGTAACACCTCATCCTTCTACCTCTTGACCCAACGTGGAAGTTTGAAACGTGTTTCTATTGATGAAATTCCGGCAACCAGCCGTGCCAAACGTGGGTTACAAGTCTTGCGTGAGCTAAAAAATAAACCGCATCGTGTCTTCTTGGCAGGTGCAGTTGCAGAACAAGGCTTCGTTGGTGATCTCTTCAGTACAGAAGTGGAAGAGAACGACCAAACGCTGCTTGTTCAATCCAACAAAGGAACAATCTATGAAAGCCGATTGCAAGACTTGAACTTGTCAGAACGCACTAGCAACGGAAGCTTCATTTCTGATACGATTTCTGATGAAGAAGTTTTTGACGCTTATCTTAAAGAAGTATTTACAGAAGCCAAATAAGTGAAATGAAGAATCAGTTCTAAGAGCTGGTTCTTTTTTATTGAAGAAATTTTCTGAAAATTACAAAATATACTTGCTATTTTAGAAAAATAGTGTAGAATATAAGAAATAGGTTTTCAGAATAAGGAGTGGAATATGACAGTAACGATTGATTGGGAAAACCTTGGTTTTTCCTATATGAAATTACCTTATCGCTATATTGCTCATTTTAAAAATGGACAATGGAATCAAGGAGAGTTGACAGAAGATGCAACCTTGCACATTTCAGAGTCTTCTCCAAGTCTTCACTATGGACAACAAGCATTCGAAGGTTTAAAAGCTTATCGTACTAAGGATGGCAGTATTCAACTTTTCCGTCCTGATGAAAATGCTAAACGTCTGCAACGTACTTGTGATCGTCTCTTGATGCCACAAGTTCCGACAGAAATGTTTGTAGAAGCTTGTAAGGCAGTTGTTCGTGCGAATGAAGAATACGTACCTCCATACGGAACAGGTGGAACCTTATATCTTCGCCCTCTTTTGATTGGTGTCGGAGATATTATCGGAGTAAAACCAGCAGAAGAGTATATTTTCACGATTTTTGCCATGCCAGTTGGAAATTACTTTAAGGGTGGTTTGGTCCCAACCAACTTCTTGATTCAGGATGAATACGACCGTGCAGCGCCAAATGGTACAGGTGCGGCTAAGGTTGGTGGAAACTATGCTGCCAGTCTCTTGCCAGGGAAATTGGCGAAATCACGCCATTTCTCAGATGTTATCTATCTAGACCCATCAACTCATACAAAGATTGAAGAAGTCGGTTCAGCTAACTTCTTTGGAATTACAGCTGATAATGAATTTGTAACACCATTGAGTCCATCTATCTTGCCATCTATTACTAAGTATTCTTTGCTTTATTTGGCAGAACATCGCTTGGGCTTAGCTCCTATTGAAGGAGATGTTCCAATTGATAACCTTGACCGTTTTGTAGAGGCAGGTGCCTGTGGTACAGCAGCGGTTATTTCTCCAATTGGAGGTATTCAGCACGGTGATGATTTCCATGTTTTCTATAGTGAAACAGAAGTAGGTCCTGTGACTCGCAAACTCTATGATGAGTTGACAGGAATTCAGTTTGGCGATATTGAAGCGCCAGAAGGTTGGATTGTAAAAGTAGATTAAAATTAACTAAAGGAGATTTTTTATGAAATCTAAAAAGTGGCTCTTAACAGCAGGAGTGGTCCTGAGCACAACAGCTCTATTAGCGGCTTGTGGAAAAGCTGATAAAGAAGCAGATGCACCGACAACATTTTCATATGTCTATGCAGTAGATCCAGCATCTTTGGACTATAGTATAGCGACTCGTACATCTACAACAGATGTCATCGGGAACGTGGTTGATGGATTGATGGAAAATGACCAATACGGAAATGTTATTCCTTCCTTGGCTGAAGATTGGTCTGTCTCAAAAGATGGTTTGACTTATACCTATAAACTTCGTAAAGGAGTTAAATGGTACACATCAGAAGGTGAAGAATACGCAGAAGTAACAGCTCATGACTTTGTGACAGGACTAAAACACGTAGCTGACGGTAAGTCAGACGGTGTCTCTCTCATCCAAAATTCAATCAAGGGCTTGGATGCCTACATGACTGGTGAGACCAATGATTTCTCTACAGTTGGTGTCAAGGCCTTGGACGATTACACAGTTGAATATACCCTAAACAAACCAGAAAGCTTCTGGAACTCTAAAGTCACCACAGCAACGATGTTGCCTGTAAATGAAGAGTTTTTGAAGGCGTCAGGTAAAGATTATGGAGCAGTTACTCCAGCAGGAATTCTCTACAATGGTCCTTATATCTTGAAGACCTTAACGTCTAAATCGTTAATCGAATACGAGAAAAACCCAAATTACTGGGATAAAGAAAAGGTAAAAATCGAGAAGATTAAATTGACTTACTACGATGGTTCTGATCAGGAATCCTTGATTCGTAGTTTCTCTTCTGGTGCCTATACGACAGCCCGTCTCTTCCCAAGTAGCTCAAACTTTGCTTCTACTTTGGAACAATACGGAGATAAAATCACTTATAGCCCACAGGATTCAAGTAGTTATTACTTCACCTTTAACGTAAATCGTCAGTCATATAATAAAACTGCGAAAACAAGTGAAGAGCAAAAGACTTCTACAAAAGAAGCTATGCTTAATAAGGACTTCCGTCAGGCTATCAACTTTGCCTTCAACCGCCATTCTTATGCTGCCCAGCTAAATGGTGAAGACGGTGCGGACAAGATTATTCGTAACAGTCTCGTTCCAGATAACTTTGTACAAGCAGGTGGTAAAAACTTTGGTCAAATCGCTCAAGCAGAGTTGGTGAACTATGGTGACCAGTGGAAGGGTGTTGAGCTAGTTGACGGTAAGGATTCTATCTACAACCCTGACAAGGCTAAAGCTGCATTCGAAAAAGCTAAGAAAGACCTAGAATCTAAAGGGGTAACTTTCCCAATTCACTTGGATGTCCCAGTTGAACAAACAGATACCATCGCCGTTCAACAAAGTAACTCTTTCAAACAGTCTATCGAATCAACACTTGGTGCTGAAAATGTTGTCATCGACGTTCTTCAAATGACAGATAATGAAAAGGAAACAATCACTTCACAAGCGCGTGTTCCTTCTCAAAAAGACTATGATTTGAACAGTACAGGATGGGCTCCAAGTTATCAAGACCCAGCATCTTACTTGAATATCATGGATCCTAAATCAGGTTCTGCTATGAAGCACCTAGGTATTACTAAAGGGAAAGATAAAGATGTTGTAGCTAAACTTGGTTTAGATGAGTATAAGAAATTATTGGATGATGCGGATTCAGAAACTACGAATCTTGAAGAACGATATGAAAAATATGCCAAGGCTCAAGCTTGGTTGACAGATAGTTCATTATTGATGCCAACAGCCTCATCTGGTGGTTCTCCAGTTGTAAGTAATGTAGTACCATTCTCAAAACCATACTCACAAGTTGGTATTAAGGGTGACCCATATATCTTTAAAGGAATGAAATTACAAAAAGATATCGTTACGACAAAAGAATATGAAGAAGCACTGAAAAAATGGCAAAAAGAAAAATTGGAATCAAATGGTAAGTACCAAAAAGAACTAGAAAAACACATTAAATAAAGCGGAAAACTCTATATCAGACAAGCCTGATGTAGAGTTTTTTCTTGCTAGTTTTTGGATTTTCTTGTAAAATAGAAAAAGTGAAGAGAGGTATGAAATGAGTAAGAAAGATAAAAAAATTGAAATTCAAGTAGCAGATGCCAAGGTTAATGTAGGAAAAGACAGTTTTGAAGGTTATACCTTGACCATTGGTAAAAAAGTTATCGGAGAAATTGCCGAATTAGATGGACAATTTGCCATCATAAAGAATGGGAATGTCGATAGTTTTTATAAAAAATTGGAAAAAGCTGTGGAAATTTTGATTGAAAATTATAATTTAGCAAAATAAGTCTTGTTTTTTTGAAATTTTCATGATATAATAGTCCATGTTAATTGTAGGAGAGATAGCGAAGAGGCTAAACGCGGCGGACTGTAAATCCGCTCCTTCGGGTTCGGGGGTTCGAATCCCTCTCTCTCCATTTCATCAATGGGGTATAGCCAAGCGGTAAGGCAAGGGACTTTGACTCCCTCATGCGTTGGTTCGAATCCAGCTACCCCAGTTCTTAGGTAATGATCAAGATAAAAAGCAAAATATCTTAGGGTATTTTATTTTTATAATTGAAAGACGTGAACGATATGAACATGTCCTTGCGGGTGCTTAGGAAAAAAATTATAAGTATGTCAAGTTTAAGAAAAACTTGATTGTTGGAGGATTTTTTAGATGAACGAATTTGAAGATTTGCTAAATAGCGTTAGCCAAGTTGAGACTGGTGATGTTGTTAGTGCTGAAGTATTGACAGTTGATGCGACTCAAGCTAACGTTGCAATCTCTGGAACTGGTGTTGAAGGTGTCTTGACTCTTCGCGAATTGACAAACGATCGCGATGCAGATATCAATGACTTTGTTAAAGTAGGAGAAGTATTGGATGTTCTTGTACTTCGTCAAGTAGTTGGTAAAGATACTGATACAGTTACATACCTTGTATCTAAAAAACGCCTTGAAGCTCGCAAAGCATGGGACAAACTTGTTGGTCGCGAAGAAGAAGTTGTTACTGTTAAAGGAACTCGTGCCGTTAAAGGTGGACTTTCAGTAGAATTTGAAGGTGTTCGTGGATTTATCCCAGCTTCAATGTTGGATACTCGTTTCGTACGTAACACTGAGCGTTTTGTAGGTCAAGAATTTGATGCTAAAATCAAAGAAGTTGACGCTAAAGAAAACCGCTTTATCCTTTCACGTCGTGAAGTTGTTGAAGCAGCTACTGCAGCAGCTCGCGCTGAAGTGTTCGGTAAATTGGCTGTTGGTGATGTTGTAACTGGTAAAGTTGCACGTATCACAAGCTTCGGTGCTTTCATCGACCTTGGTGGTGTTGACGGATTGGTTCACTTGACTGAATTGTCACACGAACGTAACGTATCACCAAAATCAGTTGTAACAGTTGGTGAAGAAATTGAAGTGAAAATCCTTGATCTTAACGAAGAAGAAGGACGTGTATCACTTTCACTTAAAGCAACAACACCTGGACCATGGGATGGCGTTGAGCAAAAATTGGCTAAAGGTGATGTAGTAGAAGGAACAGTTAAACGTTTGACTGACTTCGGTGCATTTGTTGAAGTATTGCCAGGTATCGATGGACTTGTTCACGTATCACAAATTTCACACAAACGTATTGAAAATCCAAAAGAAGCTCTTAAAGTTGGTCAAGAAGTTCAAGTTAAAGTTCTTGAAGTTAACGCAGATGCAGAGCGCGTATCACTTTCTATCAAAGCTCTTGAAGAGCGTCCAGCTCAAGAAGAAGGACAAAAAGAAGAAAAACGTGCTGCTCGTCCACGTCGTCCAAAACGTCAAGAAAAACGTGATTTCGAACTTCCAGAAACACAAACAGGATTCTCAATGGCTGACTTGTTCGGTGATATCGAACTTTAATCAAATTGAAAATTCATAAAATCCTTTGTTTGCTAAACAAGGGATTTTTCTTTTGTCTGTAAACCTTTTTTGATATAATAGTTCTATGTTAGAATCAGAAAAACAATCATGTTATCAAATGTTAAATGAAGAACTATCTTTTTTATTGGAAGGTGAAACTAATGTTTTGGCTAATCTTTCCAACGCCAGTGCTCTTCTAAAATCCCGCTTTCCTAATACCGTATTTGCAGGCTTTTATCTGTTCGATGGAAAGGAATTGGTTTTAGGTCCTTTCCAAGGAGGTGTTTCCTGCATCCGTATTGCGCTAGGCAAGGGTGTTTGTGGTGAGGCAGCTCATTTTCAGGAAACCGTTGTTGTTGGAGATGTAACGACTTATCCCAACTATATTTCTTGTGATAGTCGAGCTAAAAGTGAAATTGTTGTTCCGATGGTTAAGAACGGTCAATTACTTGGAGTTCTAGATCTTGATTCTTCAGAGATTGATGATTATGATGCTATGGATCGAGATCATTTGGAACAATTTGTCGCTATTTTGCTTGAAAAGACAGAATGGGACTTTACAATGTTTGGGGAGAAAGCCTAATGTATCAAGCACTTTATCGAAAATATAGAAGTCAAAACTTCTCTCAGTTGGTTGGTCAAGAAGTTGTGGCTAAGACTCTTAAACAAGCGGTGGAGCAAGAGAAAATAAGTCATGCTTATCTTTTTTCTGGTCCTCGTGGAACGGGAAAAACCAGTGTGGCTAAGATTTTTGCCAAAGCTATGAACTGTCCCAATCAAGTGGGTGGAGAACCTTGTAATAACTGCTATATTTGTCAGGCAGTGACGGACGGTAGTTTAGAAGATGTCATCGAAATGGATGCGGCCTCTAATAATGGAGTCGATGAAATCCGTGAAATTCGTGATAAATCTACCTATGCGCCTAGCCTTGCCCGCTATAAGGTCTATATCATAGATGAGGTTCACATGCTGTCTACAGGGGCTTTTAATGCCCTCCTAAAAACGCTGGAAGAGCCAACACAGAATGTAGTCTTTATTTTGGCCACTACTGAATTGCACAAGATTCCTGCTACTATTTTATCCCGTGTGCAACGTTTTGAATTTAAATCGATTAAGACACAGGATATTAAGGAACATATTCACTATATTTTAGAAAAAGAAAATATCAGTTCTGAACCAGAGGCTGTGGAAATCATTGCCAGACGGGCTGAAGGTGGAATGCGAGATGCCTTGTCTATTTTGGATCAAGCCCTGAGTTTGACACAGGGAAACGAGCTGACGACTGCCATCTCTGAAGAAATTACTGGCACCATTAGTCTGTCAGCCTTGGATGATTATGTGGCCGCTTTGTCTCGACAGGATGTTCCAAAGGCCCTAGCATGCTTGAATCTTCTCTTTGAAAATGGTAAGAGCATGACTCGTTTTGTGACCGACCTTTTGCACTATTTAAGAGACTTGTTAATTGTCCAAACAGGTGGAGAAAACACTCATCATAGTCCAGTCTTTGTAGAAAATTTGGCACTTCCTCAAGAAAATCTGTTTGAAATGATTCGCTTGGCGACAGTCAGTTTAGCAGATATTAAGTCTAGTTTGCAGCCCAAGATTTATGCTGAGATGATGACCATTCGTTTAGCGGAGGTTAATCCTGAACTGTCTCTTTCAGGTGCGGTTGAAAGTGAAATTTCTGCACTGAGACAGGAAATTGCCCGTCTCAAACAAGAACTCGCAAATGTGGGCACTGTACCAAAACCAACTAGTCCAGTACCTACCCGTCCAACAGCAGGCAAGACAATCTATCGTGTGGATCGCAATAAGGTTCAATCTATCTTACAAGAGGCTGTCGAAAATCCTGATTTAGCACGTCAAAATCTGATTCGCTTGCAGAATGCCTGGGGAGAGGTGATTGAAAGTCTTGGAGGTCCCGATAAGGCTCTGCTAGTTGGGTCTCAACCGGTTGCGGCCAATGAACACCATGCTATTCTTGCTTTTGAGTCTAACTTCAATGCTGGTCAAACCATGAAACGAGACAATCTCAACACTATGTTTGGCAATATCCTCAGTCAGGCAGCAGGTTTTTCACCTGAGATTTTAGCTATTTCCATGGAGGAATGGAAAGAAGTTCGCGCAGCCTTTTCAGCCAAAGCCAAATCTTCTCAAACTGAAAAAGAAGCAGAAGAAAGCCTGATTCCAGAAGGATTTGAATTTTTGGCTGATAAAGTGAAGGTAGAGGAAGACTAAAGAAGGATTTCATGATACAATAAGTTTATGAATAGACAACAATTTATTATCATCGCGCTGTTTACAGCTGCTGAGACCTATTTTTTCAATGAAGCCTGGATGACTGGTCGCTATATTATGGCAGCCTTTTGGGCCATTTTGCTTTTTAGAAATTTCCGAGTCAGTTACTTGATGGGCAAGATTGTAGATGTCATTGACCAGCACTTGAAAGGAAAAGACTAGTCCTCAGCTTCTAGACAAAATCAAAGCCTTTTAGGCTTTTTTTGTTATACTATAAAAGTATATTTATTGACCTTTTATACTCTTCGAAAATCAAATTCAAACCGTGTCAGCTTCGCCTTGCCGTACTCAAGTACAGCCTGCGGCTAGCTTCCTAGTTTGCTCTTTGATTTTCATTGAGTATTTCCGTATTTTCTAGGGAAATCAAGTATGTTTCTAGTAAGTACTGTAAAGGCTTTGAAAAAGAAAGGAACTACCATGTCAGTATTAGAGATCAAAGATCTTCACGTTGAGATTGAAGGAAAAGAAATTTTAAAAGGGGTTAACCTGACCCTGAAAACAGGTGAAATTGCTGCTATCATGGGACCAAATGGTACTGGTAAATCAACTCTTTCTGCAGCTATAATGGGAAATCCAAACTATGAAGTTACCAAAGGTGAAGTCTTGTTTGATGGCGTAAACATTCTTGAGTTAGAAGTGGACGAGCGTGCGCGTATGGGACTTTTCCTTGCTATGCAATACCCATCAGAAATTCCTGGTATTACTAACGCTGAGTTTCTTCGTGCAGCCATGAATGCTGGTAAAGAAGACGATGAGAAGATTTCAGTTCGCGAGTTTATCACTAAGCTAGATGAAAAAATGGAATTGCTCAACATGAAAGAAGAAATGGCTGAGCGTTACCTCAACGAAGGTTTCTCTGGTGGTGAGAAAAAACGTAATGAGATTCTTCAACTTTTGATGTTGGAGCCAACATTTGCCCTTTTGGACGAGATTGACTCTGGTCTTGATATTGACGCTCTTAAAGTTGTTTCTAAAGGTGTTAATGCCATGCGTGGTGAAGGCTTTGGTGCTATGATTATCACTCACTACCAACGTCTTTTGAACTACATCACGCCTGATGTGGTACACGTCATGATGGAAGGTCGTGTTGTCCTTTCAGGTGGTCCAGAATTGGCTGCGCGTTTGGAACGTGAAGGATACGCAAAACTAGCTGAAGAACTTGGCTACGATTACAAGGAAGAATTGTAATTCCCTCGTATCTTTTAGGAGAAGTAAATGACTAAAGAAAATATTAAACTTTTTTCAGAAATGCACGCTGAACCAAGCTGGTTGGCTGATCTCCGTCAAAAAGCTTTTGACAAGATTGAGACTTTGGAATTACCAGTTATTGAGCGTGTCAAATTCCACCGTTGGAATCTGGGTGATGGAACGATTACAGAAAGTGAGTCATCAGCAAATGTTCCAGATTTCACAGCTCTAGATAATCACTTGAAGTTGGTGCAAGTAGGGACTCAGACTGTTTTTGAGCAAACTCCAGTTGAGTTAGCTGAACAGGGTGTTGTCTTCACAGATTTCCATTCAGCTTTAGAAGAAATTCCAGAGCTGATCGAAGAATTCTTCATGTCATCTGTTAAGTATGACGATGACAAGTTGGCAGCCTACCATACAGCTTATTTCAACAGTGGTGCTGTTCTCTACATTCCTGATAATGTTGAGATTAAAGAACCAATCGAAGGAATTTTCTATCAAGACAGCGATAGCGATGTGCCGTTTAACAAGCATATTATGATTATCGCTGGTAAAAATTCTAAGATTAGTTATCTGGAACGTTTAGAGTCACGTGGCCAAGGAAGTGTCAAAGCAACTGCCAATATCACTGTGGAAGTGATTGCACGTTCTGGTGCGCAAGTGAAGTTTGCGGCTATCGACCGTCTAGGTGAAAATGTTACTGCCTACATTAGCCGTCGTGGTAAATTAGGCAACGATGCAAGCATTGACTGGGCGATTGGTGTTATGAACGAAGGAAACGTCGTTGCGGACTTTGATAGTGACTTGATTGGTAACGGTAGCCATGCAGATCTCAAGGTTGTAGCTCTTTCAAGTGGCCGTCAGGTACAAGGAATTGATACACGTGTAACTAACTATGGTTGCAACTCAATCGGAAATATCCTACAACATGGGGTTATTCTTGAAAAAGCAACTTTGACCTTCAATGGTATTGGCCACATTATTAAGGGTGCTAAGGGTGCAGATGCGCAACAAGAGAGCCGTGTTCTTATGCTGTCAGACCAAGCGCGTTCAGATGCCAACCCAATTCTTTTGATTGATGAAAATGACGTAACTGCAGGTCACGCAGCTTCTATCGGTCAGGTGGATCCAGAAGACATGTACTACCTCATGAGCCGTGGCTTGGACAAGGCAACTGCAGAACGTTTGGTTGTTCGTGGTTTCCTTGGATCCGTTATCGTAGAGATTCCAGTCAAGGAAGTTCGTGATGAAATGATTGCAACCATCGAAGAAAAATTGTCAAAACGCTAAGGGGAAGCCTATGTTAGATGTAGAAGCGATTCGCAAGGATTTTCCAATTTTAGACCAGATTGTCAACGATGAACCTCTGGTCTATCTGGACAATGCTGCGACGACACAAAAACCACTAGCAGTTCTGGAGACGATTAACCGCTACTATGAGAACGACAATGCCAATGTTCATCGTGGCGTTCATACCTTGGCAGAAAGGGCGACAGCTTCTTATGAGGCGGCTCGTGAAACCATTCGTAAGTTTATCAATGCAGGCTCTACAAAGGAAGTTCTCTTTACTAGAGGAACTACGACCAGTCTTAACTGGGTGGCGCGCTTTGCAGAGGAAGTCTTGGCTGAGGGAGACCAGGTTTTGATTTCTGTCATGGAACACCATTCCAACATCATTCCTTGGCAGGAAGCCTGCCGTAAGACTGGGGCAGAGCTTGTCTATGTCTATCTCAAGGATGGAGCTCTGGATATGGATGATTTGCGAGCTAAATTGACTGATAGAGTCAAGTTTGTCTCCCTAGCTCACGCCTCAAATGTTCTTGGTGTGGTCAATCCAATAAAAGAAATCACTCAATTGGCCCACCAAGTTGGAGCTATCATGGTGGTGGATGGTGCTCAATCTACGCCTCATATGAAGATCGATGTACAGGATTTGGATGTGGACTTCTTTGCCTTTTCAGGTCACAAGATGGCTGGTCCGACTGGTATCGGTGTTCTTTACGGTAAAGAAAAGTATCTGGAGCAAATGTCACCAGTAGAATTTGGAGGCGAAATGATTGATTTCGTCTATGAGCAATCTGCTAGCTGGAAGGAATTGCCTTGGAAATTTGAGGCTGGAACACCAAATATGGCAGGTGCTATCGGACTGGCAGCAGCAGTGGATTATCTAGAAAACATCGGTATGGATGTGATTGAAGCCCATGAACAAGAATTGATTGCATATGTCTATCCAAAACTGCAGGCGATTGAAGGATTGACCATTTATGGTTCACAGGATTTGGCTCAACGTTCAGGTGTCATTGCCTTTAACCTAGGCGACCTTCATCCTCACGACCTTGCGACTGCTTTGGATTATGAAGGCGTGGCTGTTCGTGCAGGTCACCACTGTGCGCAACCCTTGCTTCAGTATTTGGATGTTCCAGCAACAGCTCGTGCAAGTTTTTATATCTACAATACCAAGGCAGATTGCGACAAGTTAGTCGATGCCTTACAAAAGACAAAGGAGTTTTTCAATGGCACTTTCTAAACTAGATAGCCTTTATATGGCAGTGGTAGCGGACCATTCGAAAAATCCACATCATCAAGGGAAGTTAGAAGACGCTGAACAAATCAGTCTCAATAATCCGACCTGTGGAGATGTCATCAACCTCTCTGTCAAGTTTGATATAGATGACCGTTTGGAAGATATCGCTTTTCTAAACTCGGGCTGTACCATCTCAACTGCCTCTGCTAGCATGATGACAGATGCAGTTTTAGGAAAAACCAAACAAGAAATCTTAGAACTTGCGACCATTTTTTCTGAGATGGTTCAAGGGCAAAAAGATGAACGCCAAGATCAACTTGGCGATGCAGCCTTCTTATCAGGCGTTGCCAAATTCCCTCAACGAATTAAGTGTGCAACCCTAGCTTGGAACGCCCTAAAGAAAACAATTGAAAATCAGTAAGACAAATTTATTTTGTCTTATGAATCAGTAGAAATGAAGAATGAAAGAAAGGATATTATGGCTGAAGAAAGAGTAGAACCAAAACCAATTGACCTTGGTGAATATAAATTTGGTTTCCATGATGATGTAGAGCCTGTCCTATCGACAGGAAAAGGATTGAATGAAGATGTCATTCGTGAATTATCAGCTGCAAAGGGAGAACCTGAGTGGATGCTAGAATTCCGTTTGAAGTCTTATGAAACCTTCAAAAAAATGCCCATGCAAACTTGGGGAGCAGACTTATCAGAGATTGACTTTGATGACTTGATTTACTACCAAAAACCATCTGATAAACCAGCTCGTTCGTGGGATGAGGTTCCTGAAAAAATCAAAGAAACCTTTGAACGTATCGGGATTCCAGAAGCTGAACGTGCTTATCTAGCAGGTGCCTCTGCCCAGTATGAGTCAGAAGTGGTTTACCATAACATGAAGGAAGAATTCCAGAAATTGGGGATTATCTTTACAGATACGGATTCTGCCCTTAAGGAATACCCAGACTTGTTTAAGCAATACTTTGCCAAGTTGGTACCACCGACTGATAACAAGTTGGCGGCCCTCAACTCAGCAGTATGGTCTGGTGGAACCTTTATCTACGTACCAAAAGGGGTCAAGGTAGATATTCCACTTCAAACTTACTTCCGTATAAACAACGAGAATACAGGTCAGTTTGAACGTACCTTGATTATCGTTGATGAGGGAGCAAGTGTCCATTATGTAGAAGGATGTACAGCGCCAACTTATTCAAGTAACAGCTTGCATGCTGCCATCGTAGAAATCTTTGCTTTGGATGGAGCTTATATGCGTTATACGACTATCCAAAACTGGTCTGATAACGTCTATAACTTGGTAACGAAACGTGCTAAAGCTCAAAAGGATGCCACTGTTGAGTGGATTGATGGAAACTTGGGTGCCAAAACAACTATGAAATATCCATCTGTTTACCTAGATGGAGAAGGGGCGCGTGGTACCATGCTCTCTATCGCTTTTGCCAATGCTGGGCAACACCAGGATACTGGAGCTAAGATGATCCACAACGCTCCACATACAAGCTCGTCTATCGTGTCTAAATCCATCGCTAAAGGTGGAGGAAAGGTTGACTATCGTGGACAAGTAACCTTTAATAAAAACTCTAAGAAATCTGTCTCTCACATCGAATGTGATACCATTATCATGGATGACTTGTCAGCATCAGATACCATTCCGTTTAATGAAATTCACAACTCACAAGTCGCTTTGGAACACGAAGCTAAGGTATCTAAGATTTCAGAAGAGCAACTCTATTACCTCATGAGCCGTGGATTGTCAGAATCTGAAGCAACTGAGATGATTGTTATGGGATTTGTAGAACCATTTACAAAAGAGCTTCCAATGGAATATGCTGTTGAGCTGAACCGTTTGATTAGCTATGAAATGGAAGGATCAGTTGGCTAAGAATATGTAGAATCTGAGCAGGATTTATTCTGTTCGGATTTTTTTGAAAAATCATCTTATAAATATTCACAAAATCCCTTTTATATGATAAAATAAAACAATCATATTTAATGGAGATGAAGTATGAATATTTTTAGGACTAAAGATGTTAGTTTGGGACGTACTGAAATGCACCGTCATTTAAAAGTATGGGATTTGATTTTATTAGGAATCGGTGCCATGGTAGGAACTGGGATTTTTACCATTACAGGAACCGCAGCAGCAACGCTTGCTGGTCCGTCACTGGTTGTATCCATAGTGATTTCTGCCCTTTGTGTTTCTTTATCCGCCCTCTTTTTCGCAGAGTTTGCTTCTCGTGTTCCTGCAACTGGTGGTGCTTATAGTTATTTGTATGCAATTTTGGGTGAATTACCAGCTTGGATTGCTGGTTGGTTGACCATCATGGAATTCATGACAGCAGTTTCTGGTGTGGCCTCTGGCTGGGCAGCTTATTTTAAAGGCTTGCTCAGTAACTATAGTATTTCAATGCCTCAAGCCTTGAATGGGACCTTTAACCCTGAGCAGGGTACCTATATAGACCTTTTACCTATTTTGGTATTGACACTGGTAACCGGTTTAGTTTTATTAAATTCCAAGGCAGCTTTGCGTTTTAATTCGCTTCTAGTCGTCTTGAAATTCTCTGCTCTCGCTTTGTTTATTCTAGTTGGTATCTGGTATATTAAACCAGAAAATTGGTCCAACTTTGCTCCCTTTGGTTTTGGTCAAATTTATGGTGGAAGTACTGGAATAATGGCAGGAGCATCTTTGATGTTCTTTGGTTTCCTAGGATTTGAATCTATTTCGATGGCTGTTGATGAAATTCAAAATCCACAAAAGAATGTCCCACGAGGTATTGTTTTGTCTTTGACAATCGTAACGATTCTCTATGCTCTGGTTACATTAGTATTGACAGGGATTGTTCACTACAGCCAACTCAATGTGGATGATGCTGTAGCATTTTCATTGCGAAGTATAGGAATTGGTTGGGCAGCTAATTATGTGTCATTAGTGGCCATTTTGACCCTAATAACAGTATGTATTTCTATGACTTATGCCTTATCGCGTATGATTTACAGTTTAGCACGTGATGGTCTTTTACCTCGAAGTTTTAAGCAATTAAGCAAAACAAGTCGTGTTCCTAAAAATGCGACCATCTTAACTGGAGTTGCTTCTGCAATTGCAGCAGGAGTGTTTCCACTGGCTAGTATTGCAGCCTTTCTAAATATTTGTACGCTTGCTTATCTTATCTTATTGGCTTATGGAATTATAAAACTTAGAAAGGATAAGGGAATGCCTAAAGAAGGAGAATTCAAAACTCCCCTAGTTCCCTTGTTTCCGATTCTCTCGATTCTAATCTGTCTTTCCTTTATGCTTCAATATAGTGTAGAAACATGGATTGCGTTTGGAATTGCTCTTGTAGTTGGACTTGTGATTTACTTTACTTATGGCTATCGTCATTCTACACTTTCTGAATAAAGAAAAAGCTGGAACTTCCCAGCTTTTTGCTTACTCTTTTATATATGTGAAGCCTTCTCCTAGAATTTCATGAGCTTCTGTAATAGTTATAAAGGCTTGAGGATCAATTCGATGAATCATTTCCTTCATTTTCACAATTTCATTTCTTCCGACAATACAGTAAATGATTTTTAAATCTTCTTGACTATAATAACCTTGACCTGAGATGAAAGTAACACCTCTACCTAGGTCATCATTAATCGCCTTAGCAAGTTGGTCAGGACGTTTTGTGATAATCATAAAGCCTTTGCCGGCATAGCCGCCTTCGCCAATCAAATCGATAACACGGGAAACGATAAAATCAAATAAGAGCGTGTAGGAAACCAATCTCAAGTCCTTGAAGATGAGGAGAATAAGCATGAGAATACAAAAATCTAAGATAAAGAGCAGTTTCCCCATAGATATATGAGTGTACTTATTGATAATACGAGCTAGAATATCAGTACCACCAGTTGTACCTCCAGCATTAAAGATAATTCCAAGACCAATTCCCAATAGAATCCCAGCTATAAGGGCAGTGATTAGTAAATCACCTTGAAGATCAATATGAAGGGGAATACGTTCAAAAAAGGCCAACCAGACGGACAAGGCTAAGGTTCCTAGTAAACTAGAATAGAGGGACTTTGCTCCAAAAATCTTCCAAGCTAGGATGAAAAGGGGAATATTAATCAGCAGGTTCATGAGAGAAACAGGGATTTTAAAAAGATAAAAGGTGATAAGGGTAATACCTGTCGCCCCTCCTTCAAAAAGATGATGAGGAACTACAAAATAAGTTAGACCAAAAGCATAAATAGCAGCACCTAGTAAAATGGTTAAAATGGGATAAATTTTTTTAATCATAGGGACCTCTTTTCTTATAAGTAGATTATATCAAATTTTTAAGGAAAATTTGATTGACTCCATTAGGATTTTTAATCTTTTTTTGATATAATTAAAAGTAAGAAAACCAATCTGAATCCTAAAATAGAAAGATTGATACTATGACAAAAATTAAGATTGTAACCGATTCATCTGTTACTATTGAACCTGAACTAGTAAAACAATTAGATATCACTGTT
Source organism: Streptococcus mitis (assembly GCF_000722755.1). Classification (GTDB taxonomy): domain Bacteria; phylum Bacillota; class Bacilli; order Lactobacillales; family Streptococcaceae; genus Streptococcus; species Streptococcus mitis_CM. Next base: position 854,201 of record NZ_JPFY01000013.1, on the reverse strand, counting down.
GTTCCTTTATCTGTAATGATTGATAATGTTGTTTATTCTGATGCGGATTTGAAAGAAGAAGGTAAATTTCTTCAGTTGATGCAAGCAAGTAAGAATCTTCCGAAAACAAGTCAGCCACCTGTAGGTGTCTTTGCTGAAGTTTTTGAAGACCTATGCAAAGATGGTAGCCAGATTCTTGCTATTCATATGTCTCATGCCCTTTCTGGTACTGTAGAAGCGGCACGTCAAGGTGCTAGCTTATCTACTGCCGATGTGACAGTTATTGACAGTTCCTTCACTGACCAAGCCTTGAAATTCCAAGTTGTTGAGGCTGCAAAATTAGCGCAAGAAGGCAAAGAGTTGGAGGAAATCTTATCTCATGTAGAAGAGGTTAAAAACCACACAGAACTCTATATTGGCGTTTCGACTTTGGAAAATTTAGTAAAAGGTGGACGAATTGGCCGTGTAACTGGATTGTTGAGCTCCCTTCTCAATATACGTGTTGTCATGCAGATGAAAGACCATGAATTGCAACCAATCGTTAAAGGTCGTGGAGCTAAAACTTTTAAAAATGGTTGGATGAGCTGACAAGTTCGCTAACTGAACGTTCTGTAGCAGAGATTGGAATTTCATATTCTGGTAGTGCTGATTGGGCAAAAGAGATGAAAGAAAGCTTACAAGCTTATGTTGAAAAGCCTATTTCAGTTTTGGAAACGGGCTCTATTATTCAAACTCACACGGGTGAGAATGCTTGGGCTATTTTAGTACGTTACCACTCCTAAAAAAATAAATAAAATGGGAAGAAATAGTGTTTTTAACTTGACCTAAAAGGGATTTTAGGATATGATTATATTTGTTAATTAGAAATTAAATTGGAGGAATCATTAACATGGCAAACAAACAAGATTTGATCGCTAAAGTAGCAGAAGCTACAGAATTGACTAAGAAAGACTCAGCGGCAGCAGTTGAAGCTGTATTCGCAGCAGTAACTGAGTACCTTGCAGCTGGTGAAAAAGTTCAATTGATCGGTTTTGGTAACTTTGAAGTTCGTGAGCGTGCTGCACGTAAAGGTCGCAACCCACAAACTGGTAAAGAAATCAAGATTGCAGCTTCTAAAGTTCCAGCATTCAAAGCTGGTAAAGCTCTTAAAGACGCTGTTAAATAATCAACCTTCAAAAAGCCTATCATATCAAGCATTTGAGCTTGTGTGACAGGCTTTTCTTTTGGTTTTGGGGGCAAAACTATAAATTATCTAGCAAATTGAGGATATTGTCATCCATCTTCTTTGTAACGTGTGTAGATTTTGTTTATTGTCCTAGAATCAGAACGTCCTACTCTTGCCATAATTGCTTTTAGAGTTACGCTATTCTGCTTACGAGAGTATGCCTAAAGATGTGGTAGGTGAGGTGCCTATCAATGGATTCTTCAAGTTGTGTATTTGTTTTCAGATTTAAATCTTCAATAGTTTTTACGATTTTTGGCAGTTTCGCTCGTCATGCAGAATTATATTCGATATACTCAAGGTTCACTGTGTAATCAAGAGGCAGGTTTAAGATTAACTTAAATCATTCTGATTTTGACTTTGAAAGATCAAGTTTGATTAGAAAGCGTTGAATGTATTTTATATCGATATAAATCTAAAATGCCTATTTAAAATCATTCATGCTACTAGTAAGAGAGCTGATATAGCTCCCTTAGATTTTTTTTGGTAAAAAGTCCACCACTCTTCTAAAAAAGTGAAATTTACTTTAATATATAGCTGAGATACTGCAACAAATGGTCATTATGCTACTATTGTATATGGATATAATGCTGAAAAGTTGAAGAAATTGAAAGTTCAACTGAACATGACATATATAGGATAAGAAGAGAGAGCAAGCGATCCTTTTATCTTTATATTATCGTGATTCCTTAATTTTAATGTATACAGTAGAAAACGAGATTGTAGAAGTAAAAAATTGAAAAGTAGTTGGAATTTATTGTTAATCTCTGAGATGATATAACTATTAATGATTTACTGAAATAAACAGATTTGGCAAAAATTATGTCTATCTTTACAGAATTTTTTGCTCACTTAGTAGGTGATGTAGAGCCAAAGAGGAAGTGATGGCACTTGAGCAAATTTTCAAACGTTTTTATAGTTTTATCAGGCAAGTTACAGAGGGGCTTCTGGTGTGAGTATTCGTGATTTTATGGAAGGGACTAATGGAGTCCTGGCAACAATTGAAAAAGTGATAAATAAGAAGTAATCGATTTAGCTGGTTTTGAACTTTAACTTGTCAATGTAGCTATAAGAAAGTATAGTAATGTTAAAAATATGGGGACTATATGGATAAGCAATTTGTTATACCAGTGAGAGTTGATGAGAGAATTTTAAATAAACTCGATTTTGTATCAACAAAGCCACAATAAGGACGATCAGAAAAGATTGGTAAAGGATTAGAGAGGCTCTATAGTGAGCTGGGGAGAAAGATGACTGGAAAAGGATTGATTTGGGCACATATTTGATTAGGTGTGGCTATTTCTGTCTTAGCACTCTATACCTACACGATTATTTATATTTTTAATCATGATATGGAAGAAATTTTTGCAACTTTTATTATGTTGGTAATTTATTCACTATTCTTTCTGTTATTTTTGATATCAGTTGAGAGATTATCTTTATTGGTTTGCGTAGAATTAGCTTATCGTAATTTGCAACGATATAAAAAAATTAAAAAGTCCCTTCTTTTTGATAGTACTTTTACAAATAAAAGTCTTAGTAATATAATAGAGCTATAGAAGGGGAGGTGGAAGAAATGTTTCGAAAAGAAAAAGCACGCAAGCGGTTTTACTTTTGGCTTATTATTTTTATCCTTTATCTTTTTTCTGGATTGTATTGTATTTGTACAAATTTTGGAGATACCTGGGTATGATTTTACTATCACCTTTTATCTTTGCTTCCCTGCCACTCTATGCTTATTTAGTCCTTGGTTTGTTTATCTGGGGGTTCATGAGTCTTGCTATGGATGATGTTATGGATCTTTAGTTAAAAGGAAAGCTAAGATCGAGAAAGGACACATTTCGTCCTTTCTTTTTTGATAGATATAGTTTTTATTTTTTAAAGAGAATTTTTTTACAAAAATTCTTGGATATTTTGTTTATTTATGCTATAATGGGAACAATTATTTTTAGGAGGTGCAGTATGTCTTATTTGTTTGAGATATTACCGAGTTTATTGAGCGGTGCAAGCATGACTTTGCAGGTTTTTGCACTGGTCTTGATTTTTTCTATTCCCTTGGGCGTTTTGATTGCCTTTGCCTTGCAAGTCCATTGGAAGCTCCTCCATCATCTGATTAACATTTATATCTGGATTATGCGGGGTACACCCTTACTTTTACAATTGATCTTTATCTATTATGTGCTTCCAAGTATTGGGATTCGTTTGGATCGCCTTCCTGCTGCTATTATTGCCTTTGTCTTGAATTATGCAGCTTACTTTGCTGAAATCTTCCGTGGGGGAATTGATACCATTCCTAAAGGTCAATATGAGGCTGCTAAGGTTTTGAAGTTTAGTCCCTTTGACACAGTTCGCTATATTATCTTGCCCCAAGTGACCAAGATTGTTCTTCCTAGTGTATTTAACGAAGTTATGAGTTTGGTCAAGGATACTTCTTTGGTCTATGCGCTAGGAATTTCAGACCTTATCCTGGCTAGTCGAACAGCTGCCAACCGTGATGCTAGCCTGGTTCCTATGTTCTTGGCAGGAGTCATTTACTTGATTTTGATTGGTATTGTGACCATCCTTGCCAAAAAAGTTGAGAAGAAATACAGTTACTATAGATAGGAGGCTGCCATGTTAGAATTACGAAATATCAATAAGGGCTTTGGTGAAAAGCAAATTTTGTCCAATTTCAGTCTAAAAATTCCTGAAAAGCAAATCCTGGCTATCGTTGGGCCTTCGGGTGGAGGTAAGACGACTCTCTTACGCATGCTTGCGGGTCTTGAAACCATTGATTCAGGGCAAATATTTTATAATGGAGAACCTTTAGAATTGGATGAACTGGAGAAGCGCAATCTACTGGGATTTGTATTCCAAGATTTTCAACTGTTCCCTCATTTATCAGTTCTAGACAATTTGACCTTATCGCCCGTAAAAACCATGGGAATGAAGCAGGATGAGGCTGAGCAGAAGGCGCGAGGTCTTTTGGAACAATTAGGACTGGCAGGACATGCAGATGCTTATCCCTTCTCACTATCAGGTGGGCAAAAGCAAAGGGTGGCCTTGGCGCGTGCTATGATGATTGACCCAGAAATCATAGGTTACGATGAACCAACTTCTGCCCTAGATCCTGAATTACGCTTGGAAGTGGAAAAACTGATCTTGCAAAATAGGGAACTTGGCATGACCCAGATTGTGGTTACCCACGATTTACAATTCGCTGAAAATATTGCAGATCAGATTCTCAAGGTTGAGCCCAAGTAGGAGGTGCCGATGACTAATAAGAAAATTGTCTTGGTGTTGGTTTCGTTCCTGACTCTCTTCTTAACAGCCTGTACTCAGAAGGCTAGTGATCCAAAGCAGGATAACTGGGATAAGTATCAAGAGCAGGGGAGTATAACCATTGGTTTTGACAATACCTTTGTACCCATGGGATTTGAAGAAAAGAATGGCCAATATACAGGCTTTGATATTGATTTGGCGCAAGCAGTTTCTGAAAAATTAGGTGTCAAGGTGCAATTCCAGCCAATCGACTGGGATATGAAGGAGACGGAACTGCAAAATGGAACCATAGATGCCATTTGGAATGGCTATTCTGCGACTGATGAACGCCGAGAAAAAGTTGCCTTTAGTATTCCTTATATGGAAAATCAGCAAGTACTAGTTACGAAGAAAAGCAAGCAAATTCGTTCAGTAGAGGATATGAAGGATAAGACCTTGGGAGCTCAAGCAGGTTCCTCTGGTTATTTAGACTTTGAAGCTCAGCCAGACTTACTGAAAAATCGTGTTAAAGACCAGAAGGCCAATCAATACCAGAGTTTCAATGAAGCCTTAATTGATTTGAAAAATGTTCGGATTGATGCTTTGTTGATTGACCGAGTGTATGCTAATTATTACCTCCAGTCTGAGGGGATATTAAATGATTACAATGTCTTTTCAGCTGGATTTGAAAGTGAATCTTTTGCTGTTGGAGTTAGACCAGCTGATAAAAGATTATTAACAGCATTAAACCAATCCTTTATTGAACTATATCAAGAAGGAAAGTTCCAGGAAATCAGCCAGAAATGGTTTGGAGAAGATGTGGCAACAAAAGAAGTGAAAAGTAGAGATTGAGTTTTTCCTCAGTCTCTTTTTGCATCAAAAAATCCTCTGGCAAGTACCAGAGGATAAGAGTTTATTTCATTGTTGGGAAGAGCAATACATCACGGATAGTGGTTGTATCAGTTAGGAGCATGCAGAGACGGTCGATACCGATTCCCAAACCACCTGTTGGTGGCATACCATATTCAAGAGCTTCAATGTAATCGTAGTCGATACCTGTTGCCTCATCGTCACCAAGTTCTTTAGCTTTAGCTTGGGCTTCAAAACGGCTAAGTTGGTCGATTGGATCATTCAATTCAGTAAAGGCATTTCCGTACTCTTTGGTCATGATGAAGAGTTCGAAACGGTCAGTAAAGCGTTCGTCTTCAGGATTCTTCTTAGCTAGTGGAGATACAGCTACTGGATGTCCATAGACAAAGGTCGGTTGGATCAAGGTTTCTTCAACAAACTCTTCAAAGAAGGCATTGATGATGTGGCCAACTTCAGTGTAGTGTTTCTCAACAGGAACTTTCTTCTCAGCAGCAATAGCTTTGGCTTCTTCCAAAGTCATGTTTTGCCAGAAATCGACACCAGTAATTTCTTTGATAGCATCCACCATGTGAACACGTTTAAATGGTTCATTGATTTTGATTTCAGTACCTTGGTAGTTAACTGGGCCATCACCTTTAACTGATTTAGCAGCGTGTTGGATAATGCCTTCAGTTAAGTCCATGATGTCTTGGAAGTCTGCATAAGCTTGGTAAACTTCGATAGAAGTAAACTCCGGGTTATGAGTAGCATCCATTCCTTCGTTACGGAAGATACGGCCGATTTCATAGACACGTTCCATACCACCCACGATAAGGCGTTTCAAGTGAAGCTCAGTCGCGATACGAAGCACCATGTCAATGTTTTGGGCATTGTGGTGGGTGATAAATGGACGGGCAGCAGCACCACCAGCTTCGTTGTGAAGAACAGGTGTTTCCACCTCAAGAAAACCTTTTTGATCAAGGTAACGACGGATTTCAGAGATGATTTTTGAACGAGTGACAAAGCGCTCAAAACTTTCACGATTAGAAATCAAGTCAAGGTAACGTTTACGGTAAATTGTTTCAACGTCTGTCAAACCGTGGAATTTCTCTGGAAGAGGACGAAGGGCCTTAGACAAGTGTGTAATGTGGGTTGCCTTGATAGAGAGTTCTCCCATATCCGTACGCATGACTTCACCTTCGACACCAAGGAAATCACCAAGGTCTGCTTTTTTGAAGATTTCGTAGTTTTCTTCACCGACAGCATCCTTACGAACGTAGATTTGAATCTGCCCTTCGCGGTCTTGAAGGTGGGCAAAACCTACTTTACCTTTACCACGTTTGGTTACCAAGCGTCCTGCGATAGTAGCTGTTTCATTTTTATCGTGTAATTGTTCTTTATCGAGGTCAGCATATTTATCTTTTAATTCTTGTGAATTTGCAGTACGTTCAAAACGTTTTCCGAAAGGATCGATTCCTTGTTCACGGAGCGCAGCCATTTTTTCACGGCGAACGATCTGCTGGTCATTTAGTTCTTCCATATGTTCTGTTGACATGGGATCCTCCTAGTTTTACTCAAAATTGAATACGATGAGTCATTTTTTGCGATACTCCCATTTTATCATAAATAGCCAAGAAATTCACGGATAATCTTTCAAAACTAAAAAGAACTTGACGCTAAAATCAAGTTCTGTTATTGATAGGAAGTATCATTCCAAGTATCGAGAGTGAATGTTTCAAAATCATGGGTTTCTAGAATGGTCAGGCTGGCATTTGCTAGACCGCCATCTTTACGAAGAAGTGGCTCTTTATAACCTAGAAGAGTACGAAGACTGGCAGTAAGATTGGCGCCGTGTCCGACAATTAGAATACGCTCAGCTGGACTATCTTTTAATGATTTGATAAATTGGATGGTCCGTTTTGTAGTACTATAGAGGGATTCGGCTCCGAACATTTGAGTGTCAAATTGAGCAAGATTAGATCGGAAAGCTTTGATTTGTTGCGGGTAAATAGCTTCCAAGGTTGCAATTTTCAAACCTTCTAACTTCCCCAGTTGCCATTCACGGAGATTAGGGACACTTTCTAAAGGACAGGGCGCCTGGAGTTGACTTTGGATAATTTCAGCAGATTTGACCGCTCGAGGTAAATCACTTGAATAGATCTGATCAAAAGGAATATCCTTGAGATAATGGCCTAGTTTTTTGAGGATGTCAATGGATTCAGGAAGAAGGGGAGAATCTCCACTAGCGCCTTGAAAGCGTCCTTCTTGGTTCCAGAGGGTACGGCCGTGGCGGACAAAGTAGAGTTTCATTCTTAGTTGCCCTCCAAGATATCTACAAAGTCAGCTTTTACAAAGCTAGCCAAGTCTTGCGGTGCGACGATAATGCTGTGACCAACTTCGCCTGCAGAGACAATCATTTGATCCAAGTCTAGAGCAATCTTATCGATAAAAATGGGATAATTGTGTTTCTGACGAATTCCGACAGGATTATTTGCTCCATGAATGTAACCAGTTGTTTTTTCCAAGTCCTTTTGTGGAATCATGCTCACTTTTTTATTGCCAGAAATTTTTGCTAGTTTCTTTTCCGACAAGTGTTGAGTGATAGGGACAATTCCGATAATCGGTCCTGTTTTATCTCCCAAAAGAGCCAAGGTTTTGAAAATCTGATCTCGTTCATAATCTTGAGGAAGTTCTCCTTCCAGGGCATTGATTTGAATCCCCTGATGTGGGATACCTGCTTTAGACAGGATTTGTTCCACCAATGTTTTTTTGACTTTAACTTTTTTTGCCATTATTTATATTTATCCTCCAATTGGCTCATCCAAATACCAAGCCAGATTCCCAGTGCAAAGAAGAAGGCGATGATGACATACCCAACAAGAGAAATACCAGTGTATTGGATACTTTCAGCGTTTCCTGCATTTGGAATCAAGATCAAAAGGGTACTTGATAGGACGATACCGATGATGAAATGATAGACGCGTGAGTGGTAGTTGTTTAAGGCATAATCCATCAATTTTGAAAAAATAATGAGAGTTGCACCTGCCCCGATTCCAATCGGGAAGAAGGTTCCCAAGAGGTCAAAGGTTTTAAAACCAGTCAACATAGGAGCATAGAGACCCAAAATCAAAAGTAGATTTGATGGACTGAGGCCAGGAACTAATACGCCAAGAGCCAGCAGTGCACCTGCTAGGACGAAATTAAGAAAGTTGGCGCTCAAGGTTCCAACGACAAAATTTAAGGCATAGAGTCCTAATCCAGAAATGATAAAGGTTGTCCAGAACCAAGCTAAATCAATCTTGTCTCGGTCAGATTCTCGAGTTGATTCTTTGAGAAGGCTAGGAACTGTACCAATGATGGCACCCGCAAAGCTCCATAAGACAAAGACCTGATAATTTTCAAGCAGGTATTCAATCGGGTAGGAAAATAAGCCGATTCCCAGAAGCATACCAATGGCAACTGGAATAAAGTACAAAACATTTTCTTTAAAGTCTTTAAAGGGATGAGCTAGAAAGCCAATCATTCGTTCATAAATACCTAAGATTGCTGCTAAAACCCCTCCGGAAATTCCTGGTAAGATAAATCCAAGAGCAATGACAATCCCTTTAATAAGGCGTGCTAACCATGAGAGCATATATTTCCTCCAACTATTTCAATTTCAAAAACTCCTTACTACATTGTATCACAATCTAAAACAAAAAGAAAAATCAAATGATAAACAAATGCTTTTAAGGTTTTAAAAAGAGTTTTCTAAAGGTTTCTTCTTTGTTTTTTAAGGAAGAGATGACGTTGATATCCAAATCGTGATCAAAGCCAGCAATTTTTCCTTTAGAAGTGTACTGGTGGATGTCGTAATCTAAATCAGTCTTTGGAGTTGCCTCGTAAAAACCTGAGTCAGAACCATAGGAAGGAATCCAAACAGATGTAAATTTATCTGTATCAATACTGTGTTCTTCCATGAAGTAGACTCCAACGTAGATTCCGATGTTTTTAGCACCTAGGGATTCTAGCTTTGCCCGAAAGGCTTCAACCCCTTCGTTCATATTGGACATGGTTTTGTCTTCCACATCTAGCCAATAGTAGCTAGGGCTGTATGGAGATGCGGAATTATAAAAACTTTCAGCAGCCTTTTCCATTTCTTGGATACTTTTTCCAGCTACATAGGCATAGACCCCAACTGGGACATTTCGTTTTTGAAACTCGGTAATATGGGTTTTAAAGGCCTTGTCTACCCCATTAACAAAGGAAGCATCATTCTCTTTTGAAGACTGAGCACCACTATGGACGCGAACAATAGCTCCTGAAATGTTTTGGGAGAGAGTATCGTAATTAATTTCCTCAGGTCGTTGCCAACCAGAAACATCAATCACCGGTTTATCTATATTATGTAGCGCTTGCGATTCTACTTGCGCGATATTTGACTTTGTTTTTACAGGATGGTCCTCAAAACGAGGGCGATTTAGGATTAAAATGAAAATCATAATCCCAAAAAAACCAAACAAAATAAGCGGATTAATTTTCTTTCTCATATCTTATAATTTTACCTTATAAATGAAAAAAAATCAAAAAAAATACTCAAAAAATGGGTTAATAGAGGACTTTAGAGCATTTTTTCATTCAAGAGCGCGGAATGATTTGAAATATGGTATAATAAAAGGGAATTTCTAGAGAAAAGAGAAGATTATGTCAAATTATGCCATTATTTTAGCAGCGGGTAAAGGAACTCGCATGAAATCGGATTTGCCAAAAGTTTTGCACAAGGTTGCGGGTATTTCTATGTTGGAACATGTTTTCCGTAGTGTGGGAGCTATCCAACCTGAAAAGACAGTCACAGTTGTCGGACACAAGGCAGAATTGGTTGAAGAGGTCTTGGCTGGACAGACAGAATTTGTAACTCAATCTGAACAGTTAGGGACTGGTCATGCAGTTATGATGACAGAGCCTATTCTAGAAGGTTTGTCAGGTCATACCTTGGTAATCGCAGGGGATACTCCTTTGATCACAGGTGAAAGCTTGAAAAACTTGATTGATTTCCACATCAATCATAAAAATGTGGCGACTATCTTGACTGCTGAAACGGATAATCCTTTTGGATATGGACGAATTGTACGTAATGACAATGCTGAGGTTCTTCGCATTGTTGAGCAAAAGGATGCTACAGATTTTGAAAAACAAATCAAGGAAATTAATACCGGAACTTACGTCTTTGACAACGAGCGTTTGTTTGAGGCTTTGAAAAATATCAATACCAACAATGCTCAAGGAGAATACTATATTACAGACGTCATTGGTATTTTCCGTGAAGCTGGTGAAAAAGTTGGCGCTTATACTTTGAAAGATTTTGATGAAAGTCTTGGGGTAAATGACCGTGTGGCACTTGCGACAGCTGAGTCAGTTATGCGTCGTCGCATCAATCATAAACACATGGTCAATGGGGTCAGCTTTGTCAACCCAGAAGCAACTTATATCGATATTGATGTTGAGATTGCTCCTGAAGTTCAAATCGAAGCCAATGTTACCTTGAAAGGGCAAACGAAAATTGGTGCTGAGACTGTTTTGACAAATGGAACGTATATAGTGGATAGCACTATCGGAACAGGAGCTGTTATTACCAACTCTATGATTGAGGAAAGTAGTGTTGCAGACGGTGTGACAGTCGGTCCTTATGCCCACATTCGTCCAGGTTCAAGTCTAGGTGCCCAAGTTCATATTGGTAACTTTGTTGAGGTGAAAGGTTCTTCTATCGGCGAGAATACCAAGGCTGGTCATTTGACTTATATCGGAAACTGTGAAGTGGGTAGCAAGGTTAATTTTGGTGCTGGAACCATTACAGTCAACTATGACGGCAAAAACAAATACAAGACAGTCATTGGCAACAATGTCTTTGTTGGTTCAAATTCAACCATTATTGCGCCAGTTGAACTTGGTGACAATTCCCTCGTTGGAGCTGGTTCAACTATTACCAAAGACGTGCCAGCAGATGCTATTGCTATTGGTCGCGGTCGTCAGGTCAATAAAGACGAATATGCAACTCGCCTTCCTCATCATCCTAAGAATCAGTAGGAGCCTATCATGGAATTTGAAGAAAAAACGCTTAGCCGAAAAGAAATCTATCAAGGACCAATATTTAAACTGGTCCAAGATCAGGTTGAATTACCAGAAGGCAAGGGAACTGCCCAACGAGATTTGATTTTTCACAATGGGGCTGTCTGTGTTTTAGCAGTAACGGATAAACAAAAACTCATCTTGGTCAAGCAGTACCGCAAAGCTATCGAGGCTGTCTCTTACGAAATTCCAGCCGGAAAATTGGAAGTAGGAGAAAATACAGACCCTGTAGCAGCAGCCCTTCGTGAATTAGAGGAAGAAACAGCCTATACAGGGAAACTAGAACTCTTGTACGATTTTTACTCAGCCATTGGCTTTTGTAATGAAAAGTTAAAACTATACCTAGCCAGTGATTTGACGAAAGTGGAAGATCCGCGTCCGCAGGATGAAGATGAGACCTTGGAAGTTCTTGAAGTGAGCTTAGAAGAAGCCAAGGAATTGATCCAATCAGGTCATATCTGCGATGCCAAGACAATTATGGCTGTTCAATACTGGGAATTGCAGAAAAAATAGAGGAGGTCAATATGGGTAAACCTTTATTAACGGATGAAATGATTGAAAGGGCTAATAGAGGCGAAAAAATTTCAGGTCCTCCTTTACTAGATGATGAGGAGACTAAGATTTTACCAACCTCTTCTTCTCGTTTTGGTTATGCCAATCCTAAGGATCATGGTTTTAGTCAGGAAACCTTGAAGATTCAGGTCGAACCGTCTATTCATAAAAGCCGTCGTATTGAAAATACCAAGAGAAATATCTTCAATTCTAAGTTAAATAAAATCTTATTCGCGGTCATCTTTCTCTTGATTTTGCTTGTCTTAGCAATGAAACTTTTATAATAGAAAAGGAATTGAAATGAAAATAGGAATTATTGCGGCTATGCCAGAAGAACTGGCTTATCTGGTCCAGCATCTAGAAAATGCCCAAGAGCAAGTTGTTTTGGGCAATACCTATCATACAGGAACCATTGCCTCGCATGAAGTCGTTCTTGTAGAAAGTGGAATTGGTAAGGTTATGTCTGCTATGAGTGTAGCGATTTTGGCTGATCATTTCCAAGTGGATGCTTTGATTAACACGGGATCAGCTGGGGCAGTAGCAGAGGGTATTGCTGTTGGGGATGTCGTGATTTCTGACAAATTAGCCTATCATGATGTGGATGTCACAGCTTTTGGCTATGCTTATGGACAAATGGCGCAACAACCGCTTTATTTTGAATCAGATAAAACCTTTGTCGCCAAAATCCAAGAGAGTTTATCTCAATTGGATCAAAATTGGCATCTTGGTTTGATTGCTACAGGAGATAGTTTTGTTGCAGGAAATGACAAGATAGAAGCGATTAAGTCCCATTTCCCAGAAGCTTTAGCTGTTGAGATGGAGGGGGCAGCTATTGCTCAGGCAGCGCATGCCCTTAATCTTCCAGTTTTAGTTATTCGAGCTATGAGTGACAATGCCAACCATGAAGCAAACATCTCTTTTGATGAGTTTATTATCGAAGCTGGACGTCGCTCTGCCCAAGTCTTATTAGCCTTTTTGAAAGCTTTAGATTAAGCGGAAATTTGACAGTTTATCTAGCTTATGATAAGATTTAAATAAAGAAAAGTTAGAAAACGTTTCAGAGGATATTATGAGTATTGAAATGACCGTCAGTGAGATTGCAGAGGTTTTAGGATTATCTCGCCAAGCAATCAATAACCGTGTCAAAGAATTACCAGAAGAAGACACAGATAAAAATGACAAAGGGGTAACAGTCGTTACCAGAAGTGGCTTGATTAAGCTAGAAGAAATCTATAAAAAAACGATTTTTGAAGATGAGCCTGTCAGTGAAGATGTCAAGCAACGTGAGCTGATGGAGATTCTGGTTGATGAGAAGAATGCAGAAATTCTTCGTCTTTATGAACAATTAAAAGCCAAGGATCGTCAGTTATCAGAAAAAGACGAGCAGATGCGTATCAAAGACCGTCAGATTGCTGAGAAAGACAAACAACTCGATCAGCAGCAACAATTGACCCTTCAAGCCATGAAGGATCAAGAAAATCTTAAGCTAGAGCTGGACCAAGCAAAAGAAGAAGTCCAATCAACTAAGAAAGGCTTTTTTGCTCGTTTATTTGGAGGATAATCAAGGAGCTGTTTAGGTTAAATGCTAACCTGATGGCTTCTTTTATTTCTAAATAGTATAGTTGCTCAAGTAATACTCAATGAAAATCAAAGAGCAAACTAGGAAACTAGCCGCAGGCTGTACTTGAGTACGGCAAGGCGACGTTGACGTGGTTTAAATTTGATTTTCGAAGAGTATAAAATAACAGTATAGGAGAGGTATAGAATGGAACGATTAGAAGATTACATTGCTTTCGATTTAGAATTTAATCAGCATGAAGGACAAACACACTTGATTCAAGTATCGGCAGTGCGTTTTAGAGATGGTCAGGAAATCGATGCCTATGATTCCTATGTCCATACTAGTGTGCCTCTAAAGAGTTTTATCAATGGTTTGACTGGGATTACAGCTGAGACCTTAAAAGATGCTCCTCCAGTGGAGAAAGTTATAAAAGATTTCCAAGAGTTTGTGGGTTCTTTACCCATGGTTGGATACAATGCTGCTAAAAGTGATTTGCCTATTCTAGCAGAGCATGGTTTAGATTATAGCCAGCAGTATAAGGTGGATTTGTATGATGAAGCTTTTGAACGTCGTAGTTCAGATTTACATGGTATTGCCAATCTCAAATTGCAAACTGTTGCCTCATTTCTCGGATTTCAAGGTCAGTCTCATAATAGCTTAGAGGATGCTCGGATGACAGCGCGTGTTTACGAGTCCTTTCTAGAGTCGGATCAAGCTAGAGAATTGTTAGAGACAGAAAGTAGCCTATCAAATAATCCTTTTGGAGGCTTGGATTTGTCTCAATTATTTGACTAGGAGTGCCTATGAAACCTGAAAAACCTAAAAATCTAGGTTTTAAGCAGATATACTTTAATCTAGATAAAATTCTCTTTCTCTTTTTCTTGACTTTCATGATGATTGAGTTTGTCTGGTTACCATCAAATTCTTGGATTGCTGGACTTTTACTCCGTCAGACTGGCTATCTCTTTATTTCTTACAATAATATTTTTGCAATTATAACGGGTTCACCCTTTATTAGTCTTGCTTTATTTGTTCTGGTAATTGTTAATTTATTGGTCGCCTATTACCAGATAGGACTTCTCTTTATTGGTGCTCGGCATTTATTATGTCATGAAAAGAGAACCTTGCTAGAGTACAGTCGCAAGGTCTTTCACCAAAGTTTCTTGTTTATGAAGCAAGTCACGCTTGCAAAGATAGCCTTTATCTTCTTTTATGTCATGATGCTCTTTCCATTGATTCGAAAGATTTTAAAGATTTATTACCTCAATAAAATTGTCATTCCGGACTTTATCGTTGATTATGTGGAAGACAAGTATTGGCTAGTAGGTATAGTGGTTACTATTCTGGCTTTACTGCTATTTTACATTTCAGTGCGTTTCATGTTTGCCCTCCCTCAGCTTTTATTTGAGAAAAAAACAGTCAAAGAAGCGGTCAGATACAGTCTAGAGAAGACAAGAAAGCAATCCTGGTTTTATACTTGGAACTTGCTTTGGATTGTCGTCAAAACCTACCTATTTTTCATTCTTCTGTTGATTCCAATCCTAGCAAGTCAAGTGCTGATGGATGGTTTGACCCATAAGGAATCTCTTGTGCTGGGAATTATCAACTTTGTCTTGATTAAGAATTTCCACTACATAGCCTTGACTTATTTTCTCATTAAGTTTGTTTCCTTCCTAACAGGAGAAGAACTAGAGATCACACCAAGGAGAAAGAAAGATCACTGGATGAGATGGGGAGTGATGGGCTGTGCTTGTATCTTTTTCGCTCTTGAGGGTTATGTTTATTTGGAAGCTCCAGTTGCCAATAAACCTTTAATTATCTCTCACAGGGGAGTATCCAATAAGAATGGTGTGCAGAATACAGTTCAATCTTTAGAAAAGACAGCCCAACTAAGTCCAGACTTTGTTGAGACAGATGTTCAGGAAACGAAAGATGGCCAGTTTGTCATGATGCATGATGCCAATATCAAGAATCTGACAGGTGTTAATGCCAATCCACAGGATCTAACTTTGAAAGAATTAACCAAACTCGATATTTCAGAGAATGGTTATCATAGCAAGGTGTCCAGTTTTGATGACTACCTCAATAAAGCCAATGAATTGCACCAAAAACTCCTTATTGAGATTAAGACCAGTCGAAAAGATAGCCCAGATATGATGAAACGCTTTATGGAAAAATATGGAACGGTTCTTAAGCAGAATGGTCACCAAATGCAATCCTTGGACTACCATGTGATTGATCAGGTTTTAGCCTACGATTCTCAAATTCCAATCTATTTTATCCTACCTTATAATAGTATTTTTCCAAGAACCAAGGCTACAGGTTATACTATGGAGTATTCAACTTTAGATGAAAATTTTGTCAACAAGCTTTGGAATACGGATCAGAAATTGTACGTTTGGACCATCAATAGTTCAGAGTCCTTTGATAAATCAGTTCATTTGGGAGCAGATGGAATGATAACAGATGACTTGGAAATGATTCAAGATCAGGTTACTATTGCCCAAGAAGACCCAGAGTATACTGATTTGCTTTTCAAACAGGCTATGGAATTCTTTAATTTTTAGTAAGCAAAAAGAGCCTGAGACAAAATAGTTCTCAACCACAAAAAAGCAACGGCAAATACGTTGCTTTTTTGGAGATAAGGGACTATTGTCCTAGGCTCAGTCTTGAGATAAGGTCCATAGAAACTCGTATTCTGAGGATCTTATCTTAAATCAGAGGTTGGCAAGAGCCAACCTTATTTGATATAGAGTTCTTGATTTTTTAGGACAATTTCTCGTACACTTGTAAACTTTTTGAGTTTTTTGATTTCTTCTGGATGAGTGACGAGAGTGATAACATAACCTTCCTTGCCCATACGACCAGTACGGCCAGCACGGTGAGTGTAGGTTTCACTATCTCTAGGAACATCAAAGTTTACGACGCATTCTAGACTATCGATATCAATTCCACGAGCCAAAAGGTCTGTTGCGAGAAGTAGGGTTAGTTGCTTGTCTTTAAACTTTTCTAAGATAACTTTTCTAAATTTAACATTGACATCACTAGCGAGGGAAACAGCCAAGATATCCCGATACTGTAATTTTTCCTCTGCGCTTCCAAGGTCTGATAGGCTGTTAAAGAAGACCAGACCGCGGAAATCCTCAACATGAGCTAGTTTTCGTAGCATATCCACTCGGTGACGTTGATCCACCTGCATATAGAAATGCTGGATGTTATCCAATTTTTGGTCAGAAAGATCAATGGTGCGCGTGTTAGGCGCAATCTTTTCTTGGTCAAACTTGGTCGTCGCACTCATGTAGACCAGTTGGTGGTCACGAGGTGCGTAGTGAGTGATTTTCTCAACAAAGTGAATCTGAGAATCATCTAGTAATTGATCAAATTCATCCAGGATGATGGTTTCTACATTCATCATCTTGATTTTTTTCAATTTAATCAACTCAAAGATCCGGCCAGGTGTTCCAATCAGAATTTCTGGTCCTTTTTTAAGACGTTCAATCTGGCGTTTCTGACTGGAACCTGATAAGAAGAGCTGAGCAGTCAAGCCGATAGCTTCAGCCCACGTTTTACATACATCAAAAATCTGTCCAGCAAGCTCCGTATTTGGTGCTAGAATCAAGAGTTGCTGCGCTTTTTTCTTTTGTAGTCTGAGAAGGCTTGGTAGGAGGTAAGCGAGGGTCTTGCCTGTTCCTGTTGGGCTAACTCCTAGGAGGTTTTCTCCAGCAAGAAGGGGCTCAAATAGTTGAGTTTGAATGGGGGTGAATTCCTGGAAACCGAGTTGATCACTCAGTTCTTGCCATTCAGTCGGTAGTTTGGTTTTCATTTTTCTGCCTCAAATCTAATGCCAGCAGTCTGGCGCATGGTATATAGTAGCACATGAACAGAACTTGCATCATTCAGCCAGTTCTGGTAAAGTGTCTGGTCTGGTTGCTGGATCATATGTGCAAATGCAGCGACTTCCTCAGTCATCGTATGAGGAGCCTGTTGGATAGGGAGCTGGACTTGATTTCCTTGGTGGTCTGTAAAAATAGCTGAGCGGATATGCTCGATGGTGTTGAGGGTCAAGGTTCCATCTGTCGTATAAATTTCGCAAGGAAGATTGGAAGTGATGTTTTTCCCAGCCTTGATATGAACTTGAAAGTCAGGGTAGAAGAGGATTCCGTCTCCATTTAAATCAATACTGTTGTCAAGCTGTTGAGCTTGATAGGTTGCGGCCTTAGCTTTTCCAAAGAGGCGAACGGCAGCATAGAGAGGATAAACCCCTAAATCCATAAGAGCTCCACCAGCAAAACTGTCTGAAAAGACATTAGGTGTCTCCCCAGTCAACAAGTCAGGCATCTTGGAAGAGTATTTGGCATAATTTAAATCAGCTCCTAAGATTTGCTTGTCTGCCAAAAAGTTTTTGATAGTAGTGAAAGCTTTCTCGTGATAATTACGAGCTGCTTCAAAGATAAAACAATTATTTTTCTCAGCTGTTTGAATCAAATTCAGCCATTCTTGTGGTTGAGTGACAGCTGGCTTTTCAAGAATGACGTGTTTTCCAGCAGATAATGCAACTTTTGCCTGAGCAAAATGCAAGGAGTTTGGGCTAGCAATATAGACCACATCAAAGGAGTTCTTGAAGAAGTCCTCTACTTTATCAAAGAGTTGGATATTCTGGTAGCGAGAAGCAAAGGTTGCTGCAGTTTCTAGTTTTCTAGAATAGACTGCGACCAGCTTGTATTCTCCACTGGTATGGGCTGCTTCTATGAAGTGGTGGCTGATAGCCCCTGTTCCGATGACACCTAATTTAAGCATAGTTACTCCTTTTCCGATTTCAAATCCTTCTTTCATTATAACATAGATAGACAGGACTATCCAACAGAGGGGAAAAAATTTCAAATAAGCTACTAGGTCTTTTCCAAAGAAAGTGGTACAATAATGAGATGAGTAAATGAAATGGGAGGGAAAATGAGGTTATTACCTATAAGAAAAATATCACGTCAGTCTAAGAGGCTAGCGCTTTTTTTGACGTTTTGTGCAGGATATGTAGATGCCTATACGTTTATTGTGCGAGGGAATACTCTTGTAGCTGGACAAACTGGGAATGTAGTCTTTCTTTCAGTGGGACTCATTCAACAGAATGTGTCAGATGCGAGTGCGAAAGTAATGACCTTGTTAGCTTTTATGATGGGGGTCTTTCTATTAACAATTTATAAGGAAAAATTGAGAATTGTGAAAAAACCGATTCTGTCATTGATTCCTTTGGCAATCTTATCAATCATTATTGGTTTTGTGCCGCAAACTGTAGATAATATCTATCTAGTACCGCCCTTGGCCTTCTGTATGGGGTTGGTGACAACTGCTTTTGGAGAAGTGTCGGGTATTGCCTATAATAACGCTTTTATGACAGGGAATATCAAACGGACCATGCTAGCTTTTGGAGATTATTTTAGGACCAAGCACACACCATTTTTACGTGAAGGATTCATATTTGTTAGCCTGCTTAGTAGTTTTGTCCTTGGCGTTGTCTTTTCAGCCTATTTGACGATTTTCTATCATGAAAAGACCATTCTTGGTGTTCCTATTATGATGAGCATCTTTTACCTCAGCATGCTTTTTGCCTCTTGGCGAAAAAAAGTAAAAGAAAAAGCTTCATTTTAGGTGTTATTACTTGTAAGAAAATAGGAGATATGCTATACTTGAAGAGTTGACTATGCACGTTCCTGTGCAACCGCACGAACATCGTTGCTCGTCGTATAACAAATTTAAACTTCGTCATTGTCGCCTTGCCTAACATAAGTTATGTCTTCGGCTCAATTCCTAGTTTATTCTTTGTTATACTTAGAGCTCTTCTTTTAAGTGGTTTGTCCCACGATGCTAGGCGAGTCTTCACAAAAAATTCGGGGAAACCCATAAAAATCATAGGAGGTGCATAATGAGCACATACGCAATTATCAAAACTGGCGGAAAACAAGTTAAAGTTGAAGTTGGTCAAGCAGTTTACGTTGAAAAATTGAACGTTGAAGCTGGTCAAGAAGTTACTTTTAACGAAGTTGTTCTTGTTGGTGGTGAAAACACTGTTGTCGGAACTCCACTTGTTTCTGGAGCTACTGTAGTTGGAACTGTTGAAAAACAAGGAAAACAAAAGAAAGTTGTTACTTACAAGTACAAACCTAAAAAAGGTAGCCACCGTAAACAAGGTCATCGTCAACCATATACAAAAGTTGTCATCAACGCAATTAACGCTTAATTTTAAGGAGAACACATGATACAAGCAGTCTTTGAGAGAGCCGAAGATGGCGAGCTGAGGAGTGCGGAAATTACTGGACACGCCGAGAGTGGCGAATACGGCTTAGATGTCGTGTGTGCATCGGTTTCTACGCTTGCCATTAACTTTATCAATTCTATTGAGAAATTTGCAGGCTATGAACCAATCCTAGAATTAAACGAAGATGAAGGTGGCTATCTGATGGTTGAAATTCCAAAAGATCTTCCTTCACACCAGAGAGAAATGACCCAGTTATTCTTTGAATCATTTTTCTTAGGTATGGCAAACTTATCGGAGAACTCTTCTGAGTTCGTCCAAACCAGAGTTATCACAGAAAACTAACACGGAGGAAAACATTATGTTAAAAATGACTCTTAACAACTTGCAACTTTTCGCCCACAAAAAAGGTGGAGGTTCTACATCAAACGGACGTGATTCACAAGCGAAACGTCTTGGAGCTAAAGCAGCTGACGGACAAACTGTAACAGGTGGATCAATCCTTTACCGTCAACGTGGTACACACATCTACCCAGGTGTAAACGTTGGACGTGGTGGAGACGATACTTTGTTCGCTAAAGTTGAAGGCGTAGTACGCTTTGAACGTAAAGGACGCGATAAAAAACAAGTTTCTGTTTACCCAATCGCTAAATAAAAAGGTCCAGTGAACCTTTTTATCCCGAGCCTTGAAATATAAAGGCGAGGAAGCTAGAAGTAGCATAAACTAAGGCTTTCCGAGTTTTCGGAGAGCCTATTTTTTTGTTTTGCTACCCATGATTTTTTCTTTCTTAGTGTAGATGAATTTTATGAGTGACATTATTTTTCTTCGATGGAAAACTTCTAAAATATGGTATAATGAAAAGATAAAGAAGTTGGGGGTAGAAGATGAACATTCAACAATTACGCTATGTTGTGGCTATTGCCAATAGCGGTACTTTTCGTGAAGCTGCTGAAAAGATGTATGTCAGTCAGCCCAGTCTGTCTATTTCTGTGCGTGATTTGGAAAAAGAGTTGGGCTTTAAGATTTTCCGTCGGACCAGCTCAGGGACTTTCTTGACTCGTCGTGGTATGGAATTCTATGAAAAAGCGCAAGAATTGGTTAAAGGATTTGATATTTTTCAAAATCAGTATGCCAATCCTGAGGAAGAAAAGGATGAATTTTCCATTGCTAGTCAGCACTATGACTTTTTGCCACCAACTATTACTGCCTTTTCAGAGCGCTATCCTGATTATAAGAACTTCCGTATTTTTGAATCGACTACTGTTCAAATCTTAGATGAAGTAGCGCAAGGTCACAGTGAGATTGGGATTATCTACCTCAACAATCAAAATAAAAAAGGGATCATGCAACGAGTTGAAAAGTTAGGCCTTGAGGTCATTGAATTGATTCCCTTCCATACTCACATTTATCTCCGTGAGGGGCATCCTTTGGCTCAGAAAGAGGAATTAGTCATGGAGGATTTAGCGGATCTACCAACGGTTCGTTTCACTCAAGAGAAAGATGAGTACCTCTATTATTCAGAGAACTTTGTCGATACCAGTGCTAGTTCACAGATGTTTAATGTGACAGACCGTGCTACCTTGAATGGTATTTTGGAGCGGACGGACGCCTATGCGACAGGTTCTGGATTTTTAGATAGTGACAGTGTTAATGGTATTACAGTTATTCGTCTCAAGGATAATTTGGATAATCGCATGGTCTATGTTAAACGTGAGGAAGTGGAGCTTAGTCAGGCTGGAACTCTTTTCGTAGAAGTCATGCAAGAATATTTTGATCAGAAGAGGAAATCATGAAAAAAAGAGGAATAGTGGCAGTCATTGTATTGCTTTTGATTGCGCTGGATCAGTTAGTTAAATCCTATATCGTCCAGCAGATTCCACTGGGTGAAGTACGCTCTTGGATTCCCAATTTCGTTAGCTTGACCTACCTGCAAAATCGAGGGGCAGCCTTCTCCATGTTACAAGATCAGCAGTTGTTATTCGCTGTCATTACTCTGGTTGTCGTGGTTGGTGCCATTTGGTATTTACATAAACACATGGAGGACTCACTCTGGATGGTCTTGGGTTTGACCTTGATTATTGCAGGTGGTCTTGGAAACTTTATTGACAGGATCAGTCAGGGCTTTGTTGTGGATATGTTTCATGTGGACTTTATCAATTTTGCAATTTTCAATGTGGCAGATAGCTATCTGACTGTTGGAGTGATTATTTTATTGATTGCAATGTTAAAAGAGGAAATAAATGGAAATTAAAATTGAAACTGGTGGCCTGCGTTTGGATAAGGCTTTGTCGGATTTGACAGAATTATCACGCAGTCTCGCGAATGAACAAATCAAATCAGGCCAAGTCTTGGTCAATGGTCAAGTCAAGAAAGCTAAATACACTGTCCAAGAGGGCGATGTCGTCACTTACCATGTACCAGAGCCTGAGGTCTTAGAGTATGTGGCTGAGAATCTTCCGCTAGAAATCATCTACCAAGATGAGGATGTAGCCGTCGTTAACAAGCCTCAGGGGATGGTTGTGCATCCGAGTGCTGGTCATACTAGTGGAACTCTGGTAAATGCCCTCATGTACCATATCAAGGACTTGTCGGGTATCAATGGGGTTCTGCGTCCAGGAATTGTTCACCGTATTGATAAGGATACGTCAGGCCTTCTCATGATTGCTAAAAACGATGAGGCGCATCTAGCACTTGCCCAAGAACTCAAGGATAAAAAGTCTCTCCGCAAATATTGGGCGATTGTTCATGGAAATCTGCCTAATGATCGTGGTGTGATTGAAGCTCCGATTGGCCGTAGTGAAAAAGACCGTAAGAAACAGGCTGTGACTGCTAAAGGGAAGTCTGCAGTGACTCGTTTCCACGTCTTGGAACGCTTTGGCGATTATAGCTTAGTGGAGTTGCAACTGGAGACAGGGCGCACTCATCAAATCCGTGTTCACATGGCTTATATTGGTCATCCAGTCGCTGGTGATGAAGTCTATGGTCCTCGCAAGACTTTGAAAGGACATGGACAATTTCTTCATGCTAAGACTTTAGGTTTTACTCATCCTAGAACAGGTGAGACCATGGAATTTACAGCAGATATCCCAGATATTTTTAAGGAAACCTTGGAGAGATTGAGAAAGAATTAGACGTGATAAAAGGTTGAGATGACTTGTCTCGACCTTTTTCCTATCAACTCTTTTCTATTTCCTGCCATTCATGTTATAATGGATAAATATGAAGAATCGGAGTGAGACTATGAAATACAAACGGATTGTCTTTAAGGTGGGGACTTCTTCTCTGACGAATGAGGATGGAAGTTTATCACGTAGTAAGGTAAAGGCTATTACCCAGCAGTTGGCTATGCTGCACGAGGCTGGTCATGAATTGATTTTGGTGTCGTCAGGTGCCATTGCAGCTGGTTTTGGGGCCTTAGGATTTAAAAAGCGCCCTACTAAGATTGCGGATAAACAGGCTTCAGCAGCAGTAGGGCAAGGGCTTTTGTTGGAAGAATACACGACCAATCTTCTCTTACGCCAAATTGTTTCTGCACAAATTTTGCTGACCCAAGATGATTTTGTGGATAAGCGCCGTTATAAAAATGCCCATCAGGCTTTGTCAGTTCTACTTAGCCGTGGCGCGATTCCTATCATCAATGAGAATGACAGTGTCGTTATTGATGAGCTCAAGGTTGGGGACAATGATACTCTAAGTGCTCAGGTAGCATCCATGGTCCAAGCAGACCTTTTGGTCCTCTTGACAGACGTAGACGGTCTTTATACTGGAAATCCTCATTCAGACCCAACAGCCAAACGCTTGGAGCGAATCGAGACCATCAATCGTGAGATTATTGATATGGCCGGTGGAGCAGGTTCGTCTAATGGTACAGGTGGTATGTTAACCAAAATCAAAGCTGCAACTATCGCGACGGAATCAGGAGTTCCTGTTTATATCTGCTCATCCTTGAAGTCAGATGCCATGATTGAGGCAGCTGAGGAGACCAAGGATGGTTCCTACTTTGTTGCCCAAGAGAAGGGACTTCGTACCCAGAAACAATGGCTGGCCTTTTATGCTCAGAGTCAAGGTTCTATTTGGGTTGATAAAGGAGCTGCAGAAGCTCTCTCTCAACATGGCAAGAGTCTCCTTTTATCTGGTGTTGTTGATGCAGAAGGCGCCTTTTCTTACGGTGATATCGTGACAGTATTTGACAAGGAAAGTGGAAAATCACTTGGAAAAGGACGCGTGCAATTTGGAGCATCTGCTTTGGAGGATATGTTGCGTTCTCAAAAAGCCAAGGGTGTCTTGATTCACCGTGACGATTGGATTTCCATTACTTCTGAAATCCAACTACTCTTTACAGAATTTTAGAGGTAAACTATGGTAAGTACACAAGAACAATTTGAACAGGTACAGGCTGTTAAAAAATCGATCAACATAGCTAGTGAAGAGGTGAAAAACCAAGCCTTGCTAGCCATGGCTGATCACTTATTAGCAGCTACTGAGGAAATTTTAGTAGCCAATGCCCTCGATATGGAAGAGGCCAAGTGTAAAATCTCAGATGTGATGCTGGATCGTCTTTATTTGGATGCAGGTCGTATAGAAGCAATGGCAACTGGTATTCGTGAAGTGGTTGCCTTACCAGATCCAATCGGTGAGGTTTTAGAAACCAATCAGCTTGAAAATGGTTTGGTTATCACAAAGAAACGGGTAGCTATGGGGGTCATCGGTATTATCTATGAAAGCCGTCCAAATGTTACGTCTGATGCGGCTGCTTTGGCTCTCAAGAGTGGAAATGCAGTTGTTCTTCGTAGTGGTAAGGATGCCTATCAAACGGCCCATGCCATTGTCACAGCTTTGAAGAAGGGCTTGGAGACGACTACTATTCACCCAGATGTGATTCAACTGGTGGAAGATACCAGCCGAGAAAGCAGCTATGCCATGATGAAGGCCAAGGGCTATCTAGACCTTCTCATTCCTCGTGGAGGAGCTGGTTTGATCAATGCAGTTGTTGAAAATGCGATCGTACCTGTTATTGAGACAGGGACTGGGATTGTCCATGTTTATGTGGATAAGGATGCAGATGAAGACAAGGCTCTGTCTATCATTAACAATGCTAAAACCAGTCGTCCTTCTGTCTGCAATGCCATGGAGGTTCTGCTGGTTCATGAAGACAAAGCAGCAAGCTTCCTTCCTCATATGGAGCAAGTTCTAGTTACAGAGCGTAAGGAAGCTGGACTGGAGCCAATTCAATTCCGACTCGATAGCCAAGCAAGTCAGTTTGTTTCAGGTCGAGCAGCTGAGGCCCAAGACTTTGATACCGAGTTTTTAGACTATATTCTAGCGGTTAAGGTTGTGAGCAGTTTAGAAGAAGCGGTTGCCCATATTGAGGCTCACAGTACCCATCATTCGGATGCCATTGTGACGGAAAATGCTGAAGCTGCAGCTTACTTTACAGATCAAGTGGACTCAGCAGCGGTTTATGTCAATGCCTCAACTCGTTTCACAGATGGAGGCCAATTTGGTCTTGGTTGTGAAATGGGGATTTCTACTCAGAAACTGCATGCGCGTGGTCCAATGGGCTTGAAGGAGTTGACTAGCTACAAGTATGTGGTTACTGGTGACGGACAGATAAGGGAGTAAGAGATGAAGATTGGATTTATCGGTTTGGGGAATATGGGTGCTAGCTTGGCCAAAGCTGTTTTGCAGGCCAAGACGGGTGATGACCTTCTCCTTGCCAATCGTAGTCAAGCCAAGGTGGATGCTTTCATCGCCGACTTTGGCGGTCAGGCTTCTAGCAATGACGAAATCTTCGCAGAAGCAGATGTGATTTTTCTAGGAGTTAAGCCTGCTCAGTTTTCTGAACTGCTTTCTCAATACCAGACCATCCTTGAAAAAAGAGAAAGTCTTCTTTTGATTTCGATGGCAGCTGGATTGACTTTAGAAAAACTAGCAAGTCTTATCCCAAATCAACACCGAATTATTCGTATGATGCCAAATACCTCTGCTTCTATCGGGCAAGGAGTGATTAGTTATGCCATATCAGCAAACTGTCGTGCTGAGGACAGTGAGCTCTTTTGTCAGTTATTAGCAAATGCTGGCCTCTTGGTTGAACTAGGAGAAGGCTTAATCGATGCTGCGACAGGGCTTGCAGGCTGTGGGCCAGCCTTTGTCTATCTCTTTATTGAGGCCTTGGCAGATGCAGGTGTTCAGACTGGATTGACACGAGAAACGGCATTGAAAATGGCGGCTCAAACTGTGGTAGGAGCTGGGCAATTGGTCCTTGAAAGTCAGCAACATCCTGGAGTATTGAAAGACCAAGTCTGTAGCCCAGGTGGTTCGACTATCGCTGGTGTAGCAAGCCTAGAAGCGCATGCTTTTCGAGGAACGGTCATGGATGCAGTTGGTCAAGCTTACAAACGAACACAAGAACTAGGTAAATAAGAGGTGGATTTATCTGCCTCTTTTATGGTGGTTGAAATGAGAAGACAAAAAGATTGTCACAAACCCCTATTTTTTTGATAGAATAGAAGTAGTAAAAAAGAAATGAGTTAGACATGTCAAAAGGATTTTTAGTCTCTCTTGAGGGACCAGAGGGAGCAGGCAAGACCAGTGTTTTAGAGGCTCTGCTACCAATTTTAGAGGAAAAAGGGGTAGAGGTGCTGACGACCCGTGAACCTGGCGGAGTCTTGATTGGGGAGAAGATTCGGGAAGTAATTTTGGATCCAAGTCATACTCAGATGGATGCTAAAACAGAGCTTTTGCTCTATATCGCCAGTCGCAGACAGCACTTGGTGGAAAAAGTTCTTCCAGCACTTGAAGCTGGCAAGTTGGTCATTATGGACCGCTTCATCGATAGTTCTGTTGCCTATCAGGGATTTGGTCGTGGTTTGGACATTGAAGCCATTGACTGGCTTAACCAGTTTGCGACAGATGGCCTCAAACCCGATTTGACACTCTATTTTGACATCGAGGTGGAAGAAGGACTGGCTCGCATTGCTGCTAATAGCAATCGTGAGGTCAATCGTTTGGACTTGGAAGGGTTGGACTTGCATAAAAAAGTCCGTCAAGGTTACCTTTCTCTTCTGGACAAAGAAGGAAGTCGTATTGTCAAGATTGATGCTAGTTTTCCTTTGGAGCAAGTTGTGGAAACTACCAAGACTGTCTTGTTTGATAGAATGGGATTGGCTAAATGAAACAAGATCAACTAAAGGCCTGGCAACCAGATCAGTTTGACCGATTTGTCCGTATCCTAGAACAAGACCAGCTCAATCATGCCTACCTCTTTTCAGGTTTCTTTGGAAGCTTGGAAATGGCGCAATTTTTAGCTAAGAGCCTCTTTTGTACAGATAAAGTAGGTGTTTTACCATGTGAGAAATGCCGAAATTGTAAGCTGATTGAACAGGGAGAATTTCCCGATGTTACTTTGATTAAGCCAGTCAATCAGGTCATCAAGACAGAACGCATTCGGGAATTGGTGGGGCAGTTTTCTCAAGCAGGGATTGAAAGCCAGCAGCAGGTCTTTATTATCGATCAAGCTGAGAAAATGCACCCTAATGCAGCCAATTCTTTGCTCAAGGTCATCGAAGAACCCCAGAGTGAGGTTTACATTTTCTTCTTAACTAGCGATGAGGAAAAGATCTTACCGACAATCCGAAGTCGGACCCAGATTTTCCACTTTAAAAAGCAAGAAGAAAAACTCATCTTGCTCTTAGAACAAATGGGGCTGGTTAAGAAAAAAGCAACTCTCTTAGCCCAGTTTAGTCAATCACGAGCTGAAGCAGAAAAGTTGGCTAATCAGGCAGGCTTTTGGACCTTGGTCGATGAAAGTGAACGCTTGCTAACCTGGTTATTAGCTAAGAAAAAAGAAAGTTATCTACAGGTTGCTAAATTAGCTAGCTTGGCAGATGACAAGGAAAAACAAGATCAGGTTTTACGGATTCTTGAAGTTCTATGTGGACAAGATATCCTACAAGCAAGAGTAAGAGTGATTCTACAAGATTTGTTAGAAGCTAGAAAAATGTGGCAAGCTAATGTCAGCTTTCAAAATGCAATGGAATATCTGGTCTTGAAAGAAATATAAACTCAAAAATGAATGATAAAGAAAGGAAAGGGCTGTTTTATGAACAAAAAAGAATTATTTGACGCGCTGGATGATTTTTCCCAACAGTTATTGGTAACCTTGGCCGATGTGGAAGCCATCAAGAAAAATCTCAAGAGCTTGGTAGAAGAAAATACAGCTCTTCGCTTGGAAAATAGTAAGTTGCGAGAACGCTTGGGTGAGGTGGAAGCAGATGCTCCTGTCAAGGCCAAGCATGTTCGTGAAAGTGTCCGTCGCATTTACCGTGATGGATTTCACGTATGTAATGATTTTTATGGACAACGTCGAGAGCAGGACGAGGAATGTATGTTCTGTGACGAGTTGTTATACAGGGAGTAGGCATGCAGATTCAAAAAAGTTTTAAGGGGCAGTCTCCCTATGGCAAACTGTATCTAGTGGCAACGCCGATTGGAAATCTAGATGATATGACTTTTCGTGCTATCCAGACCTTGAAAGAAGTAGATTGGATTGCAGCTGAGGACACGCGCAATACAGGGCTTTTGCTCAAGCATTTTGATATTTCCACCAAGCAGATTAGTTTTCATGAGCACAATGCCAAGGAAAAGATTCCTGATTTGATTGGTTTCCTGAAAGCAGGGCAAAGTATTGCTCAGGTATCCGACGCGGGTCTGCCTAGCATCTCAGACCCTGGTCATGATTTGGTCAAGGTAGCTATTGAGGAAGATATTGCTGTTGTCACAGTTCCAGGTGCCTCTGCAGGAATTTCTGCCTTGATTGCCAGTGGCTTAGCTCCACAGCCACATATCTTTTACGGCTTTTTACCGAGAAAATCAGGCCAGCAAAAGCAATTTTTCGACTCGAAAAAAGACTATCCTGAAACTCAAATTTTCTATGAATCGCCCCATCGTGTGGCAGATACGTTGGAAAATATGCTAGAAGTCTATGGTGACCGCTCGGTCGTTTTGGTCAGGGAATTGACTAAAATCTATGAAGAATACCAAAGAGGTACCATTTCTGAATTGCTGGAAAGTATCGCTGCAACGCCACTCAAGGGCGAATGCCTTCTCATTGTTGAAGGTGCCAGCCAAGATGTGGAGGAAAAAGATGAGGAGGACTTGTTCTTAGAAATCCAAGCCCGCATCCAGCAAGGCATGAAGAAAAATCAAGCCATTAAGGAAGTAGCAAAGATTTACCAGTGGAATAAAAGCCAGCTTTACGCTGCCTACCACGACTGGGAAGAAAATCAAGAAAATCAAGAAAATGACTAAACAGGGAAGTTTGCCTTCTTCCCTTTTTTTGTTATACTAGTAGAAGAAAAAAATAGAAAGATTTGTGGGAGTGAAAAAGTCCGGGGGACTTTTTCAGCCTGAGCCAAGAAATTCGAAAGCGAAGTAAGTCCTGTGGACTTTTTCAGCCTGAGCCAGGAAATTCGAAAGCGAAGTAAGTCCTGTGGACTTTTTCAGCCTGAGCCAAGAAACTCGAGAGCGAAGTAAGTCCTGTGGACTTTTTCAGCCTGAGCTAAGAAATTCGAAAACTCTTAAGTTTGATTGGCTTTTTCAATGTGAAGCTTGTCTTCACACTCCCAAAGAGGTATTAGTGTCGTGTCTCAATCTTATATCAATGTTATCGGTGCTGGTTTGGCAGGTTCTGAAGCAGCCTACCAAATCGCAGAACGTGGTATTCCAGTTAAACTCTATGAAATGCGTGGTGTCAAGTCAACACCCCAGCACAAAACAGACAATTTTGCAGAGTTGGTTTGTTCCAATTCTTTGCGTGGGGATGCTTTGACAAATGCAGTTGGTCTTCTCAAGGAAGAAATGCGTCGCTTGGGTTCTGTTATCTTAGAATCTGCTGAAGTAACCCGTGTTCCTGCAGGTGGAGCTCTTGCAGTGGACCGTGAAGGTTTCTCCCAAATGGTAACCGAAAAAGTTGCCAACCACCCCTTGATTGAAGTGGTTCGTGATGAAATTACAGAATTGCCGACAGATGTTATTACAGTTGTGGCGACTGGTCCCTTGACCAGTGATGCTTTGGCTGAAAAGATTCATGCCCTTAATGATGGCGATGGTTTCTATTTCTACGATGCGGCAGCGCCTATTATCGACGTCAATACCATCGATATGAGCAAGGTCTATCTCAAGTCTCGTTATGATAAGGGAGAAGCCGCTTATCTCAACGCTCCAATGACCAAGCAAGAATTTATGGATTTCCATGAAGCCTTAGTCAATGCGGAAGAAGCTCCGCTCAATTCTTTTGAAAAAGAAAAGTATTTTGAAGGCTGTATGCCTATCGAAGTCATGGCAAAACGTGGCATTAAAACCATGCTTTATGGTCCTATGAAACCAGTCGGTCTGGAGTATCCAGATGACTACACAGGACCTCGTGATGGAGACTTCAAAACACCTTATGCGGTGGTCCAGCTTCGTCAGGATAATGCGGCTGGTAGCCTCTACAATATCGTTGGTTTCCAGACCCACCTCAAATGGGGAGAGCAAAAGCGAGTCTTTCAAATGATTCCAGGTCTTGAAAATGCGGAGTTTGTTCGTTATGGTGTTATGCACCGCAATTCTTACATGGATTCACCAAATCTTCTGGAGCAGACCTATCGTTCTAAGAAACAACCAAACCTCTTCTTTGCTGGTCAGATGACGGGTGTGGAAGGCTATGTTGAATCAGCAGCGTCAGGATTAGTTGCGGGAATTAACGCGGCTCGTCTTTTCAAGGGAGAAAGTGAGGCTATTTTCCCAGAAACAACAGCGATTGGAAGTCTGGCTCATTACATCACCCATGCGGACAGCAAACATTTCCAACCAATGAATGTCAATTTCGGAATTATCAAGGAGTTAGAAGGCGAACGTATTCGTGATAAGAAGGCTCGTTATGAAAAAATTGCTGAGCGTGCCCTCAGTGACTTAGAGGAATTTTTAACTGTCTAATTTTTTTGAAAGAATTGCTCATGATACTATAAAAATCTTAGAAATTGTGATAAAATAGGTAGGATAAAAAAAGGAGAGTGAAAATGGCGAATCCCAAGTATAAACGTATTTTAATCAAGTTATCAGGTGAAGCCCTTGCCGGTGAACGAGGCGTAGGGATTGATATCCAAACAGTTCAAACAATCGCAAAAGAGATTCAAGAAGTTCATAGCTTAGGTATCGAAATTGCCCTTGTTATTGGTGGAGGAAATCTCTGGCGTGGAGAACCTGCAGCAGAAGCAGGTATGGACCGCGTTCAGGCAGATTACACAGGAATGCTTGGGACTGTTATGAATGCTCTTGTGATGGCAGATTCATTGCAACAAGTTGGGGTTGATACACGTGTGCAAACAGCTATTGCCATGCAACAAGTGGCAGAGCCTTATGTCCGTGGACGTGCCCTTCGTCATCTTGAAAAAGGCCGTATCGTTATTTTTGGTGCTGGAATTGGTTCACCTTACTTCTCAACAGATACAACAGCGGCTCTTCGTGCAGCTGAAATCGAAGCGGATGCTATCCTTATGGCTAAAAATGGCGTAGATGGTGTTTACAATGCCGATCCTAAGAAGGACAAGACAGCTGTTAAATTTGAAGAATTGACCCACCGTGACGTTATCAATAAAGGTCTCCGTATCATGGACTCAACAGCTTCAACCCTCTCAATGGATAACGACATTGACTTGGTTGTCTTCAACATGAACCAACCAGGCAACATCAAACGTGTCGTATTTGGTGAAAATATCGGAACAACAGTTTCAAATAATATCTAAGAAAAGGAATAAGAAAGATTATGGCTAACGCAATTATTGAAAAAGCTAAAGAGAGAATGACCCAGTCTCACCAATCACTTGCTCGTGAATTTGGTGGTATCCGTGCTGGTCGTGCCAATGCAAGCTTGCTGGACCGTGTACATGTAGAATACTACGGAGTAGAAACTCCTCTTAACCAAATCGCTTCAATTACGATTCCAGAAGCGCGTGTTTTGTTGGTGACACCATTTGACAAGTCTTCATTGAAAGACATCGAACGTGCCTTGAATGCCTCTGATCTTGGTATCACACCAGCTAACGACGGTTCTGTTATTCGTTTGGTTATCCCAGCTCTAACAGAAGAAACTCGTCGTGACCTTGCTAAAGAAGTGAAGAAGGTCGGCGAAAATGCTAAAGTGGCTGTCCGCAATATCCGTCGCGATGCTATGGACGAAGCTAAGAAACAAGAAAAAGCAAAAGAAATCACTGAAGACGAATTGAAGACTCTTGAAAAAGACATTCAAAAAGTAACAGACGATGCTGTCAAACACATCGACGACATGACTGCCAACAAAGAAAAAGAACTTTTGGAAGTCTAAAAATAAACAGAAAAACTCAGTTGGCATTGCTGGCTGAGTTTTATTCGAAAGAAGGAAATATGAATACAAATCTTGCAAGTTTTATCGTTGGGCTCATCATCGATGAAAACGACCGTTTTTACTTTGTGCAAAAGGATGGTCAAACCTATGCTCTTGCTAAGGAAGAAGGTCAACATACAGTAGGGGATACGGTCAAAGGTTTTGCCTACACGGATATGAAGCAAAAACTCCGCCTGACAACCATAGAAGTGACTGCCACTCAGGACCAATTTGGTTGGGGAACTGTAACGGAAGTTCGTAAAGACTTGGGTGTCTTTGTGGATACAGGCCTTCCTGACAAGGAAATCGTTGTGTCACTCGATATCCTCCCTGAGCTTAAGGAACTTTGGCCTAAGAAGGGCGACCAACTTTACATCCGTCTTGAAGTGGACAAGAAAGACCGTATCTGGGGTCTCTTGGCTTATCAAGAAGATTTCCAACGTCTGGCTCGTCCTGCCTACAACAACATGCAGAACCAAAATTGGCCAGCCATTGTATACCGTCTCAAGCTGTCAGGAACTTTTGTTTACCTGCCAGAAAATAACATGCTTGGCTTTATCCATCCTAGCGAACGCTATGCAGAGCCACGTTTGGGACAAGTTCTAGATGCGCGTGTCATTGGTTTTCGTGAAGTGGACCGTACCTTGAACCTTTCCCTTAAACCACGTTCTTTTGAGATGTTGGAAAATGATGCTCAGATGATTTTGACTTATTTGGAAAGCAATGGCGGTTTCATGACCTTAAATGATAAGTCATCTCCAGACGACATCAAGGCAACCTTTGGCATTTCTAAAGGTCAGTTCAAGAAAGCACTCGGTGGCTTGATGAAGGCTGGCAAAATCAAGCAAGACCAGTTTGGGACAGAGTTGATTTAGGCCTTATAGACATGAAAAAGAAACTTGAAGAAATGAGTTTAGAGGAACTCTGGCAACTTTTTCCTATTTTTCTAGTAGAGTACAAGTCAGAGTGGAAAGACTGGTATGAATCGGAAAAAGCAAATCTGAAAAAAATATTGGGTGCCAATGTTATTAAAAGAATAGAGCATATCGGTAGCACTGCTATCCCTAATATTTGGGCCAAAAATATCGTCGATATTCTGCTAGAAGTAGGTAGAATAGAGGATTTAGCAAGAGTTAGGGATTTATTGGTGAAGAATGGTTGGCTAGTGATGTCGGAGAATCCTAACAGGATTTCGCTAAATAAAGGCTATACAGAGCAGGGATTTGCTGAGAAAGTTTTTCATTTACATTTGCGAATGACGGGAGATCATAACGAGATTTATTTTAGAGATTATCTTTGCCAGCATCCAGATATCGCCCAAGCGTATCAGGAATTAAAACTCAGTTTGTGGAAACAATTTGAACACAATCGAGACGCATATACAGATGCGAAAACGGATTTTATAAACCACTATGTGTCAGAGGCTAAGTCCAGTAATTTTTAATAATCAGAAAAGTTTCATCAAAAAAGTCTTGATAGGAGAAAGAATTGAGAAAATCATTTTACACTTGGCTCATGACCGAGCGCAACCCTAAAAGTAACAGCCCCAAAGCAATTTTGGCAGACCTCGCTTTTGAAGAGTCTTCCTTCCCAAAACACACCGATGATTTTGATGAGGTGAGTCGCTTTTTAGAAGAACATGCCAGTTTCTCTTTTAACCTAGGAGACTTTGACGCTATCTGGCAAGAATACTTAGAACACTAGCATGATTCACTGGGTTTGGGCTAGTAATTTCTCCACCCCTTTGCTATAATAAAAAGAAATAAAAGGATTAGAGAGGTTCTTTATTTGAAGGAACATTCAATAGACATTCAACTGAGTCATCCAGATGACTTGTTTCATCTTTTTGGTTCCAATGAGCGCCATCTTCGTTTGATGGAAGAAGAGCTTGATGTGGTGATTCATGCTCGTACGGAGATTGTCCAAGTTTTGGGAGAAGAGACTGCCTGTGAGGAAGCTCGTCAGGTTATTCAAGCTCTCATGGTCTTGGTGAATCGTGGGATGACGGTTGGGACGCCAGATGTGGTGACTGCAATTAGCATGGTTAAAAACGATGAAATCGACAAGTTTGTCGCCCTTTACGAAGAAGAAATCATCAAGGATAATACTGGGAAGCCTATCCGTGTCAAAACACTGGGTCAAAAACTTTATGTGGACAGTGTCAAACAGCATGATGTGACCTTTGGAATTGGGCCTGCAGGGACAGGGAAGACCTTTCTTGCAGTTACTTTGGCAGTGACAGCTCTTAAACGTGGTCAGGTTAAGCGAATTATCCTGACTCGTCCAGCAGTGGAAGCAGGTGAGAGTCTTGGATTTCTTCCGGGTGACCTCAAGGAAAAGGTCGATCCTTACCTTAGACCTGTTTATGATGCCTTGTATCAGATTCTGGGAAAAGACCAAACCACTCGACTCATGGAGCGTGAAATTATCGAGATTGCGCCCCTTGCCTATATGCGTGGACGAACCTTGGATGATGCCTTTGTCATTCTCGATGAGGCGCAAAATACGACCATCATGCAGATGAAGATGTTTTTGACTCGTTTAGGCTTTAATTCTAAGATGATTGTCAATGGAGATATCAGTCAGATTGACCTGCCACGTAATGTCAAGTCCGGTTTGATTGATGCCCAAGAAAAGCTTAAGAACATTCACCAGATTGACTTTGTTCATTTTTCAGCCAAGGATGTGGTTCGCCATCCAGTTGTCGCTCAGATTATCCGAGCTTATGAACCAGTACCAGTTAAAAATGAAGAGCGTGAAGAAGTCCAAGAAGAAACAGAATAGCAAAAAAGAGCAGTTCAGGTGGACTTGCTCTTTCTTTTATCTGATAATTAGATTTTTTATACTAGTTCATCAATTGGAGTATGTTTTTTATCGAGACCTTGGGCTACTGGAAGACTGGTTAAGTAACCTTGATAAGTGGTCACACCTTGGCGCAAGCCTTCATCTTCAGAGATTGCTTGTGCGAATCCTTTGCCAGCCAAAGCTTCGATATAAGGAAGAGTGACATTGGTTAGGGCAATGGTAGAAGTACGGGCTACCGCACCGGGGATGTTGGCAACGGCATAGTGGAGCACACCGTGTTTTTCATAGACGGGTTCATCATGAGTTGTGACACGGTCAGCTGTCTCGATAACGCCCCCTTGGTCAACGGCAACGTCCACAATGACAGAGCCTGGACGCATTTGCTTGACCATCTCCTCTGTCACCAATTTTGGTGCTTTGGCACCTGGGATGAGAACCGCTCCGATCACCACATCCGCATCTCTCACACTGGCTTCGATGTTGAGCGAATTGGACATAAGAGTTTGAATTTGGTGACCAAAGACCTCCTCTAAAACGGAGAGACGTTTAGCACTGATATCAAGGATGGTTACTTGTGCACCAAGACCAAGAGCAATTCGAGCAGCATGGGTCCCTACGACACCACCACCGATGATGGTTACTTTCCCTTTAGGTACACCCGGTACACCACCCAGTAGGACGCCAGAACCTCCTGCTTGCTTAGTTAGGAAATGAGCACCGATTTGGACTGCCATACGGCCTGCAACCTCACTCATAGGTACGAGAAGTGGTAACTGACCTTGGGAATCACTGACGGTTTCATAGGCAATCCCCGTTGTTTTCGCTACTAGCATAGCATCTGCTAATTCAGGAGCAGCGGCCATGTGTAAGTAGGTAAAGAGAAGCAGGTCGTCACGCAAGTACCCATATTCAGAAGCTAATGGTTCTTTTACTTTCACGACTAACTCTGCAGCCCAAGCTTCACTAGCAGTAGCGACAATCTCAGCTCCTTGCTTTTGATAGTCAGCATCAGTAAAGCCAGAACCGAGACCAGCATTTGTTTCGATAAGGACGCGATGACCACGACCGACTAAGCTGTGGACACCAGCAGGTGTGAGGGCAACACGGTTTTCATTATTCTTAATTTCTTTTGGAATTCCGATTAACATAGAGAAAAACTCCCTTTCTATTGACGGGTTATAAATGATTTATCACAATTTTCTATAAAATAAGGTGATGATTTTATTCTATATGAAACCGCTTTAAAAATCAAGAAAAACTTGTTGTAACTTCTTTTTTATGCTAGACTGATAGAAAATACTTTTGAATGGTAGAAACGTATGGAATCAATCTTTTTAAAACTAGCCAGCATTCAATAGTGGAGACATAGCGTTTATTGCTTAGATTTCTATCCTTGGATGATACGGAAGCAATGTTTGAGTGTACATCAGATAAGAAAAAAGGAGACTCTCTTGGACGAAAAGCAAATTATAAAGTTAAAGGACGTTGAATTTGTAGGCATTGGTAATTTTGAAGGGGAAACAGTTTTTTTTGATAAGAAAACAGACAAGATGTTCTTAGGTCATTCTAAAACAAAGTTTAAAGTGTCTCCTATCGCTTTCTCAACAGGAGTAGCACTTATCCTTTATGTGATTGTAAGAGAAATAACAAAAGTTCAGGTGTTTAGTGGTTTTTGGCCCTTGATGTTTGGTTTTTTTCTAATGATCATTATCTCCAAACTTCTCTACAGACCTGCTTTGAATGAAGAATTAGTTATTAGACCTTTCGTGCTTTCAAATACTGATATGATGACTTTTCTTCAAAACGAGAAGAAAAATATAGTTAAGAGTCATCTCATTATACTACTGGGATTTCTTTTTCCAGTGATTTTTTCAATAATTTATTTATTGATTTCTAGTTTTTTGTTTCTATTTTTAGCCATTTTATTTTTTATGTTCCCCCTATTGTTATTAAACACGAAACCAGTACAAAGATATAAAGTGATTCATATGTTAGACAAAAAATATTCCACTAAGGAAAAGGATTCATGAAAAAATATTTAAAAAATATGGTTCCGATAGGAACAATTGATAAAAATCCAGTTTATTTTGATAAAAAGGATTCTGGTTTATACATAGTAAGAAAAAAGACTTCTTTTTGGGAAACTGCTGGCAGTAGCTTGATCATGATTCTTTATGTCATAATTGGAAGAGTCAATTCCAAATACTATTTAACCATTCTGGGAAGATATCAATTTCTAATGATTGGCATCCTGATTTCCTTTATAATAGCCTTTGTTGTTTGTTATGTTACGTACCATCGTGAGAGGCAAGTTGAAAAACTTCAATTAGAGGAAAAAGCAATGAGAGACTTCGTGTTAAGAGAGCGAAAGAATGTCTTTTTTACCTATTTATCTCTTATCATATTCCCACTAATTATAATATTTTTTGCGAACCTCTTTATCACATATGGCAATCTTCCGTGGGGAGTTGTTTCAGTTTTATTTATGACTATGTATTTTATGTTCTTTTATAATAAAATATTCCAAAGAGGAAAAATCATAAATGGACTTTATAAAGCTTATAATTAAGAAAGATAATTATGAAAAGCAACACTAAAAATTTCGTTGCCCTAGGTATATATCAGGAAAAATCTGTCTACTATAACAATGAAAATCATCAACTTTTATATCCAACAAAGGATAAAACTAATGGAGCAGCTACCATTACTGGTTACAGTTCAATTGCTCTTGTTTTATATATTGTTTTGAGAAGTATAAGTGAAGATGGGAAAGTACCAACAGATCTTCGTATACTGTCTTTAATCTTTGCTTATATTATCATTAGTATTGGTAGCAGTCTATTCCTTTATTATGTTTTAAACCGTGTCATTGAGTTAGAAGAATTTCGAATTGATTTAATAAACTATCAAAACTTTTTAAAGCAAGAAAAAAGGAATGTTTTAATATTATATATAACGATGCTCTGTTTTTTGATTATAGGAATAGTGACTGCTGCAATTTTTATAAGTTCGGGTAATTATATTAGTCTTGTATTAACTTTATCATCATATTTTATCGTATACACTATTTTAAATACCAAATTGATTAAACGCAGCATGATATTGAGACAGTTATACAAAGAATTAGAAAATAAAGATATTTAATTGATAGATCGAGTTCTATACATTTTTTTCTTTATCGAAAAATTCGAATAAGCTGATTAAGCTGTGATTTTTAATTAAACGGACTTAGAGTTAGGTCAATTTAGGAGGTTAATGTGAAAGAAAAAACAGTGAGAGAAGTTGAAGAATTAAATAAAGCATATTTTAAAAGCTTAGCGAACACTCGCGCATCAGCAAGTATGATGGTTATTTCATGGACAGGAGTATTTATATTAGCACTAGAAATTTTCATTTTTTATTACTATTTTGATACAGTCGCTATAATAAATCCATTTATGAATTGGTTCTTTGATTTACTCTTGATTGCTTGTTTCTATCTTATTATTGCTTTTTTCATTCCATTAGTTGGTCTCTTTGTATATAAGAAGCAAATTTTGTCAACAATTTTTCTGCTACTAGTCTATATGGTCATATACTTTTCTCTGCAGTTGATGATGCTTTTGATTATAGTTACTTCTATTTCAACGAAGGAATTTACTATAGGATTCTCTCTATATTCTCCAATTTTTATTCCATTTTTAGTTATTTGTACAATTTGTAGTTTTATTTATCAGTATTTTTGGCTAAAAAGAGAGTTAAAAAAAGGTTTTTCTATCAATAGAACAATGGGTAATTATTTTGCAAAATCCAGTGCTTATAGTAAGAACTCTCTTCTTATTATTTTTATAGTTTCTATGATAGGCGGTCTTCTTTCAGGTAAGTTGATACTTATTTTTGGAATTCTTGGAGCTCTTCTTTTCAGCTATGCATTTTCTCAATTGATTACAGAAGTTGCCTACCTTTTATATCTAAAAATTCAGAGCAAGGAGTATTGGGAAGATGTGCCTACGAAAAAAGAGACTTTTCGAGATTTATTTAAGGGATTCAGTTTAAAGAAAGCAAAAATTCGTATCCCACTTGAGATGGTAGCTTTTGCAATATTATTAGGGATTATTAATTATAGTGGTTATTCAGATGAGAGCATTAAGCGACCTATTTGGCTGGTCTGGAGTGTTAAATTGTTCATCTATGCAATAGAACTGGATATTTTGGGAAGTTTTATTCTTTATGTCATAAAAAAAGTAAATACTAGATTCAAAAAAGGAAAGAAAAAACAGTGAAAGAAGTTGAAGATTTAAATAAAGTATATTTTAAAAACTTAGCGAACACTCGCGCATCTGTAAGCATGATGTTGATTTCATTTACAGGAGCCTTCGTTTTGGCATTGTTTCTGCTTTTCCAATATTTTTATTTTGTTAAAGGCTACGGAATAAATCCTTTGGAAAATTACTTTTTTGATTTTGTCTTGATTTATGTTATTTATCTTGTCGTGGCAACCGTTATTCCACTAGGAATGACATTTATTTATCGTAGACAGATTTTTTCAACCATATTATTACTTTTATCTTATATAGGTATTTTTTTATCTTTGATACTTATATCTTATATTATTCTTGTTTATTCAGGGACTAATTTGCAAGAATATAACGAACGTTCATTATACACCATTCCTTTTTTGTTAATCTGTACAGTTGTTGGTTTTGTTTATCACTATTTTTGGCTAAAAAGAGAGTTAAAAAAAGGTTTTTCTACCAATAGAACAATGGGTAATTATTTTACGAAATCTAGTGCCCACAATAATAATTCTCTTCTCATTATTTTTACAGTTTCCATGCTAGGCGGTCTTCTTTCTGGTAAGTTTGCGATAGTTTTAGGAATTCTA
Source organism: Streptococcus mitis (assembly GCF_000722755.1). Lineage (GTDB taxonomy): Bacteria > Bacillota > Bacilli > Lactobacillales > Streptococcaceae > Streptococcus > Streptococcus mitis_CM. The sequence continues at coordinate 814,373 of NZ_JPFY01000013.1, read as the reverse complement.
ACAGCGGTACTTTTTATCTATGGCTTCTCCCAACTCATCACAGAAGTCGCCTATCTTTTATATCTAAAAACTCAAAGCAAGGAATATTGGGAAGATGTGCCTACGAAAAAAGAGACTTTTCGAGATTTATTTAAGGGTTTCAGTTTAAAGAAAGCAAAAATTAGAATTTCCCTTGAGATTTTGTTTTGTTCAATATTCCTAGGTATTATGTATAATATAGGCTATTTTAGTCCTAGTTCATACACCCCCCTTTGGCTTATTTGGCTTGGGAGAATATTTATAATCTCGATAGGGCTGGATATTTTGGGGAGCTTTATTCTATCTATGATGAAAAGATTAAAAACTGGATTAAAAAAGGAAAGAAAAAACAGTGAAAGAAGTTGAAGAATTAAATAAAGCTTATTTTAAAATCTTAGCGAATACTCGCGCATCTGCAAGTATGATGGTTATTTCATTTACAGGAGCAGTCATCTTTGGAGTAGAGCTATACCTAATTGATTTTGGTCTGCAAAAGTCATCGAACATATTTTTTAATTTTATTTTATTATATTCGGTCTATCTTATAGTGGCAACTGTGATTCCACTAGGGATGAGTTTTATTTATCGTAAACAAATTTTATCAACTATTTTATTACTATTATCGTATATAGGAATTTTCTTATCGTTAATGCTAACGTGTTATATTTTGTTTACAGTTAATAATAATGGCTTTCAAGAATTAAATGAATCGTCAATACCAGTCATTTTGTTTTTAGTATTCTCTACAGTTTGTGGCTTTATTTATCACTATTTCTGGTTAAAACGACAACTGAAAAACGGTTTTTCTGCAAGTCGAACGGTGAGAAATTACTTTGCCAAATCCAGTGCCTACAGTCAAGAATCTATTCTCATTATTTTTATGTTAGTATTGTTAACTAGTGCTTTTTTAGGGAAGTTTGCTATGGTTTTAGGTATTACAAGTACACTCCTTTACTGTTATGCTTTCCCCCAATTGATTATTGAAGTAGTCTATCTTTTATATCTTAAAACTCAAAGCAAGGAATATTGGGAAACAGAACCGGACGGAGAGGTCAGTTTTAGAAATTTATTCAGAAATTTATTTAAAGAATTTAGTCTGACGAAAGCTAAAATTCGCATTCCTCTTGAAATATTTTTACTTCTTCTTATTATTTACATTGATGGGGGAAATGCCTACATCAATGTATTTATTAATCAAACACGTTGGCTGCTTTGGCTTATTAGAATATTTATAATCTCAGTAGGACTAGATATTTTGGGAAGTTTTATTCTTTATGTCATAAAAAAAGTAAATACTAGATTCAAAAAAGGAAAGAAAAAATGATGAATCTTCATTGTCAGTAGGACTCTGAATTATGTAATTATTGATTTTAAGAAACATTTAGAAATGCTTCCAAAGACCAGAAAACTCTCTGCTCTAGAATCAGTTATCTGGTATTCTTTGTTCGCGCTTCTTGTTATCACTTCTTTTTTATGCTAGACTGGTAGAAAATACTTTTGAATGGTAGAAACGTATGGAATCAATCTTTTTAAAACTAGCTCAGTATCCCATAGTCGAGACTGAGCGTTTATTGCTTAGACCTGTAACCTTGGATGATACGGAAGAAATGTTTGAGTATGCCTCGGACAGAGAAAATACGCGCTACACTTTTCAAACAAATCAAAGTTTGGAAGAAACCAAGAATAACATTACTCAGTTCTACTTGGCTAATCCCTTGGGACGTTGGGGGATCGAATTAAAAGATAATGGCAAGTTTATCGGAACCATTGACTTGCACAAGATTAATCCTGTTCTTAAGAAGGCAGCTATTGGCTACATTATCAATAAAAAGTATTGGAGTCAAGGATTGACGACAGAAGCCAATCGTGCTGTGATTGAGCTAACTTTTGAGAAGATAGGGATGAATAAGTTGGTTGCTTTACACGATAAGGACAATCCTGCGTCAGGAAAGGTCATGAAGAAATCAGGTATGCATTTTTCCCATGCAGAACCATATGCTTGTATGGACCAGCATGAAGAAGGCCGAATCGTGACCAGAGTTCATTATGTCTTGACCAAGGAAGACTATTTTGCAAATAAATAAGCAGTTGAGAAGAAATTTTCAACTGTTTTTTCATCCTCTTACGAATAATCTAAGAGAGGAGAAAATATGGAAGCAATTATCGAGAAAATAAAAGAGTATAAAATCATTGTCATCTGTACTGGTCTGGGCTTGCTTATAGGCGGATTTTTCCTGCTAAAGCCAGCTCCACACACACCTGTCAAAGAAACGAATTTGCAGGCAGAAGTTGCAGCTGGTTCCAAGGATTCATCGACCGAAAAGGAAGTGAAGGAAGAACCCTTTGAACAAGACCTAATCACAGTAGATGTGAAGGGGGCTGTTAAATCGCCTGGGATTTATGATTTGCCTGTAGGTAGTCGGGTCAATGACGCTGTTCAAAAGGCGGGTGGCTTGACAGAGCAAGCAGACAGCAAGTCACTCAATCTAGCTCAGAAAGTTAGTGATGAGGCTCTGGTTTACGTTCCAACTAAGGGTGAAGAAGCAGCTAGTCAGCAGACTGCTTCTGGGACGGCCTCTTCAACGAGCAAGGAAAAGAAAATCAATCTCAACAAGGCCAGTCTGGAAGAGCTCAAGCAGGTCAAGGGTCTGGGTGGTAAACGAGCTAAGGATATTATCGACCATCGTGAATCAAATGGCAAGTTCAAGTCGGTTGATGAACTCAAGAAGGTCTCTGGCATTGGTGCCAAGACCATAGAAAAGCTAAAAGACTATGTTACAGTGGATTAAGAATTTCTCTATTCCCCTAATTTACCTTAGTTTTCTGTTACTTTGGCTTTACTACGCCATTTTTTCTGCATCCTATCTTGCTTTGTTGGGCTTTGTTTTTCTGCTAGTCTGTCTCTTTATCCAATTTCCTTGGAAATCTGCTGGAAAAGTTCTAGTAATTTGTGGAATCTTTGGATTTTGGTTTGTTTTTCAAAATTGGCAACAGAGTCAAGCAAGTCAAAATTTGGCGGATTCTGTTGAAAGGGTACGGATTTTGCCTGATACTATTAAGGTTAATGGTGACAGTCTATCCTTTCGTGGCAAGTCTGATGGACGCATTTTTCAAGTCTATTATAAACTCCAGTCCGAGGAGGAGAAAGAACAATTTCAAGCTTTAACAGCCCTTCATGATTTGGAACTTGAAGGAAAACTATCAGAGCCAGAAGGGCAGAGAAATTTTGGTGGCTTTGACTACCAGGCTTATCTGAAGACTCAGGGAGTTTTCCAGACTCTCAATATCAAAAAAATACAGTCCCTTAAACAGGTTAGCAGTTGGGATATAGGAGAAAATCTATCCAGTTTACGCCGAAAGGCTGTGGTTTGGATTAAGACGCACTTTCCAGACCCTATGCGTAACTATATGACGGGTCTCTTACTGGGACATCTGGATACAGACTTTGAGGAGATGAACGGGCTTTATTCTAGTTTAGGAATTATCCACCTATTTGCCTTATCAGGCATGCAGGTAGGTTTTTTCATGGATGGTTTTAAGAAACTTCTCTTACGATTGGGCTTGACTCAAGAAAAGTTGAAATGGCTGACTTATCCCTTTTCCATTATCTATGCAGGTATGACAGGATTTTCAGCTTCGGTCATTCGCAGTCTCTTGCAAAAGTTACTGGCTCAACATGGTGTTAAGGGCTTGGATAATTTTGCCTTGACTGTGCTTGTACTCTTTATTATCATGCCCAACTTTTTCCTGACTGCAGGAGGAGTTTTGTCATGTGCTTATGCTTTTATCTTGACAATGACTAGCAAAGAAGAGGAGGGGCTTAAGGCTATTGCCAGAGAAAGTCTGGTTATTTCTTTGGGAATATTACCCATTCTATCCTTTTATTTTGCGGAATTTCAACCTTGGTCCATCCTCTTGACCTTTGTCTTTTCCTTTCTTTTTGACTTGGTCTTCTTACCGCTCTTGTCTATCTTATTTGCCCTTTCCTTTCTTCATCCAGTCATTCAGCTGAATTTTATTTTTGAATGGTTGGAGGGAATGATTCGCTTTGTATCACAGGTGGCAAGTAGACCTCTGGTCTTTGGACAACCCAATGCATGGATTTTAATCTTATTGTTAATTTCCTTGGCTTTGGTCTATGATTTGAGGAAAAACATTAAAAGGCTAGCAGTGTTGAGCTTATTGATTACAGGTCTCTTTTTCTTGACCAAGCATCCACTGGAAAATGAAATCACCATGCTGGATGTTGGGCAAGGGGAAAGTATTTTCCTACGGGATGTAACTGGTAAAATCATTCTCATAGATATCGGTGGCAAGGCAGAATCTAGCAAGAAAATCGAAAAATGGCAAGAAAAGGCGACGACCAGCAATGCCCAGCGAACCTTGATTCCTTATCTAAAAAGTAGAGGAGTAGCCAAGATTGACCAGCTAATTTTGACAAATACGGACAAGGAACATGTCGGAGATTTGTTAGAGGTGACCAAGGCTTTCCATGTAAGGGAGATTTTAGTATCAAAAGGCAGTCTGAAACAAAAGGAATTTGTTTCAGAACTACAGGCAACTCAAACCAAGGTGCGCAGTGTGACAGCAGGAGAGAACTTGCCAATTTTTGGAAGTCAGTTAGAAGTCCTATCTCCAAGGAAAATTGGAGACGGAGGTCATGAAGATACCCTGGTTTTGTATGGAAAACTCTTGGATAAAAACTTTCTTTTCACTGGAAATTTGGAGGAGAAAGGAGAGAGGGACTTGCTGAGGCAATATCCTGACCTAGAAGTGGATGTTTTGAAATCTAGTCAACATGGCTCTAAAAAATCATCAAGTTCAGCCTTTCTAGAACAGCTCAAACCAGAGTTTACTCTCATTTCAGTTGGAAAGAACAATCGAACGAAACGCCCCCATCAGGAAACCTTGACTCGACTGGAAGGTATCAATAGTAAAGTTTACCGAACTGACCAGCAAGGAGCTATACGCTTTAAAGGGTGGAGGAGTTGGAAAATAGAAAGCGTTCGGTAGGAAGGAGACAAATATTATATATTAGTAAAACAAACTAAAAATCTATTGCATAATAATGATAAAAACGATATAATGAAAGCGTCTTCAATATCGGTGATATAAAACCATTAAAAATTAGCAAAAACCGTTTAATTAGTTAGTTTATGATCTATTGGTCTTTTTTAGTCCAGTGTATCTGCTGTTAGCGTTCTTAAAACTTATCGGTATGGTTGGAATACCTACTATAAGTCTAGTATGAATTGCTAGAGATATGACTATATTAATCCCCTGTTATGGTATCGTTATGACAGCTATTCAGAGTATAAAGTTGGTTCTGGCTGGAATTACGATTGTTATGAGGTACTAAACTACTACAGCGGAGGCTATTAATCCAAAAAGGAGGGCTAGGTATGTTGCATCTTACTCATGTGACCTTAAAAACGCGACAAGTCATTTTACAAGATGTTGATTTTACATTTGAAAAGGGTAGGATTTATGGTATTCTTGCTATCAATGGCTCTGGAAAGACGACACTGTTCCGCGCCATTAGCAATTTAATTCCTATAACTAGTGGAAATATTGCAGCCCCTCCTTCTTTGTTTTATTATGAGAGTATTGAATGGCTGGATGGAAACTTAAGTGGGATGGACTACCTTCGTCTTATCAAAAACATCTGGAAGTCAGGGCTGAACTTGGGGGATGAAATTGATTACTGGGAAATGTCTGACTATATCAGCCTTCCCATCCGTAAGTATTCCTTAGGTATGAAGCAACGCTTGGTGATTGCCATGTATTTCCTTAGTCAGGCGAAATGCTGGCTTATGGATGAGATTACAAATGGCTTAGATGAGTATTATCGACAGAAGTTTTTTGATAGGCTGGCACAAATCGATAGACAAGAACAGCTGGTTCTTTTAAGTTCCCACTATAAGGAAGAGTTGCTTGATGTCTGCGATAGAGTAGTAACCATTCATCAGGGGCAGATAGAAGAGGTTTAGTTTATGAAAGATATTAGTCTATTTTTATTAAAAAAAGTTTTCAAAAGTCGCTTAAACTGGATTATCTTAGCTTTATTTGTATCTGGACTCGGTGTTACCTTTTATTTTAATAGTCAGACTGCAAACTCCGTTAGCTTGGAGAGCGAGTTGGAAACCCGTCTTGTAAAAGATGAGAGAGTCATCAATGAATATGAAGAGAAACTCTCCCAAATATCTGATACCAACTCGGAGGAATACCAGACTGCTAAAATTAATTTAGAATCGGAAAAAAATCTTTTGACTCAAAAGAAAGAAATTCTGGCTTTGTTAAGAGAAGGACGCTGGAAAGAAGCCTACTATTTGCAGTGGCAAGCTGAGGAAAAGAGTTATGAAATTGTATCGAAGCAACCGACTTCTAGTTCTGACTTAAAAATGGCGGTTGACCGCGAACGAAAGACTTACCAAGCCCTATATCCCTTGAACATAAAAGCCCACAATTTAGTTTATCCGACCCACGGGATTGATCAGATTGTCTGGATTTTAGAGCTTATCATCCCAAGCTTGTTTGTGGTTGCTATTATTTTTATGCTAACGCAACTATTTACAGAAAGATATCAAAATCATCTGGATACAGCTCACTTATATCCTTTTTCAAAAGTGAAATTTGCAATATCCTCTCTTGGAGTTGGAGTGGGTTATGTAACTGTGCTGTTTATCGGAATCAGCGGATTTTCTTTTCTAGTGGGAAGTCTGACAAGTGGTTTTGGACAGTTAGATTATCCCTACCCGATTTATAGCTTAGTGAATCAAGAGGTAACTATTGGAAAGATACAAGATGTGTTATTTCCTGGCTTGTTCTTAGCTTTCTTAGCCTTTATCGTCATTGTGGAAGTTGTGTATTTGATTACTTACTTTTTCAAGCAAAAAATGCCTGTCCTCTTTCTGTCACTTATTGGGATTGTTGGCTTATTGTTTGGCATCCAAACAATCCAGCCTCTCCAAAAGATTGCACATCTGATTCCCTTTACTTACTTGCGTTCAGTGGAGATTTTATCTGGAAGATTACCTAAGCAAATTGATAATGTCAATCTGAATTGGAGTATGGGAATGGTCTTACTTCCTTGCCTGATTATCCTTTTGTTAGTGGGAATTCTATTTATCGAAAGATGGGGAAGTTCACGTAAAAAGGAAGTTTTTAATAGATTCTAGCTTTCCTACAGGGAAAATAAGTAAAAACTAACATAGAGAGGGAATCAACTTGATTCTCTCTTTTTGATTCGAAAACCAAGTCAAAATATAAACACAAACTTTTCAAAAAAATAACTTTTTATCTTGACAAGGGCTAGAAAACTTGATATCATATAAAAGTTGAGAAAAGCAGAAGTGAGAGCTTCTCGCCTTGTGACATTAAGTTGCCTGGCCCTACGGATGAAAAGTTTCTAAGAAACGCTATCATAACGTGCGGGCTTGTATATTTACGAGTCCGCTATTGTTTTTCTCTAATAAAACAAAAGAGGTGAAAACCATAGCAAAGCAAGACTTATTCATCAATGATGAGATTCGTGTACGTGAAGTTCGCTTGATTGGTCTTGAAGGAGAACAGCTAGGCATCAAGCCACTCAGTGAAGCGCAAGCTTTGGCTGATAATGCTAATGTTGACCTAGTATTGATTCAACCCCAAGCCAAACCGCCTGTTGCAAAAATTATGGACTACGGTAAGTTCAAATTTGAGTACCAGAAGAAGCAAAAAGAACAACGTAAAAAACAAAGTGTTGTTACTGTGAAAGAAGTTCGTCTAAGTCCAACTATTGACAAGGGTGACTTTGATACAAAACTTCGCAATGCACGCAAATTCCTTGAAAAAGGAAATAAAGTTAAGGTATCTATTCGCTTTAAGGGTCGTATGATTACCCATAAAGAGATTGGTGCAAAAGTTTTAGCCGAGTTTGCTGAAGCAACTCAAGATATTGCCATCATCGAACAACGTGCTAAAATGGATGGACGTCAAATGTTCATGCAATTGGCGCCAGCGACTGACAAAAAATAATTGTCAGAAAGTTAAATAAAGGAGAAAAAATCATGCCAAAACAAAAAACACACCGCGCATCAGCTAAACGTTTCAAACGTACAGGTTCTGGTGGACTTAAACGTTTCCGTGCTTACACTTCTCACCGTTTCCACGGAAAAACTAAGAAACAACGTCGTCATCTTCGTAAAGCATCTATGGTGCATTCAGGAGATTACAAACGTATCAAAGCAATGCTTACTCGCTTGAAATAATAGCTTGACTGTAAGTAAACAATTCTAGGAAATATTTGGAGGAAATAAAACATGGCACGTGTTAAAGGTGGCGTTGTATCACGCAAACGTCGTAAACGTATTCTTAAATTAGCAAAAGGTTACTATGGAGCTAAACACATCTTGTTCCGTACTGCAAAAGAACAAGTAATGAACTCTTACTACTATGCATACCGTGACCGTCGTCAGAAAAAACGTGACTTCCGCAAATTGTGGATCACTCGTATCAACGCGGCAGCTCGTATGAACGGACTTTCATACTCACAATTGATGCATGGTTTGAAATTGGCTGAGATCGAAGTTAACCGTAAAATGCTTGCTGACTTGGCTGTTAACGATGCAGCAGCTTTCACAGCTCTTGCAGATGCAGCTAAAGCAAAACTTGGTAAATAATAACAGATAAGACTGGAACAGGATTGTCCCAGTCTTTTTAAAAATAAAGGAGAAAAATATGGCTTCAAAAATGCTACACACTTGCTTGCGAGTAGAAAACCTTGAAAAATCAATCGCATTTTATCAAGATGCTTTTGGATTTAAAGAATTGCGTCGCAAAGATTTTCCAGACCATGCCTTCACGATTGTTTATCTAGGTCTTGAGGGTGACGACTATGAGTTGGAATTGACTTATAACTACGATCACGGTCCTTATGTGGTTGGAGATGGGTTTGCCCACATCGCCCTCAGTACACCTGATCTTGAAGCTCTTCATCAAGAGCACAGTGCAAAAGGCTATGAAGTGACTCAGCCAAATGGTCTACCTGGAACTGCACCTAACTATTACTTTGTTAAAGACCCTGATGGCTACAAGGTCGAAGTCATTCGTGAAAAATAATCTCGTGAGGTCAAGTAGAATGTTCGTTTTCTACTTGACTTTTTTTAGCTGAAAGAGTATACTAATAAAAATTTAACCTTTAAGGGGAGTCCAGAGAGACTCACAAGGTGTCAGATAAAAGAATAGTACAATTTTCTAGAGGAGACTTTTTGAGTGTGCTCTATTGTTTTGTATGATTTTAACTGAGACCTTGCAATCGCAAGGTCTTTTATTTATCTGGTCCCCTTAAAATTTAAGGAGGAAAAGTCATGAATCCCACATGTAAGAAACGCTTGGGTGCCATCCGTTTGGAAACCATGAAGGTGGTTGCACAGGAGGAAATCGCGCCAGCAATCTTTGAATTAGTCCTAGAAGGAGAAATGGTTGAAGCCATGCGAGCTGGCCAATTTCTTCATCTGCGTGTGCCTGATGATGCTCATCTTTTGCGTCGCCCTATTTCAATTTCGTCTATCGATAAGGTTAAGAAGCAGTGTCATCTCATTTATCGGATTGAGGGAACTGGGACAGCTATTTTCTCAACCTTAAGTCAGGGAGATACTCTTGATGTGATGGGGCCTCAGGGGAATGGTTTTGACTTGTCTGACCTAGATGAGCAGAGCCAGGTTCTTCTCGTTGGTGGGGGGATTGGTGTTCCACCCTTGCTTGAGGTTGCCAAGGAATTGCATGGACGTGGAGTGAAAGTAGTGACAGTCCTCGGTTTTGCTAATAAGGATGCTGTTATCCTTGAAAAGGAATTAGACCAATATGGGCAGGTCTTTGTAACAACAGATGATGGTTCTTTTGGCATCAAGGGGAATGTCTCCGTTGTTATCAAGGATTTAGACAATCAATTTGATGCTGTTTACTCATGTGGGGCTCCAGGAATGATGAAGTATATCAATCAAACCTTTTATGACCACCCAAGAGCCTATTTATCTTTGGAATCTCGTATGGCTTGTGGGATGGGGGCTTGCTATGCCTGCGTCCTAAAAGTGCCAGAAAGCGAGACGGTCAGCCAACGCGTCTGTGAAGATGGCCCTGTTTTCCGCACAGGAACAGTTGTATTATAAGGAGAAAATTATGACTACAAATCGTTTACAAGTTTCTCTACCAGGCTTGGATTTGAAAAATCCGATTATTCCAGCATCAGGCTGTTTTGGTTTTGGTCAAGAGTATGCCAAGTACTATGATTTAGACCTTTTGGGTTCTATAATGATCAAGGCGACAACACTTGAAGCCCGTTTTGGCAATCCAACTCCAAGGGTGGCAGAAACACCCGCTGGTATGCTCAATGCAATTGGCTTACAAAATCCTGGTTTGGAGGTTGTTTTGGCTGAAAAGTTACCTTGGCTGGAAAGAGAATATCCAAATCTTCCTATTATCGCTAATGTGGCTGGTTTTTCAAAACAAGAGTATGCGGCTGTTTCTCAAGGTATTTCTAAGGCAGTCAATGTAAAGGCTATTGAGCTCAATATTTCTTGCCCCAATGTTGACCACTGTAATCATGGACTCCTGATTGGCCAAGATCCAGATTTGGCTTATGATGTGGTGAAAGCAACTGTGGAAGCTTCTGATGTGCCAGTTTATGTCAAACTAACCCCTAGTGTGACCGATATCGTTACTGTCGCAAAGGCAGCAGAGGATGCAGGAGCAAGTGGATTAACCATGATCAATACTCTAGTTGGAATGCGCTTTGACCTCAAAACCAGAAAACCAATCTTGGCCAATGGAACAGGTGGAATGTCTGGTCCAGCAGTATTTCCAGTAGCCCTCAAACTCATCCGCCAAGTCGCTCAAACAACAGACCTTCCCATCATTGGAATGGGGGGAGTGGATTCGGCTGAAGCTGCCCTAGAAATGTATCTGGCTGGAGCATCTGCTATTGGAGTTGGAACAGCTAACTTTACCAATCCATATGCCTGTCCTGATATCATCGAAAATTTACCAAAGGTTATGGATAAATACGGCATCAGCAGTCTAGAAAATCTCCGCAAGGAAGTAAAAGCCAGCCTTAGATAAGCTAGACCATCCTTATTGTTAATAAGAAATAGAATTTTCATCATTTTGTAATATTTTCATCTTTTAACTATGTTAAAATAAAGTTAATTACGAATGATGTAGATGAATATCTACTTAGGGGAGTAAAATGAAGAGAACACTACTTGTAAGCACGGCAGTGCTTGCATTGGCAATTGTGCCCACAACATCAGTCTTTGCTGAAGATAGTAAAACAACAGACCAAAGTCAAACGACGAATAAGAGTCAATCTGTGGACAAAAATCAGTCTTCTAAAGATAAAAATCAGACACCAGCATCAGAAGAGAAAAAAGTTGTTGAAAATACAAAGAATGAAACTGAAAAGACGGGAAAAAAGAAAGAACCAGTTGTTGTAAAAGAAAATAATTCTAAAAAAGAGGCTATTTCAAATAAAGAAAAAGTTGAAGAAGCTCATAAGAATGATTGGCAGAAAGAGCATGGGAAATGGCTTTTTTATGAGAATAATCAACCAATCAAAAACTGGAAAAAAATTGCGGGTGTCTGGTATTTCTTTGATCAACATGGAATCATGGCCAGCAATAGAATTGTTAATGACTATGCTTTTCATACTAGTGGAGCAATGGTAGAAAATTCCTGGTTGAAAATTGCGGATAAATGGTACTATGCTACAGATTCAGGAAAGATTGTTCGTAATAGATGGGAAAAAATTGGCAATGTTTGGTATTACTTCAAGCAAGATGGAGTTATGGCTAGCAATGCTATAGTGAACGATTATCTTCTTAATAGTAGTGGGGCGATGGCTCAAAATGCTTGGGTGAAGATTACTGATAAATGGTATTATGCTACAGATTCAGGAAAAATCCTTCGTAATAAATGGGAAAAAATTAAGGGCGCATGGTATTATTTTAATAATGATGGTGTGATGGCCAGTAATCAGTGGAAAAATGCTTACTATCTAAAAAATAGTGGAGCAATGGCTGAAAAAGAATGGATTTTTGATAAATCTTATAATAGCTGGTTTTACCTAAAATCAGGTGGTGCTTATGCTTCACGTGAATGGATTGGTGCTTATTACCTCAAATCTGGTGGTTATATGGCCAAGAATGAATGGATTTTTGATCCTAACTACAATGCATGGTACTACCTGAAAGAAGATGGAAGCTATGTTACTGGTGGTTTTAACATCAAAAATAAAGAGTACTTCTTCCAAGATAACGGAAAGTGGATTCAAAGTCCAAAATATTTTAAGGTTAAACCAATCACAGCCTATATTTATAGCGAATCAGGAGATATTTTGAGCTATGTCAATCAGGGAAGTATTGTGACCTATGATGGCTCTAAAAGCAAGGGTATTCGTCTAGCTGTTTCAATATCAGGCTTGTCCGGTTATATGAATCAAAGTGATTTGGCTTTAGTTGAGGAAGAAAGTGAGTTTATTCCTCACTATACTACTGACGGAAGATTCCTATACCATGAACTTTCTCCATACACTAGTATACGGGTAGCTCCACATACTTCAGCTATGAAAATTGGTAAGAAGTATTATTCAAAGGATGGAGAACATTTCGATGGGTTTACTATCAAAAATCGTTTCCTTTTCAAGAATTTAACTGAACCAACCAACTATAGTGCGGATGAATTAAATAGAGTTTATTCGATGATGAATATCCGAAACAGTCGTCTTGCCGGTAAAGGAGCAATTTTTAAGGAAGCTGAAAAACGTTACGGTGTCAATGCTCTCTATTTAATGGCTCACAGTGCGCTAGAAAGTGCTTGGGGACGTAGCCAAATTGCTAATGATAAAAATAACTTCTTCGGTATAGCTGCTTACGATACCAGTCCCTATGATTCCGCTAAGAAATTTGATGATGTAGACAAAGGAATTCTTGGTGCGGCCAAGTGGATTCGTGAGAACTATATTGACCGTGGAAGAGATCACCTTGGAAATAAAGCGACGGGAATGAATGTACGCTATGCATCAGATCCGTACTGGGGTGAAAAAATAGCTAGTATCATGATGAATATCAATAGTCGACTTGGTGGAAAAGATTAAAAGATAAGCAACGATAACTGCTGAAAAGTGGTTGTCGTTTTTTTATTTTTCCGTAGATTTAAGAAGATAAAATGGAGTGAAGTATAGTCAAAAAGCCGTTTCAAAGCGGTTTTTAACAATAATAATATATAATAAAATTGATTATTTTGATATATTGTAGTAAAATAAAATAAAAATGCTAAAGGTAATTAAAAAGATGTTAAAGATGAAGAAGTTTGTTTATGTTAGTCTATCCATTTTGTCAGCCTTTACTTTGGCGGCTTGTTCTGGTCATAAGGGAGAAGCAAAAGTTTCAGAGGCAAAAGTGGAACAAACACAAGCTAAGTTTGATGAGAAGTTGTTCAAAGAAGCTGGTCTCTTGCCCTTTAAAAATGAAAAACAGCTTGAGCTTGGAGAACTGGATTCTAAAAATCGTGCGACGGGTGCTCATATTCAGCTAAAGGATAGCGATGAGCCAACTGAAAAAAGAGCTTCAAAATTAACCTATGATCCAGTTGGGTGGCACAATTATAAATTTTTCTACGGAGATGGACGGGAAGAAGCTTGGTTGATGAGTAGAGGTCATTTAATTGGTTACCAATTTAGTGGTTTGAATGATGAAAAGAGAAATTTAGTTCCTATGACTAACTGGCTTAATGCTGGAAACTATTCTGGAACTGACGAATATAACCAGAGTAGTATGCTATACTATGAAAATCGATTAGATTCATGGCTCGATAATCATCCTAACTACTATCTTGATTATAAGGTGACACCAATTTATCAGAAAGATGAGCTAATTCCCAGACAGCTTGAGTTGCAATATGTAGGCGTTGATGAAAATGGTAAACTCTTGGAAATTAAATTGGAGAGCAGTAAGGAAAAGGTTGATAAGTATTCTGTAACACATGTCATTTTAGATAATGTTTCGGCTAATGCAGAAATTAACTATTTGGATGGTACTGCTAAAAACCTAGTTGAAGACGCAAAGGTAAAAGAAGAAAAAGAAAAAGCCAAGAAGGAAGCTGAGGAAAAGGCTAAGAAAGAGGCGGAGGAAAAAGCAGAAGCCGAGAAGAAGGCGAAAGAAGAGGAAGAAAAGGCTCGTCAAGCAGAACAAGAAAAGGAAGAGAGTCAGGAATCAAACACGCAATCAGCAAATTCAGGTGGTTATTTCAAAGATTCCAGAGGAAGATGGCATAAACCAAATGGCAAGTATGCCTCTAAGAAAGAAATTAAAGCAGCTGGATTGCAGTGGTAGGAAAAATTTAGTAGATATACAGTCAAAAAGCCGTTGCAAAGCGGTTTTTTGTTGCGTGTTTTGGGGTAATATAGTAGAATTATGGAGATATTAAATATTTTTTGGAGATTAATATGAAGAAAAAAATAATTATATTGTCAATGTGTCTGATATTAGGAATTTCTGGTCTTGGATACTATTTCTTATCTTATGTCCCCTACAGATCTGCTGTAACTAAGTTTGAAGATATAGTCAAAGATTTACAAGAAAAAAATAAAGAGGTTGAAAACCAACTAGCTGAGGCTGAGAAGGTAATTGATAGTGGCGAAGAGCCATTGGATTCAAAAAAATTAGAAGAATTAAAAAAAGCAATTGAAGATAGTCAGAATTCGCTTCTAAAAGTACCAGAAATGGAGAAATCAACTGCTAAGATTGAGGAGCAAATAGAAGAATTAAGCAAGCCAGTGGACTATAGTGAAACAATAAAGAATTTATCTGACAAACAGATTCTTTATCAAAATAGTATTCTTCAGCTAAAACAAATTACAAATCCATCTAATACTTTTGTTGAAGAAAGACTCAAAGAAATTTCTTCAATTACAGGAGTACAGTCTGTTACTGAAAATAACGATCCAAATAATAAATTGAATAAACAAGGTGGGTATACAGCGTCTGTATATTTTGTTGACAATCAAGTTACACATTCAGTAGAGGGATCTGATATTGTTCAGAAAGGAAATGATGCTGGTGGAAATGTAGAGGTGTATAAGACAAAAGAAGAAGCTGAGAAACGCAACACATATATTAGCGCATTTGATGGTACTGCTTTAAATCCTGGTTCACACTATGTTTATGGAACAGTTTTAATTCGTACATCACACTATTTAACAGGAACACAGCAGAAAGAGTTAACTGAAAAAATTTATAATAAACTGATTGAACTTAAATAATTTAAAAATTGGATAGCTATTAGTTTATTTAACTAATATACAGTCAAAAAGCCGTTGCAAAGCGGTTTTTTGTTATAATGAAGGGAAGAATGTTAGAAATTTAAGGAGAAAAATTTGATGAGATACATAACTCTTGGTCAAGATGATAAAGAATTATCAGAAATTGTTCTCGGAATGATGAGAATAAAAGATAAGTCTGTAAAAGAAGTTGAAGAGCTTGTAGAAACAGCACTTTCTGTTGGAATCAATGCTTTCGACTTGGCTGATATATATGGTCGTGGTCGTTGTGAAGAACTGTTAGGTCTTGTCCTAAAAAATCGTCCAGATTTAAGAGAAGAGATGTGGATTCAGTCAAAATGTGGAATTCGCATTGAAGAATTTACCTATTTTGATTTTTCTAAGGACCATATTATAAAATCAGTTGACGGAATTTTGCAAAGATTGAAGATTGATCATCTAGATAGCTTGCTTCTTCATCGACCAGATGCTTTGATGGAATCTGACCAAGTAGCAGAAGCCTTTGATCTCCTTTATAAACAAGGTAAGGTTCGAAATTTTGGAGTTTCTAATCAAAATCCTATGATGATGGAGTTGCTTAAAAAAGATGTTAAGCAGCCGTTAGCTGTTAATCAGCTACAATTGAGTGCGGCTTTTACTCCAGGATTCGAATCAGGGTTTCATGTTAATATGGAAGATAGTCAAGCAGCTATGCGAGATGGTAGCATTTTTGAATATTGCAAATTACACGATGTGGTCATTCAAGCATGGTCTGTCTTACAATTCGGGTATTTTAAAGGGAATTTTGTTGGAAATGAGAAATTTCAAGCTTTAAATCAAGTACTTGATCGTTTAGCTATTAAATATGGAGTAACCTCTTCAACTATTGCCATTTCTTGGATATTGCGTTATCCAGCAAAAATCCAGGCAGTCGTTGGTACAACAAATCCTAAGCACTTGAGAGAAGTTAGCCAAGCAACAAACTTTAGCTTACCAAGAAAAGAATGGTATGAAATTTATCTTGCTGCAGGGAATAATTTGCCTTAAGTAGAAGCAGATGTAAATAAATCACAGTCAAAAAGCCGTTTTAAAGCGGTTTTTTTGTTATAATGAAGGGAAGAATTATTGATTTTAAAGGAGAAAAACATGACATTTGAAGAGATCCTACCGGGGTTAAAGGCTAAGAAAAAATATGTACGAACTGGTTGGGGAGGTGCGGAAAACTATGTCCAACTTTTTGACACCATTGAACAAAACGGGGTTGCACTTGAAGTGACACCTTATTTCCTAATCAACGTGTCTGGAGAAGGAGAAGGTTTTTCCATGTGGAGTCCGACACCTTGTGATGTTTTGGCGACGGATTGGGTAGAAGTGTATGACTAAACGTGTACTCATTACAGGAGTGAGTTCAGGGATCGGCCTAGCTCAAGCTCGACTCTTTTTAGAGAAGGGTTATCAAGTTTATGGAGTTGACCAAGGTGAAAATCCACTCTTAGAGGGTGATTTTCACTTTTTACAGAGAGATTTGACCTTGGACTTGGAGCCTATTTTTGATTGGTGTCCTCAGGTTGATGTTTTGTGCAATACTGCTGGAGTTTTGGATGATTATAAACCACTTTTGGAACAAACAGCGCAGGAAATTCAAGAAATTTTTGAAATTAATTACATGACTCCTGTTGAGTTGACTCGCTATTATTTGACACAAATGTTGGAGAATAAAAAAGGGACCATTATCAATATGTGTTCCATCGCTTCTAGCTTAGCAGGTGGAGGTGGTCACGCCTATACTTCATCTAAGCATGCCTTGGCTGGCTTCACCAAGCAGTTGGCTCTAGACTATGCTGAAACTGGGATTCAGGTCTTTGGTATCGCTCCAGGAGCAGTCAAGACAGCTATGACCGCTGCAGATTTTGAGCCAGGTGGATTGGCTGACTGGGTTGCTAGTGAAACACCAATCAAGCGCTGGATCGAGCCAGAGGAAGTGGCAGAAGTCAGTCTCTTTTTGGCCAGTGGAAAGGCAGCTGCAATGCAGGGTCAAATTCTGACAATAGATGGTGGCTGGTCTTTGAAGTAGGAGGAGTTGGATGGATATTCAGAAAATCACAGAAGAAAATGCATCGCCAGTAGTCTTGAAAGTCAAAGCAGAATTATTAGGATTTCCAGAACTGGACAAGACTTCTTACATGAATTGGAAGGTGAATGATGAGAAAGCAACTTGCCCTTAGTGGCGAAAAACTTGATGAAAAAGTTTACCCACAACTATTTCATCATGTTGGCATGATTCGTGGGGAATATTTGTTGAGAGAGGTCAATCAAAATATACTATTACCAAGTTGTCAGCAATTTGTAAAAGATTATCTAGAGACTATCTGCTCCCTGTACTCAGATGAAGAAGTTTGGTATCGTTTTACTGAATTAACGAATACAGAAGCTAATTGTCTAAAGGGGACTAAAGAGTATTTTGATGAAAATCATCCCTTATTTGGATATAGAGGAACTAGGCGTTTGCTGGCGTGTCCGGATGAATTTCAAGCTGAGGCAAATGTCGTTACAGCAGTTTATCAAAACAATCCCAATCTATCTGTTATCTTTCCTTTTGTCAATGATGCTGAGCAGTTAAAGCAAGCTATTAGAGTATTGCGTGAACATGGTTTTACTGGGAAAGTTGGTACGATGATTGAATTATCGTCAGCGTATTTTGACTTGGATAGGATACTGGAAACGGGCATTTCAAAGATTGTAGTTGGAATGAATGATTTGACTTCTTTTGTTTTTGCCGCTGTTAGAAACAGTCAATGGCACGATATGGAAAATCCAATTATGTTAGATATGTTAATACAGATGCAGGATAAAGCAAGGATTAAAAATATTGACTTTGCTGTAGCAGGATATCTGAATGTTTCTTTCATACAAAAAATGAATCAGATGGATATCGAATGTATTCTCCATTACAGCTCTATTCCGGAGATTTTTGATTTAGAGATTGACCATGCAGATCATCTTAAACACATAAAAGAAGAAAGTAAAAAATTACAAAGGAGCACCCATGACCCCGCAAGAAATGTGGAACGCCTACAAGCAAATTAACCCCTATATAGGAGATGAAATCGATGCTTGGGCTTTTGGAGAGGAACCAGACCTTTTAGCGGATTTGGTTTTAAAAGGCGAAAAAACAGCAACAGCTTCAGCCTACGACCTCTATGCACTAGAAGCCGAGTCTCTTCCTCAAGAAGGAACTTTTGATGTCATTTTAGATAGTCAAAATCAGGCTGTCTGTATTGTTGAAATTACAAAGGTTTCTGTCCAGCCCTTCAATCAAGTTTCTGCTCAACATGCCTTTAAGGAAGGGGAAGGTGACAAATCCCTAGCCTATTGGCGTCAGGTTCATGAGGATTGTTTCGCCGAGTGGCTGAAAGAAGCAGGACTGACTTTTACACCTGAAAGCAAGGTTGTTTTAGAAGAATTTCGCAAGGTCTACCCACTGTAGATTGCTAGAAGGAAGAAAGTTTTGGAAATCGCCGTCCAATCCTTTTTTCTCAAGCAAAACATGATATAATAAGTTTGTTTGAAGAAGAGCTCTAGCTCTTAAACTTAGATAGGAGAAAACTATGCAAGCAGTTGAACATTTTATTAAGCAATTTGTTCCTGAACATTATGATTTATTTTTAGACTTGAGTCGTGAGACCAAGACTTTTTCAGGAAAGGTGACTATTACTGGTCAAGCACAGAGTGACCGTATTTCCCTTCACCAAAAAGACTTGGAAATCGCTTCTGTAGAAGTTGCAGGGGAAGCTCGTCTATTTACAGTTGATCATGACAATGAAGCCCTTCATATAGAATTAGCTGAGGCTGGTCAAGTTGAAGTGGTTATCGCTTTCTCAGGAAAAATCACAGACAACATGACAGGGATTTACCCTTCTTATTACACAGTTGATGGAGTCAAGAAGGAAGTCTTGTCTACTCAGTTCGAGAGCCATTTTGCGCGTGAAGCCTTCCCATGTGTGGATGAGCCTGAAGCTAAAGCAACTTTTGACCTCTCTCTACGTTTTGACCAATCAGAAGGTGAATTGGCCTTGTCTAACATGCCAGAAATCGATGTTGAAAAACGTAAGGAAACAGGCATCTGGAAGTTTGAGACAACACCTCGCATGTCTTCTTACTTGTTAGCCTTTGTAGCAGGTGATTTGCAAGGGGTAACGGCTAAAACTAAAAACGGTACCCTCGTAGGTGTCTACTCAACCAAAGCCCACCCACTATCAAACCTTGATTTCTCACTGGATATCGCTGTTCGCTCTATCGAGTTTTACGAAGATTACTATGGAGTTAAATACCCAATCCCTCAATCTCTCCACATCGCCCTTCCTGACTTCTCAGCTGGTGCTATGGAAAACTGGGGTCTTGTGACCTACCGTGAAGTTTACTTGGTTGTGGATGAAAACTCAACATTTGCTAGCCGTCAACAAGTTGCCCTAGTTGTGGCCCATGAATTGGCTCACCAATGGTTTGGGAACCTCGTTACTATGAAATGGTGGGATGACCTTTGGCTCAATGAAAGCTTTGCTAACATGATGGAGTACGTCTGTGTGGATGCTATTGAACCAAGCTGGAATATCTTTGAAGATTTCCAAACAGGTGGTGTTCCGTCTGCCTTGAAACGTGATGCGACGGATGGTGTTCAATCTGTTCACGTCGAAGTTAAACATCCAGATGAAATCAATACGCTCTTTGACGGAGCTATCGTCTATGCCAAAGGAAGTCGCCTCATGCATATGCTTCGTCGTTGGCTAGGTGATGCCGATTTTGCCAAAGGTTTGCATGACTACTTTGAAAAACATCAATACAGCAATACAATTGGTCGTGACCTTTGGGATGCTCTTGGTCAAGCGTCTGGACGTGATGTCGCAGCCTTCATGGATTCTTGGTTGGAACAACCTGGTTACCCAGTTCTCACTGTCAAAGTTGAAAATGATGTCTTGAAGATCTCACAAAAACAATTCTTTATCGGTGAGCACGAAGACAAGAACCGTCTCTGGGTTGTGCCACTAAACAGCAACTGGAAAGGCTTGCCTGATACACTCGAAACTGAAAGCATCGAAATCCCTGGCTACGCAGCTCTTCTTGCTGAAAATGAAGGAGCTCTTCGTCTCAACACTGAAAATACAGCTCACTACATTACAGACTATCAAGGAGACTTGTTAGATGCAGTTCTTGCAGACCTAGTTGAGCTTGATAACACAAGCAAACTGCAAATCGTCCAAGAACGTCGCTTGCTTGCTGAAGCGGGGCACATTTCTTATGCTAACTTGCTTCCAGTCCTTGATAAACTTGCCAAGGAAGAATCTTACCTTGTGGTTTCAGCCGTTTCTCAAGTGGTTTCTGCCCTTGAGCGCTTTATCGATGAAGGAACAGAAGCAGAAACAGCCTTCAAAGCACTAGTTGCTAAGTTGGCTCGTCACAACTATGACCGTCTTGGTTTTGAAGCTAAAGATGGAGAATCAGATGAGGATGAATTGGTTCGTCAGTTAGCCATTTCTATGATGATTCGCTCAAATGATGCAGAAGCTAGTCGAGTTGCTAGCCAAATCTTCGCAGCCCACAAGGAGAATCCTGCAGGACTCCCTGCAGCTATTCGTTCACAAGTTCTGATCAATGAGATGAAACATCATGAGACGAAAGACTTGTTAGCACTTTATCTTGATACTTATACTCACGCAACAGATGCTGTCTTTAAACGCCAGTTGGCAGCTGCTCTTGCTTACAGTACAGATGCGGACAATATCCAAACCTTGATTGCTGCTTGGAAGGACAAATTTGTGGTCAAACCACAAGACTTGTCTGCTTGGTACTTCCAGTTCTTAAGTCATCAAGCAACTCAGGAAACAGCATGGTCTTGGGCGCGTGAAAACTGGGCTTGGATTAAGGCAGCTCTTGGTGGGGATATGAGCTTTGATAGCTTTGTTATCCTTCCTGCTCATGTATTTAAGACAGAGCAACGCTTGGCAGAATACAAGGAGTTCTTTGAACCACAACTTTCTGACCTTGCTCTTAGCCGTAACATCGGTATGGGAATCAAGGAAATTGCAGCGCGTGTTGACTTGATTAACCGTGAAAAAGCTGCAGTGGAAGTAGTCATTCTTCAATACGGAAATGCATAAATAAGCCTAAAATAAAAAGAAAACTCAGCTATCTCATGTAAAATGTAGAGAGTTGAGTTTTTTTTAAGGCAAATTTGGTATAATGGTTTTATTAAGGAGGAGTTTCTCATGATAAAAATCTTATTGGTTGAGGATGACCTAGGCCTGTCAAATTCAGTATTTGACTTTTTAGACGATTTTGCGGATGTCATGCAGGTATTTGATGGGGAAGAAGGTCTCTACGAAGCTGAGAGTGGCGTCTATGACTTGATTTTGCTCGATTTGATGTTGCCTGAAAAAAATGGCTTCCAAGTCTTGAAAGAATTGCGTGAAAAGGGGATTACGACTCCAGTTCTGATCATGACTGCCAAGGAAAGTTTGGATGACAAGGGACATGGATTTGAACTGGGAGCAGATGATTATCTGACCAAACCTTTCTACCTAGAAGAACTCAAAATGAGAATTCAAGCCCTGCTCAAACGTTCAGGCAAGTTTAATGAAAACACCTTGACTTATGGAAATATTGTGGTTAATTTGTCAACAAATACCGTTAAGGTTGAAGATACTCCTGTCGAATTGCTGGGGAAAGAGTTTGATTTATTAGTCTATTTCCTTCAAAATCAAAATGTTATTTTGCCCAAGACTCAGATTTTTGATCGTCTATGGGGATTTGATAGTGACACAACGATTTCGGTTGTCGAAGTCTATGTTTCAAAAGTCCGTAAGAAATTAAAAGGAACCACTTTTGCAGAGAATTTGCAAACCTTGCGTAGTGTTGGGTATATTTTAAAAGATGTTCAGTAAACTAAAAAAACATGGTATGCGGATGACTTTAGTTATTTTATCCGCAACTTTGGTGTCTTCACTCTGATTTTCTCTACCATGACCTTGATTATTTTACAGGTCATGCACTCGAGTCTCTATACTTCGGTGGACGATACGCTACATGGTTTGAGTAATAATCCTCAGGCAGTTATTCAGCTGGCCGTAAATAGGGCAACAGAAGAGATTAAAGATTTAGAGAATGCCGCTACAGATGCTAGCAAGACGGAGATAAAACCCAATGTCAGTTCTAACACAGAAGTCATTCTCTTTGATAAGAATTTTACCCAACTCCTTTCTGGAAACCGATTTTTGGGCTTGGATAAGATTAAACTAGAGAAAAAAGAATTAGGCCATATCTATCAAATTCAGGTTTTTAATAGCTATGGACAGGAAGAAATCTATCGCATGATTTTGATGGAAACCAATATCAGTTCGGTTTCAACCAATATCAAGTATGCAGCTGTCTTGATTAATACCAGTCAGTTGGAGCAGGCCAGTCAAAAGCATGAGAAATTGATTGTGGTCGTGATGGCAAGTTTCTGGATTTTGTCTTTACTTGCCAGTCTCTATCTAGCTAGGGTCAGTGTTAGGCCCCTGCTTGAGAGCATGCAGAAGCAGCAGTCCTTTGTGGAAAATGCCAGTCATGAGTTACGAACTCCACTTGCAGTTTTGCAAAATCGCTTAGAGACCCTTTTCCGTAAGCCAGAAGCAACCATTATGGATGTGAGCGAAAGCATTGCCTCTAGTTTAGAAGAAGTCCGAAATATGCGGTTTTTGACAACGAACTTGTTGAATTTAGCTCGTAGAGATGATGGGATTAAGCCGGAACTTGCAGAAGTTCCAACCAGTTTTTTCAATACGACTTTCACAAACTATGAGATGATTGCCTCGGAGAACGACCGTGTCTTCCGTTTTGAAAATCGTATTCATCGAACGATTGTCACAGATCAACTTCTTTTGAAACAACTGATGACCATCCTATTTGATAATGCTATCAAATATACTGAGGAGGATGGTGAAATTGATTTTATGATTTCAGCGACTGATCGTAATCTTTATTTGTTAGTTTCTGACAATGGAGTCGGTATTTCAGCAGAAGATAAGAAGAAAATTTTTGATAGATTTTATCGAGTTGATAAGGCTAGAACCCGCCAAAAAGGTGGTTTTGGTTTAGGTTTATCCCTAGCCAAGCAAATTGTAGATGCCCTAAAAGGAACCATTACTGTTAAAGATAATAAACCGAAAGGAACAGTCTTTGAAGTGAAGATTGCCATCCACACACCATCTAAAAAGAAAAAATAAAAATATCGCTCCAGCTGGGGCGATATTTTGGATTTATCTTCTACGTTTTCGCTTGATAATAAATCGTTGAACTTTTAAGACAAGTAAGCTGGCTCCGATTGCTGCGGTAAAGGCAAGAGCAGTTGATAATTTTAATGCTAAAAAGATAAAACTAAAGATAGCAATACAGATACAAAAAACAGCGATATTAACAAAAAATAGGATTTCCTTGAGATTGGCATCAGATTGCGCTTCAGGTGTATAATCTTGATAGCGAGGAACCTGCTGGCTTAATTCTTCTTGATTGTCTACCTCATAGGATTGTAATTTTCTTACGGGCATTATTCTCTCCTTAACAGTACATACCTATTTTATCATTTTTTCAGCAGAGAATTATTACAGAAAGGTTACAAAAAGAATAAAGTACCTTTTCATTTTTAAAGAATAGCTGATTTTCCAGAAATATGGTATAATTTTTCTTATGGAAAAGATTATCATTACAGCAACTGCTGAAAGTATTGAACAAGTTAAACAACTGCTCGAAGTTGGCGTAGACCGTATCTATGTTGGTGAGAAAGATTTTGGCCTTCGTCTGCCAACAACCTTTAGTTATGACCAATTGCGTGAAATCGCTAAGTTGGTTCATGAAGCTGGTAAGGAATTGATTGTTGCAGTCAATGCCCTCATGCACCAAGATATGATGGATCGTATCAAGCCTTTCTTAGATTTCTTGGAAGAAATCAAGACAGACTACATTACGATTGGGGATGCAGGTGTCTTTTACGTAGTCAACCGCGATGGTTATTCCTTTAAGACTATCTACGATGCTTCGACTATGGTAACTAGCAGTCGTCAGATAAACTTCTGGGGACAAAAAGCTGGCGCATCTGAGGCTGTTTTGGCGCGTGAAATTCCATCAGCTGAACTTTTCAAAATGCCCGAGATTTTGGAAATTCCTGCTGAAGTTTTGGTTTACGGTGCTAGTGTCATCCATCATTCTAAACGTCCACTCTTGCAAAACTACTATAACTTTACACATATCGATGACGAAAAGACTCGCAAGCGTGACCTCTTCTTGGCTGAGCCAAGTGACCCAGAGAGCCACTATTCCATTTTTGAAGACAATCATGGTACCCATATCTTTGCCAATAACGACCTTGATTTGATGACCAAATTGACAGAATTGGTGGAGCATGGTTTTACCCATTGGAAACTAGAAGGGCTCTACACTCCTGGTCAGAACTTTGTTGAAATTACAAAACTCTTTATCCAAGCGCGTAGCTTGATTCAAGAGGGCAACTTTAGCCATGACCAAGCTTTCTTGCTGGATGAAGAAGTTCGTAAACTTCACCCTAAAAACCGTTTCCTTGATACAGGATTCTATGACTACGATCCTGATATGGTTAAATAGGACATCAAAACCCGAAATAAAAATGTTCGGGTTTTTCCAGTGTATCCATGAAATAAAAACGAATAGATGTTATAATAAAAGTAGCTCTTTAATGGAGGTGTTTGAGTGGAAAATCTGAAGAAAATGGCAGGTATCAAGGCTGCTGAGTTTGTCAAGGATGGGATGGTTGTCGGACTGGGAACGGGTTCTACTGCCTATTATTTTGTCGAAGAAATCGGTCGTCGTATTAAGGAAGAAGGCTTGAAGATTACAGCTGTAACGACTTCTAGTGTGACTAGTAAACAGGCTGAAGGGCTTAATATCCCACTCAAGTCTATTGACCAAGTAGACTTCGTCGATGTGACAGTCGACGGGGCGGATGAAGTGGATAGTCAGTTTAATGGAATCAAAGGTGGTGGTGGTGCCCTTCTGATGGAGAAGGTTGTAGCAACGCCCTCAAAAGAATACATTTGGGTGGTGGATGAAAGCAAGCTGGTAGAGAAACTAGGTGCTTTTAAATTGCCTGTGGAAGTGGTTCAATATGGTGCAGAGCAGGTTTTTCGTCGTTTTGAACGAGCTGGTTACAAACCAAGTTTCCGTGAAAAAGACGGTCAACGTTTTGTGACCGATATGCAGAACTTTATCATTGACCTTGCCTTGGATGTCATTGAAGATCCAATTGCTTTCGGACAAGAAATGGATCATGTTGTTGGTGTCGTGGAGCATGGCTTATTTAACCAAATGGTGGATAAGGTCATCGTTGCTGGACGAGATGGAGTTCAAATTTTAATTTCAACAAAAGAGAAATAAAAGGGGACATAAAATGTCAAAATTTAATCGTATTCATTTGGTAGTATTAGATTCTGTGGGAATCGGTGCGGCACCAGATGCCAATAACTTTGTTAATGCAGGAGTTCCAGATGGAGCTTCTGACACATTAGGACACATTTCAAAAGCAGTTGGTTTGAATGTCCCAAACATGGCTAAAATCGGTCTTGGAAATATTCCTCGTGAAACAGCATTGAAGACGGTGCCAGCAGAAAGCAATCCAACAGGTTATGCGACAAAATTAGAAGAAGTATCCCTTGGTAAGGATACTATGACTGGTCACTGGGAAATCATGGGTCTCAATATTACGGAGCCTTTCGATACTTTCTGGAATGGATTCCCAGAAGAAATCCTCACTAAAATCGAAGAATTTTCAGGACGCAAGGTCATTCGTGAAGCAAACAAACCTTACTCAGGAACGGCTGTTATCGATGATTTTGGACCACGTCAGATGGAAACAGGGGAGTTGATTATCTATACTTCAGCTGACCCAGTTCTTCAAATTGCTGCCCACGAAGATATCATTCCTTTGGATGAACTCTACCGTATCTGTGAATATGCTCGTTCGATTACCCTTGAACGTCCTGCCCTCCTTGGTCGCATCATTGCTCGCCCTTATGTAGGTGAACCAGGTAACTTCACTCGTACAGCAAACCGTCGTGATTTGGCTGTATCTCCATTTGCACCGACTGTTTTGGATAAATTGAACGAAGCAGGTATTGATACATACGCTGTTGGTAAAATCAACGATATCTTTAACGGCGCTGGTATCAACCATGACATGGGTCACAATAAATCAAATAGCCATGGAATAGATACACTTTTGAAGACTATGGGACTTGCTGAGTTTGAAAAAGGATTCTCCTTCACAAACTTGGTGGACTTTGACGCCCTTTACGGCCACCGTCGTGATGCTCATGGTTACCGTGATTGCTTGCATGAGTTTGATGAACGCTTGCCTGAAATTATCGCAGCCATGAGGGAGAACGACCTTCTCTTGATTACTGCGGACCATGGAAATGACCCAACCTATGCAGGAACAGACCACACTCGTGAATATATTCCATTGTTGGCCTATAGCCCTGCCTTTAAAGGAAATGGTGTCATTCCAGTAGGACATTTTGCAGATATCTCAGCGACAGTTGCGGATAACTTTGGTGTTGAAACTGCCATGATTGGGGAAAGTTTCTTAGATAAATTGGTATAAGATGACGCGATATGCTTTACTGGTAAGGGGCATTAATGTCGGTGGGAAAAATAAAGTTGTCATGGCGCAACTTCGCCAAGAACTGACAGAGTTGGGACTGGAAAAGGTTGAGACCTACATCAACAGTGGCAACATTTTCTTTACTTCGACAGCTCCCAAAGCCCGATTGGTTGAAAAGTTAGAGGTATTCTTTGCAGTCCATTATCCATTTATTAAGAGCTTTTCCTTGCTGAGTCAGGAAGACTATGAAGCAGAGCTGGAGAATCTGCCAGATTGGTGGACCAAAGATTTGGTACGAAAGGATGTCCTCTTTTACACGGAGGGATTGGATGTGGATCAAGTGATCGAGAAAGTGAACAGTTTGAAACTGGAAGATGAAGTCGTTCATTTTGGAAAACTTGGTATTTTCTGGGGGAAATTCTCTGAAGAATCCTATTATGCAACTGCCTATCATAAGTACTTGCTCAAGATGCCCTTTTATCGCAACATCACCATTCGTAATGCTAAAACTTTTGACAAAATCGGTCAAATGCTAAAAAATAACAAAGGAGACACACAATGACATTTTTAGATAAGATCCAAGAAACAGCTGCTTTTCTGAAAGATAAAGGAATCCAAGCGCCTGAGTTCGGTCTAATCCTTGGATCAGGACTGGGAGAATTGGCAGAAGAAATCGAAAATCCTGTTGTAGTAGACTATGCTGAGATTCCAAACTGGGGCCGCTCTACAGTAGTTGGTCACGCTGGTAAATTGGTATATGGTGAACTTGCAGGGCGCAAGGTCTTGGCTCTTCAAGGTCGCTTCCATTTCTACGAAGGAAATCCTCTTGAAGTCGTGACTTTCCCAGTACGTGTCATGAAAGTCCTCGGATGTGAAGGTGTCATTGTAACCAATGCAGCTGGCGGTATTGGATTCGGTCCTGGTACTTTGATGGCTATCTCAGACCATATCAATATGACGGGGCAGAACCCATTGATGGGTGAAAATTTGGATGAGTTTGGTCCACGTTTCCCAGATATGTCTAAGGCCTACACACCAGAATACCGTGTGACTGCCCATCAAGTAGCTAAGAAACTTGGTATTAAGCTTGATGAAGGTGTCTATATCGGTGTAACTGGTCCAACTTATGAAACACCAGCAGAAATTCGTGCCTATAAGACACTGGGAGCAGATGCGGTTGGTATGTCCACTGTTCCTGAAGTTATTGTGGCAGCCCACTCAGGCTTGAAAGTTCTAGGAATTTCATGTATTACTAACCATGCTGCAGGCTTCCAAGAAGAACTCAACCACGAAGAAGTTGTAGAAGTGACTGAACGTGTTAAAGGTGACTTTAAAGGCTTGCTTAAAGCGATTCTTGCAGAATTGTAATCATGTTAATAGAATTGTGGAGTATTTTTCGAAAAATCCCTTATAATTTTAGATTATTCATAGCAGTAATTCTACAAGGAATAGTTTCGGGTTTATCTGGTATTCTTCTCCATTATCTTTTAGAGATGGTGGAGGGGCTAGCTTTTGGTCAGTTAGAGCATCATAGTAGATTTTTGACAGATGGAGTTTCCTCCTCACGGATAGGACTAAGTTTAATAATCGTGGGTCTTAGCTCGTCCTTAGTCTGGTACTTCTTGCAAAAAGGGTCGAAAATTTATTCCATCAAAGCTCAGATGAAGGATGAGACTTCACAATACAAGCTTCATTTTCTAAAACAGCTATTTCATTCAATTTGGCAGATTATTGCAGTTGGAGGGGGAGCGCCTATTGGTAAAGAAGCTGCACCACGAGAGATTGGAACTCTATTTGCAGGGCCAATTGGAAAAATATGTATACTGTCTATGAAGGATCGTATCTTTCTCCTTGCTTGTGGTGCTGGTGCTGGTGCTGGTTTAGCTGCTGTCTATCAGGTTCCATTAACAAGTGTCTTCTTTGTTTTTGAAACCCTAGGAATTGCTCTATCTATTAAACGATTTGTCTTAGTCGGTTTGACTACCTATGTCTCAACCTATATAGCAGGCTGGGTTATTTCAGATCAGGCTCTCTACCAGATTCCAGCTATCACATGGTCATTAAAGGAAATATGGATTATTCCCTTATTACTTCTTTTCTTAACCCCACTGGCTTGGCTTTTTGGTCGCTTAAGTAAGGCAGCGTCTTCAAACAGAATAAAAGATAAACGAATACTTCTCACATTGCCTTCAGCTTTTCTTTTTCTTGCTGGTCTTGCAAGTTCCTTTCCACATCTACTTGGAAATGGACGTATGATGTCTCAGGAAGTATTGAATGGTAGTAATGGCAAAACAGTGCTTCTCATGTTTTTCCTAAAAGCAGTAGTCGTTCTTATTATCCTTTGGGCAGGAGCCTATGGTGGTACCCTTACGCCATCTTTTGCCTTGGGGATGGCTGGAGCTGCCCTCTTGGGCATGATTCTAGGTTTGGATAGCCAGCCAACCACTTTACTTTTGGGATCTGTTTGCTTTTTGTCCGTGACTTTGAAGGCTCCCTGGTCTGCAACCGGATTAGTTATCGGTTTCGCTGGGCTAGGTATAGATTCTATTCCGTACTTCTTAGTAACAGCTGTTTTAGCCTATGAATTTGCAAAAATGCTAGACCGCTTTCCTTGAGCTAGCATATTGTGTCAGAAGTCAAATAATAAAGTAATTAAGTAGGAAATGCCCATTTCTTCTAGTCAGGGATTTATCTTAAAAGATTAAAAACTATTGTCAGTTTATCAATAACTGTTTTAAATAAAAATGAAGTAGGCCAATTGGAATCTTGATTGAATACTATTTTTCCTAGCTATGAAATATAAAAATAAAAAAGAGAAAGGTAGAGCTTGTGTTCTGATTTGAACACGAGCGGAAAACTTTTCTAAAAACTTAGAAGAAAAGGGGGAGTTCGGATTTGAATAGAGGTCGCTCTAATCTTCTCAATATCATCAAAATTAAGAAAGAAAGGATGGGTAAACCGTATTTGCTGAACTGAATACGGGCGGAGAACTGTGTAAAAAAGATAAACTGTTTAGCATCTGCGATGCGTCATCAGTTTCCTATTTTTACTTTATTCTCTGTCGCTATCCTGAATATAAAAAAAGAAAGGTAGAGTGAGGTGTTCTAATTTGAACACGAGCGGAAAACTTGGAAAATAGATAATCTGACTGAGAAATCAGGATTTCTCGTCAGATTCCTAATTTTCAGTCGTTTTCTTGTCGCTCTTTGTATCATAAATTATGTCTATCCATATTGCTGCTCAGCAGGGTGAAATTGCTGATAAAATTCTTCTTCCTGGGGATCCTCTTCGTGCGAAGTTTATTGCGGAAAATTTCCTTGAAGATGCTGTTTGTTTTAACGAAGTGCGTAACATGTTTGGATACACTGGTACTTACAAGGGTCACCGTGTATCCGTCATGGGAACTGGGATGGGGATGCCATCGATTTCGATTTATGCGCGTGAGTTGATTGTGGACTACGGAGTGAAGAAATTGATTCGTGTGGGAACTGCAGGTTCTTTGAATGAAGATGTCCACGTTCGTGAATTGGTTTTGGCGCAAGCAGCTGCAACCAACTCTAACATCATCCGCAATGACTGGCCACAGTACGATTTCCCACAAATCGCTAGCTTTGATTTGCTGGACAAGGCCTACCATATCGCCAAAGAACTTGGTATGACCACCCACGTTGGGAACGTTTTGTCATCTGATGTCTTTTATTCAAACTACTTTGAAAAAAACATCGAGCTTGGTAAAAGGGGGGTCAAGGCTGTGGAAATGGAAGCAGCGGCTCTTTACTATCTTGCTGCCCAACATCATGTTGATGCTTTAGCTATTATGACTATCTCAGATAGCTTGGTCAATCCAGATGAAGACACGACTGCAGAAGAACGCCAAAATACTTTCACTGATATGATGAAGGTCGGATTGGAAACCTTGATTGCAGAGTAAAATGTAAAAGAAAATCCTGATTTCAAGTAAAATCAGGATTTTTTCATGGATGCAATTTTTTCTGGGTCTGGTGTGACACGGAGGGTCTTTTGCCCGGTGTAGGTGACAAAGCCTGGTTTTCCGCCAGTTGGTTTGTTGAGTTTCTTGACTTCAATCATATCTACCTGCACCAGATTTGACAGGCGACCTTGAGAGAAGTAGGCTGCAAGTTCTGCTGCGTCTGTCTTGACTTCATCAGATGGGTCAAGGTTGCCTGAGATGACAACGTGGCTTCCAGGGATATCCTTGGCATGGAACCAAAGTTCCTCCTTGCGGGCCATTTTAAAGGTTAGCTCCTCATTTTGCAGGTTATTGCGTCCGACATAGATGATGGTTTTGCCATCGGTTGCTAGATACTGTTCTGGTTTTTTTCGTTTCTGAATTTTCTCTCGCTGTCTTCTGCGGATAAAGCCAGTTTGAATCAATTCTTCACGGATTTCAGCGATTTCTTCCAGCCCAGCTTGGTTGAGGACGGTCTCCACACTTTCCAGATAGAGAATAGTGGCCTTTGTTTCTTCAATCAGATCAGTTAAGTATTTGACAGCTTCTTTGAGTTTCTGGTAACGTTTGAAATAGCGTTGGGCATTCTGGTTGGGAGTCAGAGTCTTATCAAGCGCAATGGTGATGGGTTGATTGGTGTAGTAGTTGTCTAGGATAACCTGGTCTTGGTCGTTAGGCACTTGGTGGAGGAAAGTTGTCAGCAATTCTCCTTTTTGGCGAAATTCTTCCGCGTTGTCTGTCGCCAGTAACTCTTTTTCCTGTTTTTTAAGTTTGTGGCGGTTTTTCTGAAGTTCATTTTCAACACGACGAATGAGTTCACTGGCTTGCTGTTTGACGCGGTCGCGCTCAGCCTTATCCTTATAGTAGGTGTCCAACAAATCAGAAAGACTGGTAAAAGGCTCTCCCACCTGATTTGCAAAAGAAACTGGACTGAAGGAAGTCTCAGTCAAGCATGGCTTAGTTTCTTGATTGAAAAAGTTACGGAAAGTAGATAATTTCTCACTAACCAGAATATTTTCTAATTCATTTGCCGTATCACGTCCCAGACCTTGAAAGAGGCTTTGAAGGTTTTTAGCTGTTGTTTCCTGTGTTTGCAGGATTTCAAAGAGCTTCTCATCCTTGATCGTGAAAGGATTGAGAGATTCCGTACTTGGCGGAGCAATATAGGTAGACCCAGGCAGCAAGGTGCGGTAGCTATTTTGTGAAAAACCGACGTGTTTGATGACTTCGAGGATTTTGTGACTACTTTTATCGACCAGTAGAATATTACTGTGTTTACCCATGATTTCGATAATCAAGGTAGCCTGAATATTGTCTCCAATCTCGTTTTTATTGGAAACGGTGATTTCCACGATACGGTCATTTTCCACTTGCTCAATCGACTCAATTAGGGCACCCTGTAAATATTTTCTTAAAACCATGATAAAAGTAGAAGGCTGAGCTGGATTTTCAAAAGTCGTTTGAGTTAGCTGAATGCGCCCGAAAACGGGATGGGCAGAAAGGAGCAGGCGATGACTTCGGCGATTGCTACGGATTTGTAAGACCAACTCTTGATCGAAAGGTTGATTGATTTTCTGAATGCGACCATTGATTAACTCTCTTTGTAATTCTTTAATCATATGGTGTAAAAAAAATCCGTCAAATGACATCGTACTCTCCTTGTAATTGTATTCCATAGTATTATATCAAAAAGGTAGAATAAAATCATGGAAATATGGTATAATAAAGCCAAGTAAAGAGAATCGAGAAGCACATGTATATTGAAATGGTAGATGAAACTGGTCAAGTTTCAAAAGAAATGTTGCAACAAACCCAAGAAATTTTGGAATTTGCAGCCCAAAAATTAGGAAAAGAAGACAAGGAAATGGCAGTCACCTTTGTGACCAACGAGCGTAGTCATGAACTCAATCTAGAGTATCGTGACACCGACCGTCCGACAGATGTCATCAGCCTCGAGTATAAACCAGAGTTGGAAATTGCCTTTGACGAAGAGGATTTACTTGAAAATCCAGAATTGGCAGAGATGATGTCTGAGTTTGATGCCTATATTGGGGAACTTTTCATCTCTATCGATAAGGCACATGAGCAGGCCGAGGAATATGGCCACAGCTTTGAGCGTGAGATGGGCTTCTTGGCAGTACACGGCTTTTTACATATCAACGGCTATGATCACTACACTCCGGAAGAAGAAGCGGAGATGTTCGGTTTACAAGAAGAAATTTTGACAGCCTATGGACTCACAAGACAATAAACGAAAATGGAAAAATCGTGACCTGATATCCAGTTTAGAATTTGCCCTCACAGGAATTTTTACTGCCATCAAGGAAGAACGCAATATGCGAAAACATGCAGTGACGGCTCTTGTAGTCATTCTTGCAGGTTTTGTTTTTCAGGTGTCACGAATCGAATGGCTCTTTCTCCTATTGAGCATTTTCTTGGTAGTAGCCTTTGAAATTATCAATTCTGCTATTGAAAATGTGGTGGATTTGGCCAGTCACTATCACTTTTCCATGCTGGCTAAAAATGCCAAGGATATGGCGGCTGGCGCGGTATTAGTGGTCTCTCTTTTTGCAGCCTTAACAGGCGCATTGATTTTTCTCCCACGAATCTGGGATTTATTATTTTAAACAGTAAGAGGAAATTATGACTTTTAAATCAGGCTTTGTAGCCATTTTAGGACGTCCCAACGTTGGGAAGTCAACCTTTTTAAATCACGTCATGGGGCAAAAGATTGCCATCATGAGTGACAAGGCGCAGACAACGCGCAACAAAATCATGGGAATTTACACGACTGATAAGGAACAAATCGTCTTTATCGACACACCAGGGATTCACAAGCCTAAAACTGCCCTTGGAGATTTTATGGTCGAATCCGCCTACAGCACCCTTCGTGAAGTGGATACTGTTCTTTTTATGGTGCCTGCTGATGAAGCGCGTGGTAAGGGAGACGACATGATTATCGAGCGCCTCAAGGCGGCCAAGGTCCCTGTGATTTTGGTGGTGAACAAGATTGATAAGGTTCATCCAGATCAGCTTTTGTCTCAGATTGATGATTTCCGTAATCAAATGGACTTTAAGGAAATCGTTCCAATCTCAGCTCTTCAAGGGAATAACGTCTCTCGTCTAGTGGATATTTTGAGTGAAAATCTGGACGAAGGTTTCCAATATTTTCCGTCTGATCAAATCACAGACCATCCAGAACGATTCTTGGTTTCAGAAATGGTTCGCGAGAAAGTCTTGCACCTAACTCGTGAAGAGATTCCGCATTCTGTTGCAGTAGTAGTGGATTCTATGAAACGAGATGAAGAGACAGACAAGGTTCATATCCGTGCAACCATCATGGTCGAGCGCGATAGCCAAAAAGGGATTATCATCGGTAAAGGTGGCGCTATGCTTAAGAAAATTGGTAGCATGGCTCGTCGTGATATCGAACTCATGCTAGGAGATAAGGTCTTCCTAGAAACTTGGGTCAAGGTTAAGAAAAACTGGCGTGATAAAAAGCTAGATTTGGCTGACTTTGGCTATAATGAAAAAGAATACTAAGTAGAGGTGGGCTCATGCCTGCTTCTTGTTTTTACAGAAGGAGGACTTATGCCTGAATTACCTGAGGTTGAAACCGTTCGTCGTGGCTTAGAAAAATTGATTTTGGGAAAGAAAATTTCGAGTATAGAAATTCGTTATCCCAAGATGATTAAAACGGATTTGGACGAGTTTCAAAAGGAAGTACCTGGTCAGATTGTTGAGTCCATGGGACGCCGCGGTAAATATTTGCTTTTTTACCTGACAGACAAGGTCTTGATTTCTCATCTGCGGATGGAGGGCAAGTATTTTTATTATCCGTACCAGGTTCCCGAACGCAAGCATGCCCATGTTTTCTTCCAGTTTGAAGATGGTGGCACGCTTGTTTATGAGGATGTACGCAAGTTTGGAACCATGGAACTCTTGGCTCCTGACCTTTTGGAAGCCTACTTTATTTCTAAAAAACTAGGGCCTGAACCAAGCGAACAAGACTTTGATTTGCAGGTCTTTCAAGTAGCTTTAGATAAGTCTAAAAAGCCTATCAAATCCCATCTTTTAGACCAGACCTTGGTAGCTGGACTTGGCAATATCTATGTGGATGAGGTTCTCTGGCGAGCTCAGGTTCATCCGGCTAGACCTTCCCAGACTTTGACAGCAGAAGAAGCTTTAGTGATTCATGACCAGACCATCGCAGTTTTGGGTCAGGCTGTTGAAAAAAGTGGTTCCACCATCCGAACTTATACCAATGCCTTTGGGGAAGATGGGACCATGCAGGATTTTCATCAAGTCTATGACAAGGCTGGTCAAGAATGTGTACGCTGTGGTACCATCATTGAGAAAATCCAACTAGGTGGACGAGGCACCCATTTTTGTCCTCAGTGCCAAAGGAGGAATTGATGGGAAAAATCATTGGAATCACTGGGGGAATTGCCTCTGGTAAGTCAACCGTGACAAATTTTCTAAGAAAGCAAGGCTTTCAAGTAGTGGATGCCGACGCAGTCGTCCACCAACTACAGAAACCTGGTGGTCGTCTGTTTGAGGCTCTAGTTCAGCACTTTGGGCAAGAAATCATCCTTGAAAACGGAGAACTTAATCGCCCTATCCTAGCTAGTCTTATCTTTTCAAATCCTGAAGAACAGGAATGGTCTAAGCGAATCCAAGGAAAGATTATCCGTGAGGAGCTAGCTACGTTGAGAGACCAGTTGGCTCAGACAGAAGAGATTTTTTTCATGGATATACCCCTGCTTTTTGAGCAGGACTACGTCTCTTGGTTTGATGAGACTTGGCTGGTCTATGTGGACCGAGATGTTCAAGTAGAACGTTTAATGAAAAGGGACCAGTTATCCAAAGATGAAGCTGAGTTTCGTCTGGCAGCCCAGTGGCCTTTAGAGAAAAAGAAAGGTTTGGCTAGCCATGTTTTAAACAACAATGGAAATCAGGACCAGCTTCTTACTCAGGTCTTCTCCCTGCTTGAGGGAGGTAGTGAAGATGA
This sequence comes from Streptococcus mitis, assembly GCF_000722755.1. Lineage (GTDB taxonomy): Bacteria > Bacillota > Bacilli > Lactobacillales > Streptococcaceae > Streptococcus > Streptococcus mitis_CM. The sequence continues at coordinate 778,417 of NZ_JPFY01000013.1, read as the reverse complement.
CAGAGATTAACTGGAAGGATAATCTGCGCATTGCCTGGTTTGGTAATTTTCTGACAGGAGCCAGTATTTCCTTAGTTGTGCCTTTTATGCCCATCTTTGTGGAAAATTTAGGTGTAGGGAGTGATCAAGTTGCTTTTTATGCAGGTTTAGCTATTTCTGTCTCTGCCATTTCTGCGGCACTTTTCTCTCCTATCTGGGGTATTCTTGCTGACAAATACGGTCGAAAACCCATGATGATTCGGGCTGGAATGGCCATGACCATTACTATGGGAGGCTTAGCCTTTATCCCAAATATCTATTGGCTAATCTTTCTTCGCTTACTGAATGGTGTATTCGCAGGATTTGTTCCCAATGCAACAGCCTTGATAGCCAGTCAGGTTCCCAAGGAAAAATCAGGCTCTGCCTTAGGTACTTTGTCTACAGGCGTAGTTGCAGGTACTCTAACTGGTCCTTTTATCGGAGGCTTTATTGCAGAATTATTTGGCATCCGTACGGTTTTCTTACTGGTTGGTAGTTTTCTATTCTTAGCTGCTGTTTTAACTATTTGCTTTATCAAGGAAGATTTTCAACCAGTAGCAAAAGAAAAAGCTATCCCAACAAAGGAATTATTTACATCAGTTAAATATCCCTATCTCTTGGTCAACCTCTTTTTGACTAGTTTTGTCATCCAATTTTCAGCCCAATCCATCGGCCCTATCTTAGCTCTGTATGTACGCGACTTAGGCCAGACAGAGAATCTTCTCTTTGTATCAGGTTTGATTGTATCCAGTATGGGCTTTTCCAGTATGATGAGTGCTGGAGTCATGGGAAAGCTAGGTGACAAGGTGGGCAATCATCGTCTCTTGATTGTAGCCCAGTTTTATTCAGTTATCATCTATCTCCTCTGTGCTAATGCTTCTAGCCCCCTTCAATTAGGACTTTATCGTTTCCTCTTTGGATTGGGAACCGGTGCTTTGATTCCCGGAGTTAACGCCCTTCTCAGCAAGATGACGCCCAAAGCTGGTATTTCGAGGGTCTTTGCCTTCAATCAGGTATTCTTTTATCTGGGAGGTGTTGTTGGTCCCATGGCAGGTTCTGCAGTAGCAGGTCAATTTGGCTACCATGCAGTCTTCTATGCGACAAGTCTTTGTGTTGCCTTTAGTTGTCTCTTTAACCTTCTTCAATTTCGAACATTATTAAAAGTAAAGGAAATCTAGTGCGAGTAAAAATTAATCTCAAATGCTCCTCTTGTGGCAGTATCAATTACCTAACCAGTAAAAATTCAAAAACCCATCCAGACAAGATTGAGGTTTTAAAGTATTGTCCCAAGGAAAGAAAAGTAACCCTACATCTTGAATCTAAGTAGATTTTATGGTAAAATAATAGGGATTTTAAGGAGTTTGATATGTATAACCTATTATTAACCATTTTATTAGTATTATCTGTTGTGATTGTGATTGCGATTTTCATGCAACCAACCAAAAACCAATCCAGCAATGTATTTGATGCCAGCTCGGGTGATTTGTTTGAACGCAGTAAAGCACGCGGTTTTGAAGCTGTAATGCAGCGTTTGACAGGGATTTTAGTCTTTTTCTGGCTAGCCATTGCCTTAGCATTGACGGTATTATCAAGTAGATAAGAAAATAATGGGCAGGACTAGGTCTTTGCCTCTTTTTATTTTTAAAAGATATTTGAGAAGGTTTTACAGTAAAAGAAAATAAAAAAATCTAGAAAGAAAATATGAAAGATAGAATAAAAGAATATTTACAAGACAAGGGAAAGGTAACTGTCAATGACTTGGCTCATGCTTTGGGAAAAGACGGTTCCAAGGATTTTCGTGAGTTGATTAAAACCTTGTCCCTAATGGAAAGGAAGCACCAGATTCGTTTTGAAGAAGATGGTAGTCTGACATTAGAAATTAAGAAAAAACATGAGATTACTCTCAAGGGGATTTTTCATGCCCATAAAAATGGCTTTGGCTTTGTCAGTCTGGAAGGTGAGGAGGAAGACCTTTTTGTAGGAAAAAACGATGTCAACTATGCTATTGATGGTGATACCGTTGAGGTCGTCATTAAGAAAGTCGCTGATCGCAGCAAGGGAACAGCAGCGGAAGCCAAAATTATCGATATCTTAGAACACAGTATGACAACAGTTGTTGGCCAAATCGTTCTAGATCAGGAAAAACCTAAGTATGCGGGTTACATCCGTTCGAAAAATCAGAAAATCAGTCAACCCATCTATGTTAAGAAACCAGCTCTAAAACTAGAGGGAACCGAAGTTCTCAAGGTCTTTATCGATAAATACCCAAGTAAGAAACATGATTTTTTTGTCGCTAGTGTTCTCGATGTGGTGGGACACTCAACGGATGTCGGAATTGATGTTCTTGAGGTCTTGGAATCAATGGACATTGTATCCGAGTTTCCAGAAGCTGTTGTCAAGGAAGCAGAAAGTGTGCCGGATGCTCCATCTCAAAAGGATATGGAAGGTCGTATGGATTTGAGAGATGAGATTAGCTTTACCATTGATGGTGCTGACGCCAAGGATTTGGACGATGCGGTGCATATCAAGGCCTTGAAAAATGGAAATCTGGAGCTTGGTGTTCACATCGCAGATGTTTCTTACTATGTAACCGAGGGTTCTGCCCTTGACAAGGAAGCCCTTAACCGCGCGACTTCTGTCTATGTGACAGACCGAGTGGTTCCAATGCTTCCAGAACGACTGTCAAATGGCATCTGCTCTCTCAATCCCCAAGTGGACCGCCTGACCCAGTCTGCCATTATGGAGATTGATAAACATGGTCGCGTGGTCAATTACACCATTACACAAACAGTTATCAAGACCAGTTTTCGTATGACCTATAGCGATGTCAATGATATCCTAGCAGGTGACGAGGAGAAGAGACAAGAGTATCAGAAAATTGTTCCAAGTATCGAACTCATGGCCAAGCTCCATGAAATTTTAGAAAACATGCGTGTGAAACGTGGAGCCCTCAATTTCGATACCAATGAAGCTAAGATTTTAGTGGATAAACAGGGTAAGCCTGTTGATATTGTTCTTCGTCAACGTGGTGTTGCCGAGCGCATGATTGAGTCCTTCATGTTGATAGCCAACGAAACAGTTGCCGAGCATTTCAGCAAGCTGGATCTACCTTTCATCTATCGTATCCATGAGGAGCCTAAGGCTGAAAAAGTTCAGAAGTTTATTGATTATGCTTCAAGTTTTGGATTGCGCATTTATGGGACTGCTAGTGAGATTAGCCAGGAGGCACTTCAAGACATCATGCGTACTGTTGAGGGAGAACCTTATGCAGATGTATTGTCCATGATGCTTCTCCGTTCCATGCAACAGGCCCGCTATTCGGAGCACAATCACGGCCATTATGGATTAGCGGCTGACTATTACACTCACTTTACTAGTCCGATTCGTCGTTATCCAGACCTTCTTGTTCACCGTATGATTCGGGATTACGGCCGTTCTAAGGAAATAGCAGAGCATTTTGAACAAGTGATTCCAGAGATTGCAACCCAGTCTTCCAACCGTGAGCGTCGTGCCATCGAGGCAGAACGTGAGGTCGAAGCCATGAAAAAGGCTGAGTATATGGAAGAATACGTGGGTGAAGAGTATGATGCGGTTGTATCCAGCATCGTTAAATTTGGTCTCTTTGTTGAATTGCCAAACACAGTTGAAGGCTTGATTCACATCACTAATCTACCTGAATTTTATCATTTCAATGAGCGGGATTTGACCCTTCGTGGGGAGAAATCAGGAACAACCTTCCGTGTAGGTCAGCAAATCCGTATCCGAGTTGAAAGAGCCGACAAGATGACGGGTGAAATTGACTTCTCTTACATCCCAAGTGAGTTTGATGTGATTGAAAAAGGCTTGAAACAGTCTAGTCGCAGTGACAGAGGGCTTGGTTCAAGTCGTCGTTCAGATAAGAAGGAAGATAAGAGAAAATCAGGACGCTCAAATGATAAGCGCAAGCATTCACAAAAAGACAAGAAGAAAAAAGGAAAGAAACCTTTTTATAAGGAAGTAGCTAAGAAAGGAGCCAAGCATGGCAAAGGGCGAGGGAAAGGTCGTCGCACAAAATAAAAAGGCGCGTCATGACTATACAATCGTAGATACGCTAGAGGCAGGAATGGTCCTGACTGGAACTGAAATCAAGAGTGTGCGAGCAGCTCGAATCAATCTCAAGGATGGCTTTGCCCAAGTAAAAAATGGGGAGGTCTGGTTGAGCAATGTTCATATCGCTCCTTACGAAGAGGGCAATATCTGGAACCAAGAACCAGAACGTCGTCGAAAACTCTTACTACATAAAAAGCAAATCCAAAAGTTGGAACAAGAGACTAAAGGAACAGGAATGACCCTGGTTCCCCTTAAAGTCTATATCAAAGATGGCTATGCCAAGCTTCTTTTAGGACTTGCCAAAGGGAAGCATGACTATGACAAACGGGAGTCTATCAAACGTCGTGAGCAGAATCGCGATATTGCGCGCGTGATGAAAGCTGTTAATCAGCGATAAAAAGAGGAATGAAGATGGAAAAACTAGTTGCCTATAAACGTATGCCTTTGTGGACGAAAGAAACCATGCCAGAGGCTGTTCAGCAGAAACACAATACCAAGGTTGGGACTTGGGGGAAAATTACTGTCTTGAAGGGAGCTCTCAAGTTTATTGAATTGACAGAAGATGGTGAGGTTTTAGCTGAGCACCTCTTTGAAGCAGGGGCTGACAATCCCATGGCACAACCACAAGCCTGGCACCGAGTGGAGGCTGTAACAGACGATGTAGAATGGTATTTAGAATTTTATTGTAAACCTGAGGATTATTTCCCTAAAAAATACAATACCAATCCGGTTCATTCAGAGGTCCTAGAGGCAATGAAGACAGTAAAACCAGGGAAAGCCTTGGATTTGGGCTGTGGTCAGGGCCGTAATTCCCTCTTTCTTGCACAGAATGGTTTTGATGTGACGGCTGTGGATCAAAATGAATTGGCCCTTGAAATCTTGCAAAGTATTGTGGAGCAGGAAGACCTGGATATGCCTGTAGGTCTTTACGATATCAATTCAGCTAGTATTGGGCAAGCGTATGATTTCATCGTATCGACAGTTGTTTTGATGTTTTTGCAAGCAGACCGCATTCCTGCAATTATCAAAAATATGCAGGAAAAAACCACTGTTGGTGGCTACAATCTTATCGTTTGTGCTATGGATACGGAAGATTACCCTTGCTCTGTGAACTTCCCATTTACATTTAAAGAAGGAGAATTGGCAGACTATTACAAGGACTGGGAATTGGTTAAGTACAATGAAAATCCAGGCCATCTTCACCGTCGCGATGAGAATGGCAATCGGATTCAACTACGCTTTGCGACTATGCTAGCTAAAAAAATTAAATAAACATTGAAGATTAGGAAATTTCCTGATCTTTTTCTTTTTTACGAATAATATAGAAAAGGAGAGAAATCATGTTTGTTGCGAGAGATGCTAGGGGAGAATTGGTAAATGTGTTAGAGGATAAACTTGAGAAGCAAGCATACACCTGCCCAACTTGTGGAGGTCAGCTCCGTTTGCGGCAAGGAGCAAGTGTACGGACCCATTTTGCCCATAAATCTTTAAAAGACTGTGATTATTCCTCTGAAAATGAAAGTCTAGAACACTTGGAAAATAAGGAAGTCCTCTATCGCTGGTTGAAAACAGAGGCTGAGGTGCAATTAGAATACCCTCTTCCAGAGCTTAAACAGATTGCGGATGTATTTGTAAATGGCAATCTAGCTTTAGAGGTTCAGTGTAGCCCCTTGTCTCAAAAAGTTCTTAAAGAGCGTAGTGAGGGCTATCGTAGTCAGGGTTACCAAGTACTGTGGTTGCTAGGAGAAAAACTTTGGCTCAAGGAGCGGTTGACTCGTCTGCAACAAGGTTTTCTCTATTTCAGTCAAAACATGGGCTTTTATGTTTGGGAATTAGACAGTGAAAAACAAGTTTTAAGACTCAAATACCTGATTCACCAAGATCTCCGCGGTAAACTCCATTATCAAATCAAGGAATTTCTCTATGGTCAAGCTAGTTTATTGGAAATATTGCGTTTCCCTTATAAGAAACAAAAAATATCTCATTTTACAGTTTCTGAGGATAAGGACATCTGTCGCTATATTCGGCAACAACTCTATTATCAAAATCCTATTTGGATGAAAGAACAAGCAGAAGCCTATCAAAAGGGGGAAAATCTCCTGACTTATGGGCTAAAAGAATGGTATCCACAAATAAGACCACTAGTAGGTAATTTTTGCCAAATTGAGAAGGACTTGACCAGATATTATCAGTATTTTCAAACCTATTACCAAGAAAATCCTCAAAATGATTGGCAAAAGCTTTATCCACCAGCCTTTTATCAGCAATATTTCTTGAAAAATATGGTAAAATAAAAAGGATGGAGGAATCTAATGGTATTACAAAGAAATGAAATAAATGAAAAAGATACATGGGATCTATCAACGATCTACCCAACTGACCAGTCTTGGGAAGAAGCCTTAAAAGATTTAACAGAACAATTGGAGAAAGTAGCCCAGTATGAAGGTCATCTCTTGGATAGTGCGGATAACCTACTAGAAATCACTGAATTTTCTCTTGAAATGGAACGCCAGATGGAGAAGCTTTACGTTTATGCTCATATGAAAAATGATCAGGATACACGTGGAGCCAAGTACCAAGAGTACTATGCCAAGGCCATGACTCTCTATAGCCAGCTAGACCAAGCCTTTTCATTCTATGAACCTGAATTTATGGAAATCAGTGAAGAGCAGTATGCTGACTTTTTAGAAGCTCAGCCAAAATTGCAGGTTTATCAACACTATTTTGATAAGCTTTTGCAAGGCAAGAAACACGTTCTTTCACAACGTGAAGAAGAATTATTGGCTGGCGCTGGAGAAATCTTTGGTTCGGCAAGTGAAACCTTCGCTATCTTGGACAATGCGGATATTGTTTTCCCTTATGTTCTTGACGATGATGGTAAGGAAGTGCAGCTATCTCATGGGACTTACACACGTCTGATGGAGTCTAAAAATCGTGAGGTACGTCGTGGTGCTTATCAAGCTCTTTATGCGACTTATGAACAATTCCAACACACCTATGCTAAAACCTTGCAAACCAATGTTAAGGTGCAAAACTACCGTGCCAAAGTTCGCAACTACAAGAGCGCTCGTCATGCAGCCCTCGCAGCCAATTTTGTTCCAGAAAGTGTTTATGACAATTTGGTAGCAGCAGTTCGCAAGCATTTGCCACTCTTGCATCGTTACCTTGAACTTCGTTCAAAGATTTTGGGGATTTCAGACCTCAAGATGTACGATGTCTACACGCCGCTTTCATCTGTTGAATATAGTTTTACCTACCAAGAAGCCTTGAAAAAAGCAGAAGATGCCTTGGCAGTCTTGGGTGAGGATTACTTGAGCCGTGTTAAACGTGCCTTCAGCGAGCGTTGGATTGATGTTTACGAAAATCAAGGCAAGCGTTCAGGTGCCTACTCTGGTGGTTCTTACGATACCAATGCCTTTATGCTTCTCAACTGGCAGGACAATCTGGACAATCTCTTTACTCTTGTTCATGAAACAGGTCACAGTATGCATTCAAGCTATACTCGTGAAACGCAACCTTATGTTTACGGAGATTATTCGATTTTCTTGGCTGAGATTGCTTCAACTACCAATGAAAATATCTTGACGGAGAAATTATTGGAAGAAGTGGAAGACGACGCAACGCGCTTTGCTATTCTCAATAACTTCCTAGATGGTTTCCGTGGAACAGTTTTCCGCCAAACTCAATTTGCTGAGTTTGAACACGCGATTCACCAAGCGGATCAAAATGGAGAAGTCTTGACAAGTGATTTCTTAAATAAACTCTACGCAGACTTGAACCAAGAGTATTATGGTTTGAGTAAGGAAGACAATCCTGAAATTCAATACGAGTGGGCTCGCATTCCACACTTCTACTATAACTACTATGTATACCAATATTCAACAGGCTTTGCGGCCGCCTCAGCCCTGGCTGAAAAGATTGTCCATGGTAGTCAAGAAGATCGTGACCGCTATATTGACTACCTCAAGGCAGGTAAGTCTGACTATCCACTTAATGTCATGAGAAAAGCTGGTGTTGATATGGAGAAGGAAGACTATCTCAACGACGCCTTTGCAGTCTTCGAACGTCGTTTGAATGAGTTTGAAGCCCTTGTTGAAAAATTGGGATTGGCATAAGATGGTTGAATCGTATAGTAAAAATGCCAACCATAACATGCGTCGTCCTGTCGTCAAGGAAGAAATTGTGAACTTGATGCGTCAGCGTCAAAAGCAAGTCACAGGCTCTTTGAAAGAACTGGAAGACTTTGCTCGCAAGGAAAATATTCCCATCATTCCCCATGAAACGGTTGCTTATTTCCGTTTTCTCATGGAAACTATGCAACCAAAAAACATTCTGGAAATTGGGACGGCTATCGGTTTTTCAGCCCTCTTGATGGCGGAACATGCTCCAAAGGCCAAGATTACAACCGTTGACCGCAATCCAGAAATGATTGGTTTTGCCAAGGATAATTTCGCCCAGTTTGACAGTCGCAAGCAAATTACGCTCCTAGAAGGAGATGCGGTAGATGTCTTATCTACCTTGACAGAGTCCTATGATTTCGTCTTTATGGATTCTGCCAAGTCTAAATACATCGTCTTTCTGCCAGAAATCCTCAAACATTTGGAAGTCGGTGGTGTGGTTGTCTTGGATGATATTTTTCAAGGTGGTGATGTTGCCAAGGACATTATGGAGGTTCGTCGTGGCCAGCGAACTATTTATCGAGGCCTTCAAAGATTATTTGATGCAACTTTAGACAATCCAGGACTCACTGCAACATTAGTACCTTTAGGGGACGGCATTCTCATGCTTCGTAAAAATGTAGCAGATGTTCAATTGCTTGACAGCGAATAATTTTCAGAAAAATTTAAGAAAATATAGTAAAATAGATAGGGTAACACTTATCTCAAAGGAGTAGACATGAAGAAAAAACTATTGGCAGGTGCCATTACACTATTATCAGTAGCAACTTTAGCAGCTTGTTCGAAAGGTTCAGAAGGGGCAGACCTTATCAGCATGAAAGGGGATGTCATCACAGAACATCAATTTTATGAGCAAGTGAAAATCAATCCTCCAGCCCAACAAGTCTTGTTGAACATGACCATCCAAAAAGTATTTGAGAAGCAATATGGCTCAGAGGTAGATGACAAAGAAATCGATGAAATCATTTCTGGAGAAGAAAAACAATATGGTGAGAATTACCAACGTGTCTTATCACAATCAGGTATGACTCTTGAAACACGTAAAGCACAAATTCGTACAAGTAAATTAGTTGAATTTGCAGTTAAAAAGGCTGCAGAAGCTGAATTAACTGATGAAGCCTATAAGAAAGCATTTGAGAACTATACTCCGGACGTAACTGCTCAAATTATTCGTTTTGATAATGAAGATAAGGCTAAAGAAATTCTTGAAAAAGCTAAGGCTAGTGATGCAGACTTTGCTCAATTAGCTAAAGATAACTCAACTGATGAGAAAACTAAAGCTAACGGTGGTGAAATCACTTTTGATTCAGCTTCAACAGAAGTACCAGATCAAGTTAAGAAAGCAGCTTTTGCCTTGGATGTTAACGGCATTTCTGATGTCATTACAGCTACTGGTACTCAAGCATACAGCAGTCAATATTACATTGTAAAACTCATTAAGAAAACAGAAAAGTCATCTAATATCGATGACTACAAAGAAAAATTGAAAACTGTTATCTTGGCTCAAAAACAAAATGATGCATCATTTGTTCAAAGTATTGTCGGAAAAGAATTGCAAGCAGCCAATATCAAGGTTAAAGACCAAGCCTTCCAAAATATCTTTACCCAATATATCGGTGGTGGCGATTCAAGCTCAAGCAGTTCTTCAAAAGAATAAAACAGAAAAGAGCCAAGTGCTCTTTTTCTTATGAGAAAATCTTCTATCTTAAAGGGTAAGAGTTTTTTTCTTTCGGAAAAAATGGTATAATAGCAATCAAAACTAGAAAATAAACGGAATTTGGGAATAATTTCTTTTGTTCTCATTAGATTGGTGATACTATGAAGATTAGTAAGAGGCACCTGTTAAACTATTCTATTCTAGTTCCTTACTTACTTTTATCTATTTTGGGCTTGATTGTAGTTTATTCTACAACCAGTGCCATTCTTATCGAAGAAGGTAAAAGTGCCCTCCAATTGGTTCGAAGTCAGGGAATGTTTTGGATACTTAGTTTAATATTGATTGCCTTGATATATAAGCTGAAACTGAATTTTTTAAGAAAAGAACGACTGCTATTTATTGTTATGTTTGTTGAGCTGATTCTTTTGGCTCTGGCTCGCTTAATTGGTACGCCAGTCAATGGAGCCTATGGTTGGATTTCAGTAGGACCTTTGACCATTCAGCCAGCTGAGTATTTGAAGATTATCATCGTCTGGTACTTGGCCCAACGTTTCTCAAAACAACAGGATGAAATTGGGATTTACGATTTTCAAGTTTTAACTCAAAATCAATGGATTCCTCGTGCTTTTAATGATTGGCGCTTCGTCCTACTAGTAATGATAGGAAGTTTAGCTATTTTCCCAGATCTGGGGAATGCTACCATACTAGCTTTGGTTGCCTTGATTATGTATACAGTTAGTGGGATTGCTCATCGTTGGTTTATAGCCTTTATCGGTATATTGTTTGGAGTTTCAGCCCTATCCTTATCAGCTATTTCTATGATCGGGGTTGATAAGTTTTCAAAAGTTCCAGTATTTGGTTACGTTGCTAAGCGTTTCAGTGCCTACTTTAATCCCTTTGCCGATTTGGCAGGGTCAGGCCACCAACTTGCAAATTCCTACTTTGCCATGGTAAATGGTGGGTGGTTTGGTCTAGGCTTAGGAAATTCAATCGAAAAACGTGGTTATTTACCAGAGGCCCATACAGACTTTGTATTTTCAATTGTTATTGAAGAGTTTGGATTTGTGGGAGCCAGCTTGATTTTAGCACTTGTCTTTTTCCTGATTTTACGAATTATCCTAGTCGGTATTCGTGCTAAGAATCCCTTTAATTCCATGATGGCGATTGGGGTTGGGGGGATGATGCTGGTACAGGTATTTGTCAATATCGGTGGAATTTCTGGCATTATTCCTTCGACAGGAGTAACCTTCCCCTTCTTATCACAAGGAGGGAACAGTCTCCTAGTCTTGTCTGTAGCCATTGCTTTTGTCTTAAATATTGATGCAAGTGAAAAACGTGCCCAATTATATGAGGAGTTAGAAACTCACTCATCAAACTATATGTAGAGTTGATAGTGGAAAGGATTACCTATGTCTCTTCAAAAATTAGAAAACTATAGTAATAAAGCTGTCGTGCAAGAAGAAGTATTGATTTTAACAGAATTGTTAGAAGATATCACTAAAAATATGCTTGCCCCAGAGACTTTTGCAAAAATCATGGAGTTGAAAGAATTATCAACTCAAGAAGATTATCAGGGCTTGAACCAATTGGTTACTAGTCTGTCAAATGATGAAATGGCTTATATTTCACGCTATTTCTCCATCTTGCCCCTTTTGATTAATATTTCAGAAGATGTGGATTTGGCTTATGAAATCAACCACCAAAATAATATCGATCAAGATTATCTTGGTAAATTGTCAGCAACTATCAAAATGGTTGCAGAAAAAGAAAATGCAGTTGAAATTCTAGAACATTTGAATGTTGTCCCTGTTTTGACTGCCCATCCAACACAAGTACAACGTAAGAGTATGTTGGATTTGACCAATCATATCCATACCCTCTTGCGTAAGTACCGTGATGTGAAATTAGGTTTGATTAATAAGGAAAAATGGCATAATGATCTCCGTCGTTACATTGAGATTATCATGCAAACAGACATGATTCGTGAAAAGAAATTGAAAGTAACCAATGAAATCACGAATGTTATGGAATACTACAATAGTTCATTCCTGAAGGCAGTTCCTCATTTGACTGCTGAGTACAAGCGTCTCGCTAAAAAACACGGTTTGGAGTTGAAACACCCTAAACCAATTACCATGGGAATGTGGATTGGTGGAGACCGTGATGGGAATCCTTTTGTTACAGCAGATACCTTGAAACAATCTGCTATGACTCAGTGTGAAGTCATCATGAACTACTATGATGAAAAGATTTACCAACTTTATCGTGAATTCTCTCTCTCAACCAGTATTGTCAATGTGAGCAAGCAAGTCAGAGAAATGGCTCGTCAATCCAAGGATAACTCGATTTATCGTGAAAAAGAGCTGTATCGTCGTGCCTTGTTTGATATTCAATCAAAAATCCAAGCAACAAAAGCCTATCTGATTGAGGATAAGGAAGTTGGGGCTCGCTATGAAACAGCTAATGATTTTTATAAGGATTTAATTACCATTCGTGATTCCCTCTTGGAAAACAAGGGTGAAGCACTGATTTCTGGTGATTTTGTTGAGTTAATTCAGGCAGTTGAAATTTTTGGTTTCTATTTGGCATCTATTGACATGCGTCAAGATTCTAGTGTTCATGAAGCCTGTGTAGCTGAACTCTTGAAATCAGCAGGTATTCATTCTCATTATAGCGAACTAAGTGAAGAAGAAAAATGCCAGCTTCTCTTGAAAGAATTGGAAGAAGATCCACGTATTCTTTCTGCCACTCATGTTGAAAAATCAGAGTTACTTGAAAAAGAATTAGCAATCTTTAAGGCTGCTCGTAAGTTGAAAGATAAGTTGGGAGATGATGTCATTCGTCAGACAATCATTTCACATGCAACCAGCGTATCAGACATGTTGGAATTGGCTATCTTGCTAAAAGAAGTAGGGTTAGTTGATAAAGAAAGAGCCCGTGTCCAAATTGTTCCTCTCTTTGAAACAATTGAGGACTTGGACCACTCAGAAGAAACCATGAGAGAATACCTTTCTCTTCCTCTTGCTAAAAAATGGATTGCTTCACGTAATAACTACCAAGAAATCATGCTTGGCTACTCTGATAGTAATAAAGATGGTGGCTACCTATCATCATGTTGGACCCTCTACAAGGCTCAACAACAATTGACTGCTATTGGAGATGAATTCGGCGTTAAGGTTACCTTCTTCCACGGCCGTGGTGGGACTGTCGGTCGTGGTGGTGGACCAACCTATGAAGCCATCACATCTCAACCGCTCAAGTCTATCAAGGATCGTATCCGTTTGACAGAGCAGGGGGAAGTAATTGGGAATAAATACGGAAACAAAGACGCAGCTTACTATAACCTTGAAATGTTAGTATCTGCAGCCATTAACCGTATGATTACTCAGAAGAAGAGTGATACCAATACCTCAAATCGTTATGAAGCTATTATGGACCAAGTGGTGGACCGTAGTTACGATATCTACCGTGATTTGGTCTTTGGTAATGATCATTTCTATGATTATTTCTTCGAGTCAAGTCCAATCAAGGCAATTTCAAGCTTTAATATTGGTTCTCGTCCAGCCGCTCGTAAGACTATTACTGAAATCAGTGGTTTGCGAGCTATCCCTTGGGTATTCTCATGGTCGCAAAGTCGCGTCATGTTCCCTGGCTGGTATGGGGTTGGTTCAAGCTTCAAGGAATTTATCGATAAAAATCCAGAGAATATCGCTATCTTACGAGATATGTACCAAAACTGGCCTTTCTTCCAATCGCTTCTTTCAAATGTTGATATGGTCTTGTCAAAATCAAATATGAATATTGCTTTTGAATATGCCAAACTTTGTGAAGATGAAGAAGTAAAAGCAATCTATGAGACTATTTTAAACGAATGGCAAGTTACCAAGGAAGTCATCTTGGCTATTGAAGGATATGATGAACTCTTGGCTGAAAATCCATATCTAAAAGCAAGTTTGGATTATCGTATGCCTTACTTTAATATCCTTAACTATATCCAGTTGGAGTTGATTAAACGTCAACGCCGAGGAGAATTATCTAGCGACCAAGAAAAATTAATCCATACAACCATCAACGGAATTGCGACAGGATTGCGTAATTCGGGCTGATGTCTTTCAAACTTCCTCTTTTCTATAGGGGAAGTTTTTGAATCTTTCAAAAAAATGCTAAAAGAGTCTTGACAAGTAGTTGAAAAATGATATAATTTAACCATTCAGAAAAGTAATCATTCAAACTTTTTAGAGAGTCTGTGGTAGCTGAAAACAGATAAGTGATGATGATGAAAATTGGGCTGAATGTTATTTAGAATTTGAAATCATAAAAATTCGGTGAGCACACCTTACAGTGCATCTCGTTATTGCGAGACAGAGCGATAGGGAAATTCCCTATAATTGAGGTGGTACCGCGCATCGACGTCCTCACACAAGTTTTTTGTGTGAGGACTTTTTTGATGGAGGTTAGTATGGAAAGAAAACGATGGCGTCGCTTGTTTATACTCAATGAAAATCAAAAAGCAAACTAGGAAGCTAGTCGCAAGCTGCTCAAAACACTGTTTTGAGGTTGTGGATAGAACTGACAGAGTCAGTATCATATACCTACGGTAAGGCACGCTGACGTGGTTTGAAGAGATTTTCGAAGAGTATTAGATAAGTGAAGTATTTTAAAGGAATAAAAAGGAGAAATAGAATGAAAAATAAACGTTTAATTGGAATTATCGCTGCATTAGCAGTCTTAGTAGCAGGAAGCTTAATTTACTCTTCAATGAATAAACCAGAAGCTAAGAATGAGAAGAAAGTTGCCAAAGTTGGTGTTCTTCAGTTTGTGAGCCATCCATCTCTTGATTTGATTTATAAAGGGATTCAAGATGGACTGGCAGAAGAAGGTTATAAAGATGATCAACTTAAAATCGATTTTATGAACTCAGAAGGTGATCAAAGTAAGGTTGCGACAATGAGTAAACAACTGGTCGCAAATGGGAATGACCTTGTGGTTGGTATTGCGACACCAGCTGCTCAAGGTTTGGCTAGTGCCACAAAAGACCTACCGGTTATCATGGCTGCTATTACAGACCCAATTGGTGCGAACTTGGTTAAAGATTTGAAAAAACCAGGTGGCAACATCACAGGGGTATCTGACCACAATCCAGCTCAACAACAAGTTGAACTCATCAAGGCTTTGACACCAAATGTGAAAACAATCGGAGCTCTTTACTCAAGCAGCGAAGACAATTCAAAAACTCAGGTAGAAGAATTTAAGGCTTATGCTGAAAAAGCAGGTTTGACAGTAGAAACATTTGCAGTTCCTTCAACAAATGAAATTGCTTCAACAGTTAACGTTATGACTAGCAAGGTTGATGCTATCTGGGTTCCAATCGATAACACTATTGCTTCAGCCTTCTCAACTGTTGTATCAAGCAACCAATCAGCTAAAAAACCAATCTACCCAAGCGCAACTGCCATGGTAGAAGCAGGTGGTTTGGCATCCGTTGTAGTTGATCAACATGATCTCGGTGTGGCAACAGGTAAAATGATTGCACAAGTTTTGAAAGGTGCAAAACCAGCTGATACTCCAGTCAATGTATTTTCAACTGGTAAGTCAGTAATTAACAAAAAATTGGCACAAGAATTAGGTATTACGATTCCTGAATCTGTTCTAAAAGAAGCAGGACAAGTGATTGAATAATCTAGAATGGAGGAGTTGGGGACATCTCCTCCAATTTTTTACAATAGAAATCATATAGAAAAGGTTAAGAAACAGATGATATTATCTATTATTTCTCAAGGATTTGTCTGGGCTATTCTAGGTCTGGGAATCTTTATGACATTTAGGATTTTGAACTTTCCAGATATGACGGCAGAAGGTTCCTTCCCTCTTGGGGGAGCTGTTGCTGTCACTTTGATAACCAAAGGCGTGAATCCCTTTTTAGCGACACTTGTTGCTGTTGGAGCAGGTTGTTTGGCTGGTATGGCAGCAGGACTTCTTTATACAAAAGGGAAGATCCCAACTTTGCTCTCAGGGATTTTGGTGATGACTTCCTGTCACTCTATCATGCTCTTGATTATGGGACGTGCGAATTTAGGCCTGCTTGGAACCAAGCAAATACAGGATGTTTTGCCTTTTGATTCAGATTTGAATCAACTCTTGACAGGTCTCATCTTTGTAAGTCTTGTCATTGCTCTCATGCTCTTTTTCTTGGACACTAAACTCGGACAAGCCTATATTGCTACAGGTGACAATCCTGATATGGCTAGAAGTTTCGGGATTCATACTGGACGCATGGAGCTCATGGGATTGGTCTTATCAAATGGTGTAATTGCCCTTGCAGGGGCTCTCATTGCTCAGCAAGAAGGGTATGCTGATGTGTCTCGAGGAATCGGGGTTATCGTTGTAGGTCTTGCAAGTTTGATTATTGGAGAAGTTATCTTCAAGAGTTTGAGCTTGGCAGAGCGTCTGGTTGCCATCGTTGTAGGTTCTATCGCTTATCAATTCTTAGTGTGGGCAGTTATTGCGCTTGGCTTTAATACAAGTTACCTTCGTTTGTACAGCGCTGTGATTTTAGCAGTCTGCCTCATGATTCCGACATTTAAGCAAACAATCTTGAAAGGAGCCAAGTTAAGCAAATGACAGCAATTGTAGAATTAAAAAATGCAACCAAAGTCGTTAAAAATGGCTTTGATGAAGAAAAGATTATTTTAAATGATGTTTCCTTAGAAATTTTTGAACAGGACTTTATCACGATTTTAGGTGGAAATGGTGCTGGGAAATCGACTCTCTTTAACACTATTGCAGGAACTTTATCACTAACCAGTGGAACTATCCGTATTTTAGGTGAGGATGTTACTAAGTTTTCACCAGAGAAGCGCGCTAAATATCTGTCTCGTGTCTTCCAAGATCCCAAGATGGGGACAGCTCCTCGTATGACAGTGGCAGAGAATCTCTTGATTGCCAAGTTTCGTGGTGAAAAGCGTGGACTGTTTCCGAGACGTCTGGCTAGCTATAAGGATGAATTTCAGTCAACCATTGAAAAAGTGGGAAACGGTCTTGAGAAACACTTGAATACACCGATTGAGTTCTTATCAGGTGGACAAAGACAGGCTTTGAGTCTCTTGATGGCAACCTTGAAGCGTCCTGAATTACTCTTGTTAGACGAGCATACTGCAGCCCTTGATCCAAAGACCAGTGTGGCTTTGATGGAATTGACAGATGAATTTGTCAAGAAAGATCAGCTGACAGCGCTTATGATTACCCATCATATGGAAGATGCATTCAAATATGGTAATCGTTTAATTGTCATGAAAGAAGGACGAATTATCCAAGATTTGAAACAAGAAGAAAAAGCAAAAATGAAAATCTCTGATTATTATCAGCTCTTTGAATAAACTAGGGAAAATGAGTGAAATGGTTTACTTTTTTTCTGAAATAAAGTATACTATATAAAGTAAACTATGATAACATGGAGGTATTGTGTATGGTTGACAAACAAGTCATTGAAGAAATCAAAAACAATGCCAACATTGTGGAAGTCATAGGAGATGTGATTTCTTTACAAAAGGCAGGACGGAACTATCTAGGGCTCTGTCCTTTTCATGGTGAAAAAACACCTTCTTTCAACGTTGTTGAGGATAAGCAGTTTTACCACTGTTTTGGTTGTGGTCGCTCAGGTGATGTCTTTAAGTTCATAGAGGAGTACCAAGGGGTTCCCTTTATGGAGGCTGTCCAAATCTTAGGTCAGCGTGTTGGGATTGAGGTTGAAAAGCCGCTTTATAGTGAACAGAAGCCAGTTTCGCCTCACCAAGCTCTTTATGATATGCACGAAGATGCTGCCAAATTTTACCATGCTATTCTCATGACAACGACTATGGGAGAAGAGGCCAGAAATTACCTTTATCAGCGTGGTTTGACAGATGAAGTGCTCAAACATTTTCGGATTGGTTTAGCACCTCCAGAACGCAACTATCTTTATCAACGTTTGTCTGGTCAGTATCGTGAAGAGGATTTCTTGAATTCAGGACTGTTTTATCTCTCGGATGCCAATCAATTTGTAGATACCTTTCACAATCGTATTATGTTTCCCCTGACAAATGACCAAGGAAAAGTTATTGCCTTCTCAGGTCGTATCTGGCAGAAAACGGATTCACAAACTTCTAAGTATAAAAATAGCCGATCGACTGCAATTTTTAACAAAAGTTACGAATTATATCATATGGATAGGGCAAAAAAATCTTCTGGCAAAACCAGTGAGATTTACCTGATGGAAGGATTCATGGATGTCATTGCAGCCTATCGGGCTGGAATCGAAAATGCTGTCGCATCTATGGGAACAGCCTTGAGTCGTGAGCATGTTGAGCATCTGAAAAGGTTAACCAAGAAGTTGGTTCTGGTATACGATGGCGATAAGGCTGGGCAGGCTGCGACATTGAAAGCGCTGGATGAAATTGGTGATATGCCTGTGCAAATCGTTAGCATGCCTGATAGCTTGGATCCGGATGAGTATCTACAAAAAAATGGACCAGAAGATTTGGCCTATCTATTAACGAAAACTCGTATTAGTCCGATTGAGTTCTACATTCACCAGTACAAACCTGAAAATAGTGAAAATCTGCAGGCTCAGATTGAGTTTATTGAAAAAATAGCTCCCTTGATTGTTCAAGAAAAGTCCATCACCGCTCAAAACAGCTATATTCATATTTTAGCTGATAGTCTGGCGTCCTTTGATTATGCCCAGATTGAGCAGATTGTTAATGAAAGCCGCCAGGCACAAAGGCAGAATCGCATGGAAGGAATTTCCAGACCGACGCCAATTACTATGCCTGTCACCAAGCAGTTATCGGTTATTATGAGGGCAGAAGCTCATCTACTTTATCGGATGATGGAATCCCCTCTTGTTTTGAACGATTACCGTTTGCGAGAGGACTTTGCATTTGCCACACCTGAGTTTCAGGTCTTATATGACTTGCTTGGCCAGTATGGCAATCTTCCTCCGGAAGTTTTAGCAGAACAGACAGAGGAAGTTGAAAGAGCTTGGTACCAAGTTTTAGCTCAGGATTTGCCTGCTGAGATGTCACCTCAGGAACTAAGTGAAGTAGAAATGACTCGAAACAAGGCTCTCTTGAATCAGGACAATATGAGAATCAAAAAGAAGGTGCAGGAAGCTAGCCATGTAGGAGATACCGATACAGCCCTAGAAGAATTGGAACGTTTAATTTCCCAAAAGAGAAGAATGGAGTAATAATGGCAACAAAACAAAAAGAAGTAACAACATTTGACGTACAAGTAGCAGAATTTATCCGTAATCATAAACAAAAAGGGACAGCAACTGATGATGAAATCAATGCTAGTCTGGTGATTCCTTTTACCTTGGATGCTGATGGGATTGAAGATCTCTTGCAACGAATTCAGGATGCAGGGATTTCTATCACAGATAACGAAGGAAATCCAAGTGCGCGTGTTCTTAGTGCAGAAGAAGAGCCAGAACTCAGCGACGAGGACTTGATTGGTTCAACTTCGGCTAAGGTCAATGACCCTGTCCGTATGTACTTGAAAGAAATCGGGGTCGTTCCTCTTTTGACCAATGAAGAGGAAAAAGAATTGGCACTAGCAGTTGAAGCTGGTGATATCGAAGCCAAACAACGTCTTGCGGAAGCCAACCTTCGTTTGGTTGTTTCTATTGCTAAACGCTATGTCGGTCGTGGTATGCAGTTCCTTGACTTGATTCAAGAAGGGAACATGGGCTTGATGAAGGCGGTTGACAAGTTTGACTATTCTAAAGGGTTCAAGTTTTCAACTTACGCAACTTGGTGGATTCGTCAGGCTATCACTCGTGCTATTGCGGATCAAGCTCGTACTATCCGTATCCCAGTTCACATGGTTGAAACGATTAACAAGCTTGTTCGTGAACAGCGTAACCTTCTTCAAGAATTGGGACAAGATCCAACACCAGAACAAATCGCTGAACGTATGGATATGACACCTGATAAGGTTCGTGAAATCTTGAAGATTGCTCAAGAACCGGTATCCCTTGAAACACCAATCGGTGAAGAGGATGATAGCCACCTTGGGGACTTTATCGAAGATGAAGTGATTGAAAATCCAGTGGATTATACAACTCGTATCGTCTTGCGTGAGCAGTTGGATGAGGTCTTGGATACTCTTACAGACCGTGAAGAAAATGTTTTGCGTCTACGTTTTGGGCTAGATGATGGGAAAATGCGTACCCTTGAAGATGTGGGTAAAGTCTTTAACGTGACTCGCGAGCGTATCCGTCAGATTGAAGCTAAAGCTTTGAGAAAACTACGCCAACCAAGTCGCAGCAAACCGCTTCGTGATTTTATTGAAGACTAAGAGTGAGGATGAATATGGCTTATACAGAAGAGCAAATTGGAAACATCAAAACACGAATTTTATCAGCCTTGGAAGAAGTTATTGACCCTGAGTTGGGAATCGATATTGTCAATCTTGGTTTGATCTATGAGATTCGTTTTGACGGTGACACAGGGCAAACAGAGATTGATATGACGTTGACAACCATGGGTTGTCCCCTGGCAGACCTTTTGACGGATCAGATTTATGATGCTATGACAGAGGTGCCAGAAGTAACGGATACTGAGGTCAAATTAGTCTGGTATCCAGCCTGGACCGTTGAAAAAATGAGTCGCTATGCCCGCATTGCCCTAGGCATTAAGTAAACATATAAAAGCATGTGAGAGACCGTTGGAAAAGCGAGGAAATTTACTCCTCTTTTCCTCTAGTCTCTCCTTTCTTTTGCTGATTTTATTCAAAGAAAATGATATAATAGTAGTTATGGAAAAAAAGAAATTACGCATCAATATGTTGAGTTCAAGTGAGAAAGTAGCAGGACAAGGAGTTTCAGGTGCCTACCGTGAATTAGTTCGTCTTCTTCACCGTGATGCCAAGGACCAATTGATTGTTACAGAAAATCTTCCAATCGAGGCAGATGTGACTCACTTTCATACGATTGATTTCCCCTATTATTTATCAACCTTCCAAAAGAAACGCTCAGGGAGAAAAATTGGCTATGTTCATTTTTTGCCTGATACACTTGAGGGGAGTTTGAAAATTCCATTTTTCTTAAAGGGAATTGTGAAACGTTATGTATTTTCTTTTTACAACCGGATGGAGCACTTAGTTGTGGTCAATCCTATGTTTATTGAGGATTTGGTGGCAGCTGGTATTCCACGTGAAAAAGTGACCTATATTCCTAATTTTGTCAACAAGGAAAAATGGCATCCTCTATCACAAGGAGAGATAGTCAGACTGCGAACAGAGCTAGGTCTTAGTGACAATCAGTTTATCGTAGTAGGTGCTGGTCAAGTTCAGAAACGCAAAGGGATTGATGATTTTATCCGTCTGGCTGAGGAATTGCCTCAGATTACCTTTATCTGGGCGGGTGGTTTCTCTTTTGGTGGCATGACAGATGGCTATGAACGCTACAAAAAAATTATGGACAATCCCCCTAAAAATTTGATGTTTCCAGGTATTGTATCGCCAGAGCGTATGCGCGAATTGTATGCCCTAGCGGATCTTTTCTTGTTGCCTAGTTATAATGAGCTCTTTCCGATGACGATTTTAGAGGCTGCCAGTTGTGAAGCTCCTATTATGTTGCGTGATTTGGATCTTTATAAGGTGATTTTAGAGGGGAATTATAGGGCGACAGCAGATAGAGAAGAGATGAAAGAAGCTATTCTGGAATATCAAGCGGATCCTGTTGCTTTAAAAGATTTGAAAGAAAAAGCTAAGAATATTTCCAGAGAGTATTCAGAAGAGCATCTGTTACAAATCTGGTTAGACTTTTATGAGAAACAAGCCGCTTTAGGGAGAAAGTAAAAAGTGAGGTAATCTATGCGAATTGGTTTATTTACAGATACCTATTTTCCTCAGGTTTCAGGTGTTGCGACCAGTATTCGAACCTTGAAAACCGAACTTGAAAAGCAGGGACATGCTGTTTTTATCTTTACGACGACAGATAAGGATGTCAATCGTTATGAAGATTGGCAAATTATCCGCATTCCAAGTGTTCCCTTCTTTGCTTTTAAGGATCGCCGCTTTGCCTATCGAGGTTTCAGCAAGGCGCTTGAAATTGCTAAACAGTATCAACTGGATATTATCCATACTCAGACAGAATTTTCTCTTGGCTTGTTGGGGATTTGGATTGCGCGTGAATTGAAGATTCCAGTCATCCATACCTATCACACCCAATACGAAGACTACGTGCATTATATTGCTAAGGGGATGTTGATTCGTCCTAGCATGGTCAAGTACCTCGTCAGAGGTTTCTTGCATGATGTGGATGGGGTTATTTGCCCGAGTGAGATTGTCCGTGACTTGTTATCTGACTATAAGGTTAAGGTTGAAAAGCGGGTTATTCCAACTGGTATTGAGTTAGCTAAGTTTGAGCGTCCGGAAATCAAGCAAGAAAATCTGAAAGAACTACGTAGTAAACTAGGGATTCAAGATGATGAAAAGATGTTGCTTAGTCTTTCCAGAATTTCCTATGAAAAAAATATTCAAGCAGTACTTGCAGTTTTTGCAGAAGTTCTGAAAGAAGAAGCCAAGGTTAAACTGGTTGTAGCTGGGGATGGTCCTTATTTGGATGATCTCAAAGAGCAAGCCAAGAAACTAGAGATTCAAGACTCAGTTGTCTTTACAGGAATGATTGCTCCTAGTGAGACGGCTCTTTATTATAAGGCGGCAGATTTCTTCATCTCGGCATCGACGAGTGAAACGCAAGGTTTGACATACTTGGAAAGCTTGGCCAGTGGAACGCCTGTCATTGCTCACGGAAATCCTTATCTAGACAATCTGATCAGTGATAAAATGTTTGGAACCTTGTACTATGGAGAACATGATTTGGCTGGTGCTATTTTGGAAGCCCTGATTGCAACACCAGATATGAATGAGCATACCTTATCAGAGAAATTGTACGAGATTTCAGCTGAGAACTTTGGGAAACGGGTGCATGAATTCTATCTGGATGCTATTATTTCAAATAATTTCCAGAAAGATTTAGCCAAAGATGATACGGTCAGCCAGCGTATCTTTAAGACAGTTTTGTATCTTCCGCAAAAGGTGGTCGCTGTACCGGTAAAAGGCTCTAGACGCATGCTGAAGGCTTCAAAAACACAGTTGATCAGCATAAGAGATTATTGGAAAGACCATGAAGAATAGAAAGAGGAACAGCTATGAAAAAACAATTGATGAGAAGTGGTAGTGATCAAAAAATTGCTGGAGTTTGTGCTGGGGTAGCCCATTATTTTGATATGGATCCTACTATTGTTCGCGTAATATGGGGTGTTCTTGCTTTTGGTTATGGAGCGGGAATTGTAGCTTATATCATTTTATGGATTATCGCACCTGTAGCAAGTGACTATTGAAAACTAGCTGAATTCATGCTAAGATAATAGAAAATAGAATGCAACGAAGGAGAGAAAAATGGCATTTGGAGATAATGGAAATCGAAAAAAAACTATGTTTGAGAAAATAACCTTGTTTATCGTGATTATCATGCTAGTAGCAAGTTTATTGGGAATTTTTGCAACTGCAATTGGTGCCCTCAGTAATCTATAAAATAGATTCAAGAAAATTTAGTGACTGGGATTTCCCAGCCCTTTTTTAAAGTGAGAAGAAAAAATGAGTATGTTTTTAGATACAGCTAAGATCAAGGTCAAGGCTGGTAATGGTGGTGATGGCATGGTTGCCTTTCGCCGTGAAAAATATGTCCCTAATGGTGGTCCTTGGGGTGGTGATGGTGGTCGTGGAGGCAATGTCGTCTTCGTTGTAGATGAAGGTCTACGTACCCTCATGGATTTTCGCTACAATCGTCATTTCAAGGCTGATTCTGGTGAAAAAGGAATGACCAAAGGGATGCATGGTCGTGGTGCTGAGGATCTTAGAGTTCGAGTACCACAAGGTACGACTGTTCGTGATGCAGAGACTGGCAAGGTTTTGACAGATTTGATTGAACATGGTCAAGAATTTATTGTAGCCCACGGTGGTCGTGGTGGTCGTGGAAATATCCGCTTTGCGACACCAAAAAATCCTGCACCGGAAATCTCTGAAAATGGAGAACCAGGTCAGGAACGTGAGTTACAATTGGAACTAAAAATCTTGGCAGATGTTGGTTTAGTAGGTTTCCCATCTGTAGGGAAATCAACACTTTTAAGTGTTATTACCTCAGCTAAACCTAAAATTGGAGCCTACCACTTTACGACCATTGTGCCAAATCTAGGAATGGTTCGTACCCAATCAGGTGAATCCTTTGCAGTAGCTGATCTACCAGGTTTGATTGAAGGAGCTAGTCAGGGAGTCGGTCTGGGAACTCAGTTCCTCCGTCACATCGAGCGTACACGTGTCATCCTTCACATCATTGATATGTCAGCTAGTGAAGGGCGTGATCCATATGAGGATTATCTTGCTATCAATAAAGAGCTAGAGTCATACAATCTCCGTTTGATGGAGCGTCCACAGATTATCGTAGCCAATAAGATGGATATGCCTGAGAGTCAGGAAAATCTTGTAGAATTCAAGAAAAAATTGGCTGAAAACTACGATGAATTTGAAGAGTTACCAGCTATTTTCCCAATTTCTGGATTGACCAAGCAAGGTTTGGCTACGCTTTTGGATGCTACAGCTGAATTGCTAGACAAGACACCAGAATTCTTGCTCTACGAAGAGTCAGATATGGAAGAAGAAGCCTACTATGGATTTGATGAGGAAGAAAAAGCCTTTGAAATTAGTCGTGATGACGATGCAACATGGGTACTTTCTGGTGAAAAACTCATGAAACTCTTTAATATGACCAACTTTGATCGTGACGAATCAGTCATGAAATTTGCTCGCCAGCTTCGTGGTATGGGGGTTGATGAAGCCCTTCGTGCGCGTGGTGCTAAAGATGGGGATTTGGTCCGCATTGGTAAATTTGAGTTTGAATTTGTAGACTAGGAGACTGATATGGGAGATAAACCGATATCTTTCCGAGATGCGGATGGCAATTTCGTTTCCGCTGCAGATGTTTGGAATGAACAGAAATTGGAAGAACTATTTAATCGTCTCAATCCAAATCGTGCTTTGAGATTAGCACGAACTAAAAAAGAAAATCCACCTCAGTAAAATAGATAAAAAAATTCCGTGCCATATGAGACACGGAATTTTCTTATTCTTCAAAGAAAAATGGTGGAGCAAATTTTTTCAGTTCTTCAAAGCATTTTTGAGCTGCTTCTGCATCTTCACAGATGACAAGACAGACATCATCGCCACAGAGGGTAGCAATAGCGTCGGGGAAGCTCAAGGCATCAATGATAGAACCAAAGGATTGAGCAAGTCCAGGAAGGGTTTTTAGTAGGACTTGGTGTTGAACTGGACGCATCAAGACAAGAGCATCTTCCATGTAAATTTCGAGACGTTTTTCCCATTTTGAGGTTGAACCTGTATTGAGCACGTAGTAAGAGTTGTCTTCTTCTCGTACTTTTGAAAGGTTCATACTTTTAATATCTCTTGAAAGTGTAGCTTGTGTAACTTGAATATCATTATCGGCAAGAAGAGCTTGTAGCTCAGCTTGAGTATGAATCTTGTTTTTCGTTACAAGAGCTCGTATGAGTTGGTGTCGGTGTTCAGATTTATTCATAAAATGTTACTCCTTGTACTAGGTACAGAAAGCGTGGACTGAACGAGATCGTCAGTCGGGTGGTAAGCGGTATTGTCACGTATGAAGATTTCAAAGTCAGTAGTAATTTAGAACGATACGGAGTGAGTCTCCTTCTTTTTACTTGTCACTAGTTGGGTGGAGATGAATTGGCTATCTATCCGTTTATCTACATTGGTGTCCTCTACTAACAGTAAATCCTTCAATTTGGGTAGCCTTTTGTCACGACTTGTTGTGAATCTACGCTAAATGGCAATTCACAGAGCTTGTCCAACATGTGGTGTGGTAGCGTGTATGATAGAGGGTCACACATGTTGGTTAGGGGTGTTAGTATCATTTGTCCAAGGTTCAGTAGCGGGGGGAGAATAATCTGTTCTTTGGACAGGATTTGAACCAAGTTTTTGTTTCGTTAAACTATTCAAGTGGGGGTTATTGATTATAGGAAGGCAAATGGTCACGTAATTAAGCTTTCCCTGGAAAATTTCAATATTGAAAGTCTGATAGCCTATACCTTTTGGCAAGGTAGGGTAAGAGTAGACTGTTCAAGATCGACAGTCAGGTGGTAAGCGGTGTTGTCACGTATGGTGATTTCAAAGTCAGTAGTATAGAGGACTAGACGGAGAGTGTCACCTTCTTTTAGCTTGTAAATGGTTGGTTGCAGTTCAAACTGGATATCCATCCATTCATCTGCATTAATATTCTCAACTATTAGCAAATCATTTCGATTTTGCAAATTGAGATAGCCTTTTGTCACGACTCGTTGTGCATCTGGTCTAAATGGCAGTTCACAGAGATTTTCCAGCATATGATAGCGACCGTTGTCAATGGTTCTAGCACTTAAAACAGCTGGATAAGGTTGTAGGTATTTCTTTTGTCCAAGCTCCAGTAGTTGGGCTGATAAGAGCCCCTTGTTTGTACTGGACTTGATACGAAGATTGAGCTGTGCACGACCGTTCAGGTGAAGATCCTTAGTCACAGGAAGGTCAATAGTAATCTGATTGGCTTTTCCTTGATAGAGTTCCGTATTGAAGGTTTGGTATGTTTTACCATAACGTTCAAAATCCTTATCTGAATACTGATTTTGAATAACCTGCTCTTCTTGACCAAGTGAGAAAGTTTCAAAGTTTTCTTGCCCACCGAAGTTATCAAGTGATAACCAAGTCTGAGGAGTGGTATTATCCTGCCAGATGACAGTAGGAAGTTGATAGTCTGTTTCTTGTCCTAGTAATTTCTTAGTCAATAAGGCGTTTATGGACTCACGGAAGTCAATGGATTGCCAGTTGTTCATATAAACATGGGCGCCATTATGGAAAAAGAGGTGCTTATTTATATGAATAGGAAGGGCATGGAACATCTGGTAAACATGAAGTGGTTTGACATTCCAATCCTGAGAACCATGAGTAAAGACAACCTCTGCCTTTACTTTATGGGCATTGAGCAGATAGTTGCGGTCATGCCAAAACTGATTGTAGTCGCCAGTCTTGCGATCCAGTTGTTCTTTTACTTTTTCTAAGTCAGCTTGGTGAGCCTCATTACCACGGATATAGTCGCCAGCCAAGAGATTACGAGAGTAGGTTAACTCAGCAAGCGAGTCAAAATCCTCACCAGGATAACCACCTGGACTAGTTACTAAACCGTTTTCACGGTAGTAGTTGTACCATGAGGAAATACCCGCCTCTGCAATGATTACTTCTAAACCATCTACACCAGTAGTGGCAAGACCGTTTGACATGGTACCTAGATAGGAAAGTCCAGTTGTGGCTACTTTTCCGTTTGACCAGTCAGCCTTGACTTGACGCTGGCGCGTGTGGTCAGTAAAGGCACGGCAACGACCATTGAGCCAATCGATAACATTTTTATAGGCCTCGATTTGCTGGTAGTCCCCGTTAGTCATGAAACCAGTAGAGTCTTTGGTACCAACACCTGAGACATAGAGATTAGCAAACCCTCGTGGAAGGAAGTAGTCGTTGAGACTATAGCTAGCGTTGATGTGCGTCAACTTTTCCTCAGCTTCTGACACAAGCTCAGCTTGACCTTGAGGTTGGATGAGATTTAGTTGAGGTTTCTCTAGATCGATCTTGTGAGCAGGTTTTACTTCAAGCTCACCCTCCATCTTGTAGAGAGCCTTGTCGCTGGCTTTGTCATTTGTTCCCTGATGATAGGGACTGGCTGTCATGATAGCAGGGATTTGCCCGTCATAACGAGGACGAATAATGCTGACTTTGACTAAGTCTGGTAGCCCTTTTCGGTCAGTATCGACACGAGTCTCAACGTAAACAACTTCACGAATGACGTCATGGCTAGAAAAAGTAGCCAAACTCTTACCGTTAAAGTAGTGATAGTCATTATCTTCAGGGATAAGACCATCACTGACAAGTTGGTCGATAAGAGTGTTCCCTTTTTTAGTACGAGTACTGAGTAACTGATAGAGATTTTCAATCAAGTCACCGTATACAATAGGAAATCCAGTCTCTTTACGAAAAACATCACTGTCTTCGAAGTCAACCAAATAAGAAAAACCTAGGAGTTGAAAGGCTACAGTATAGAAAATATCTGCAGTCAACTCTCTGTCTGACTGACAAAATGTTAGAAAATCTGTTTCTTTATCAACTGCTAAACTGGATAGAGGATAGGAGCTGTTTTTAAAATTAAAAAAGAAACGAATAAGAAACGCTTCAAGCATTTGTTTATTTGTAATGTTGACTGGTAAATCAAATCCATACTTTTTTAATTCAAAGATAATTGTATCTCTAGGTAGCGCTAAATAGCTGAATTGATTAAAACGCATAGAACCTCCTATTTATGAAATATATTACAGTTATTATATCAAAAAATAGAGAGAAAAGAAACTATAAAAATTAACAGAAATTATAATAAATAAAAATGAGTATTTATGAAATAAACATGTAAAATGATAAGCCTAAATACAAAAATATTAGTGATACTGTTAAAAATCGTGTAAGGATTGTCTAGTCAACTATGATTTGAGCTATTAGATATTAAAGCATCAGTAATAGTAATAGAAATTTAAAGAAAATGGTATAATATAGTGAGAATGATAGAGGAGAAGTGTAAATTGATCGCACAACTAGATACAAAAACAGTCTATAGTTTTATGGAGAGTGTCATTTCAATCGACAAGTATGTGAGAGTAGCAAAAGACTATGGCTACACTCATCTGGCTATGATGGATATTGACAATCTTTACGGGGCTTTCGATTTTCTAGAGGTTACAAAAAAATACGGCATTCATCCTTTGTTAGGGCTTGAAATGAATGTGCTTGTAGATGATAAGGATGTGAATCTGCGTTTTTTGGCTCTATCTAGTGTGGGCTATCAGCAGTTGATGAAACTATCAACAGCCAAGATGCAGGGGGAGAAAAGTTGGTCAGTTCTATCTCAGTATCTGGAGGATGTTGCGGTAATTTTGCCTTATTTTGCAGAGCTTGAGTCGCTCAATATAGGCTGTGATTACTATATAGGGGTTTACCCAGAGACACTGGCCAGAGAATTTCATCATCCAATTTTGCCTATTTATCGGGTCAATACATTTGAAAGTAAGGATAGAGAGGTTCTTCAAGTATTAACAGCGATTAAAGAAAATCTACCGCTCAGAGAAGTTCCTTTGCGTTCTAGACAAGATGTTTTTATGTCAGCAAGTTCTTTAGAGAAACTATTCCAAGAGCGTTTTCCTCAAGCCTTGGAAAACTTAGAAAAGCTTATTTCAGGTATTTCTTATGACTTGGATACTAGTCTGAAACTGCCTCGCTTTAATCCAGCTAGACCAGCAGTAGAAGAGTTGAGAGAACGTGCTGAATTGGGGCTTGTTCAGAAGGGGTTGACTGGTAAAGAATATCAAGACCGTCTAGACCAAGAATTGGCTGTTATTCATGATATGGGCTTTGATGATTATTTCTTGGTTGTTTGGGATTTATTGCGTTTTGGACGTTCGAATGGCTATTATATGGGAATGGGACGAGGTTCCGCAGTTGGTAGCTTGGTTTCCTATGCTCTAAACATTACAGGGATTGACCCAGTAGAAAAAAATCTGATTTTTGAACGTTTCCTCAATCGTGAACGCTATACCATGCCTGATATTGATATTGATATTCCTGATATTTATCGTCCAGATTTTATCAGATATGTTGGTAATAAATATGGTAGTAAACATGCGGCTCAAATCGTTACTTTTTCTACCTTTGGGGCCAAGCAAGCTTTGCGAGATGTCTTGAAGCGCTTTGGTGTGCCAGAGTATGAATTGTCCGCAATTACCAAGAAAATCAGTTTTCGAGATAATCTAAAGTCAGCCTATGAGGGCAATCTCCAGTTTCGTCAGCAAATCAATAGTAAGCTAGAATATCAAAAAGCCTTTGAAATTGCTTGCAAGATAGAGGGCTATCCAAGACAAACCTCTGTCCATGCGGCTGGTGTTGTAATCAGTGACCAAGATTTGACCAATTACATCCCTCTAAAACATGGTGACGAAATTCCGCTGACTCAGTATGATGCTCATGGAGTTGAATCTAGCGGGCTATTGAAAATGGACTTTCTGGGACTGCGAAATTTGACCTTTGTCCAGAAGATGCAAGAATTGCTTGCTGAATCAGAAGGTATTCACCTTAAAATTGAAGAAATTGATTTGGAAGACAAAGAAACGTTAGCTTTATTTGCCTCTGGCAATACAAAAGGTATCTTTCAATTTGAACAACCTGGTGCCATTCGCTTGCTCAAACGTGTGCAACCAGTCTGTTTTGAAGATGTCGTAGCAACTACTTCTCTAAATCGACCAGGTGCCAGTGACTACATCAATAATTTTGTGGCAAGAAAGCATGGGCAGGAAGAAGTGACTGTTCTGGATCCAGTACTGGAGGATATTTTGGCTCCAACCTACGGCATCATGCTCTATCAGGAGCAGGTTATGCAGGTTGCTCAGAGATTTGCTGGATTTAGCCTCGGAAAAGCCGATATTTTACGTCGGGCTATGGGGAAAAAGGATGCCTCTGCCATGCATGAAATGAGGGAATCCTTTATTCAAGGATCATTAGATGCTGGTCATACTAGGGAAAAGGCAGAGCAGGTCTTTGATGTTATGGAGAAGTTTGCAGGTTATGGATTTAACCGATCTCACGCCTATGCCTACTCAGCCTTGGCCTTCCAGTTGGCCTATTTCAAAACGCATTATCCAGCCATTTTTTATCAGGTCATGCTGAATTCTTCCAACAGTGATTACCTAACAGACGCTCTTGAAGCAGGCTTTGAAGTAGCACCTCTGTCCATCAATACCATTCCCTATCATGATAAAATTGCCAACAAGTCCATCTATCTAGGTCTGAAGTCGATTAAGGGAGTCAGCAAGGATTTGGCGCTTTGGATTATTGAAAATAGACCCTATTCGAGCATTGAAGATTTTATAGCTAAATTACCTGAGAATTATCTGAAACTTCCTCTGCTAGAACCTTTGGTAAAAGTTGGTCTTTTCGATTCATTTGAAAAAAATCGCCAAAAAGTATTTAATAATTTAGGTAATCTATTTGAATTTGTGAAAGAGTTAGGAAGCTTGTTCGGTGATACAATATATAGTTGGCAGGAATCGGAAGATTGGACAGAACAAGAAAAATTCTATATGGAACAAGAGTTTCTAGGGGTAGGAGTTAGCAAACATCCCTTACAAGCTATTGCAAGTAAGGCTATCTACCCAATTACACCAATTGGAAATTTGTCAGAAAATAGTCACGCCATTATATTGGTTGAAATTCAGAAAATAAAAGTGATTCGGACCAAAAAGGGTGAAAACATGGCATTCTTACAGGTAGATGATAGTAAGAAAAAATTGGATGTTACCCTCTTCTCAGACTTATATCGACAGATTGGGCAGGAATTGAAAGAAGGAGCTTTCTACTATATAAGAGGAAAAATTCAGTTACGAGATGGCCGTCTGCAAATGATTGCACAAGAAATAAGAGCAGCAGTGACTGAACGCTTTTGGATACAGGTAAAAAATCATGAATCGGATCAAGAAATTTCGAGAATTTTAGACCAGTATAAAGGCCCAATCCCAGTCATCATCAGGTATGAAGAGGAACAGAGAACGATTGTTTCTCCCCATCATTTTGTGACTAAATCAACTGAATTAGAAGAGAAATTAGGTGGAATCGTTATGAAAACGATTTATCGCTAAAATTACGGAAAATAGAAGAATTTTCCATTTAAATGTGATATAATCAGTAAGAATGTTAAAAGAAAAAGGAGCATAACCAATATGAAACGTATTGCTGTTTTGACTAGTGGTGGAGACGCCCCTGGTATGAACGCTGCTATCCGTGCAGTTGTTCGTCAAGCAATTTCGGAAGGAATGGAAGTATTTGGTATCTATGATGGATATGCTGGTATGGTTGCTGGTGAAATTCATCCCCTAGATGCGGCTTCAGTAGGAGACATCATTTCTCGTGGTGGTACTTTCCTTCACTCTGCTCGTTACCCAGAGTTCGCTCAACTTGAAGGGCAACTTAAAGGGATTGAGCAATTGAAAAAACACGGAATTGAAGGTGTAGTTGTTATCGGTGGTGATGGATCTTACCACGGTGCTATGCGTTTGACTGAACATGGATTCCCAGCTATCGGTCTTCCTGGTACAATCGATAACGATATTGTTGGTACTGACTTCACAATCGGTTTTGACACAGCGGTTACTACTGCTATGGATGCTATCGATAAGATTCGTGATACATCATCAAGTCACCGTCGTACATTTGTTATCGAAGTAATGGGTCGTAACGCAGGTGATATCGCTCTTTGGGCTGGTATTGCAACTGGTGCTGATGAAATCATCATTCCTGAAGAAGGATTCAAGATTGAAGATATCGTCGAAAGCATTAAATGTGGTTATGAGTGTGGTAAAAAACACAATATCATCGTCTTGGCTGAAGGTGTGATGTCAGCGGCTGAATTTGGTCAAAAACTAAAAGAAGCTGGAGATACAAGCGACCTTCGTGTAACAGAACTTGGACATATTCAACGTGGTGGTTCTCCAACTGCGCGTGACCGTGTTTTGGCATCACGTATGGGTGCGCATGCTGTTAAACTTCTTAAAGAAGGTATCGGTGGTGTTGCGGTTGGTATCCGTAATGAGAAAATGGTTGAAAACCCAATTCTTGGAACTGCAGAAGAAGGAGCATTGTTTAGCTTGACCGCAGATGGTAAAATTGTAGTTAACAACCCACACAAGGCTGACCTTGAGCTATCTAGCTTGAATAAGAGCTTGTCATAATTTATAATTTAGTTAATAAGACCAAAAAGGTCATATATAAAGGAGTCACAAAAATCATGAACAAACGTGTAAAAATCGTTGCAACTTTGGGACCTGCGGTTGAAATCCGTGGTGGTAAAAAATTCGGTGATGACGGATACTGGGGTGAGAAACTTGACGTTGAAGCTTCAGCTAAAAACATTGCTCAATTGATTGAAGCAGGAGCTAACACTTTCCGTTTCAACTTCTCACACGGTGACCACCAAGAGCAAGGTGACCGTATGGCAACTGTTAAACTTGCTGAAAAACTTGCAGGTAAAAAAGTTGGTTTCCTTCTTGATACAAAAGGACCAGAAATCCGTACTGAATTGTTTGAAGGTGAAGCTAAAGAGTATTCATACACAACTGGTGAAAAAATCCGTGTTGCTACTAAACAAGGAATCAAATCAACTCGTGATGTGATCGCATTGAACGTTGCTGGTGCTCTTGATATCTATGATGATGTTGAAGTTGGTCGTCAAGTTTTGGTTGACGATGGTAAACTTGGTCTTCGTGTGGTTGCTAAAGATGACGCAACTCGTGAGTTTGAAGTTGAAGTTGAAAACGATGGTGTAATTGCTAAACAAAAAGGTGTTAACATCCCTAACACTAAAATTCCTTTCCCAGCTCTTGCTGAACGTGATAACGACGATATCCGCTTTGGTCTTGAACAAGGAATTAACTTCATCGCGATTTCATTCGTACGTACTGCAAAAGACGTGAACGAAGTTCGTGCAATCTGTAAAGAAACTGGAAACGGACACGTTCAATTGTTCGCTAAAATCGAAAACCAACAAGGTATCGACAACTTGGATGAAATCATCGAAGCTGCTGATGGTATCATGATCGCTCGTGGTGACATGGGTATCGAAGTACCATTCGAAATGGTTCCAGTTTACCAAAAAATGATTATCAAGAAAGTCAATGCTGCAGGTAAAGTTGTTATCACAGCAACAAACATGCTTGAAACAATGACTGAAAAACCACGTGCAACTCGTTCAGAAGTATCAGACGTATTCAACGCTGTTATCGACGGTACTGATGCTACAATGCTTTCAGGTGAGTCTGCAAACGGTAAATACCCACTTGAGTCAGTAACTACAATGGCTACAATCGACAAGAACGCTCAGACACTTCTTAACGAATACGGTCGTTTGAACTCAGATTCATTTGAACGTAACTCTAAGACAGAAGTAATGGCTTCAGCTGTTAAAGATGCTACTAACTCAATGGACATTAAATTGGTTGTAACTCTTACTAAGACAGGTCACACTGCACGTTTGATCTCTAAATACCGTCCAAATGCTGACATCTTGGCATTGACATTCGACGAATTGACAGAACGTGGATTGATGTTGAACTGGGGTGTTATCCCAATGTTGACAGATGCTCCATCATCAACTGATGATATGTTCGAAATTGCTGAACGTAAAGCAGTTGAAGCTGGTCTTGTACAATCTGGTGACGATATCGTTATCGTAGCTGGTGTACCAGTTGGAGAAGCTGTACGTACAAACACAATGCGTATCCGTACAGTACGTTAATTAAAATGAAAAAAGCCTATCATATCAAGCTTTCTAGCCTGTATGATAGGTTTTTTTGTAGCAGGGGGCAAATAAGGGGCAAAATTTTTTAAAAAAGGCCAGTTAATACAAATACGATTCAGCTAATATAATTGAAAATGATGGAAAAAAAGGTGAAATTATGGTATACTTTAACGTAGGACCTTTTTAGAAATTTTGAAAGAGTATTAAAAATTTAAAATGAGAAAAATTGTTATCAATGGTGGCTTGCCCCTGCAAGGTGAGATTACCATTAGTGGTGCAAAAAATAGTGTTGTAGCTTTGATTCCAGCTATTATCTTGGCAGATGATGTTGTGACTTTGGATTGTGTTCCAGATATTTCGGATGTTGCCAGTCTTGTCGAAATTATGGAATTGATGGGCGCTACCGTTAAGCGTTATGACGATGTGTTAGAGATTGATCCAAGAGGTGTTCAAAATATTCCAATGCCTTATGGGAAAATCAATAGTCTTCGTGCATCTTATTATTTTTATGGAAGTCTTTTAGGTCGCTTTGGGGAAGCTACAGTTGGTTTACCTGGAGGATGTGATTTGGGACCACGTCCTATTGACTTACATCTTAAGGCTTTTGAAGCTATGGGAGCCACTGTTAGCTACGAGGGTGATAACATGAAGTTATCTGCTAAAGATGTGGGACTTCATGGTGCAAGTATTTACATGGATACGGTAAGTGTAGGTGCGACGATTAATACAATGATTGCTGCGGTTAAAGCAAATGGTCGTACTATTATTGAAAATGCAGCCCGAGAACCTGAGATTATTGACGTTGCTACTCTCTTGAATAATATGGGGGCTCATATCCGTGGTGCTGGAACCAATATTATCATTATTGATGGTGTTGACAGATTACATGGAACGCGTCATCAGGTGATTCCAGACCGTATTGAAGCGGGAACGTACATTTCCTTAGCTGCTGCAGTTGGTAAGGGAATTCGTATTAATAATGTTCTTTATGAACACTTAGAAGGATTTATTGCTAAGTTGGAAGAAATGGGAGTACGAATGACTGTATCTGAAGACAGTATTTTTGTTGAGGAACAGTCTAATTTGAAAGCAATCAATATTAAGACAGCTCCTTACCCAGGCTTTGCTACTGACCTGCAACAACCAATTACTCCTCTCTTGTTAACAGCAGAAGGGCGTGGTACCATTATTGATACCATTTATGAAAAACGTGTAAACCATGTTTTTGAACTAGCAAAGATGGACGCGGATATTACGACTACAAACGACCATATTTTATATACTGGTGGACGTGTTTTGCGTGGTGCAAATGTAAAAGCTACTGACCTTAGAGCTGGGGCCGCACTTGTCATTGCTGGTTTAATGGCTGAAGGCAAAACTGAAATTACAAATATTGAGTTCATCTTACGTGGTTATTCAGATATTATTGAAAAATTACGTAATCTAGGAGCGGATATTACACTTGTTGAAGAATAAACCGTAGAGGTGTTTATGAATATTTGGACCAAATTAGCAATGTTTTCTTTTTTTGAAACGGATCGCTTGTATTTGCGTCCTTTCTTTTTTAGTGATAGTCAGGACTTCCATGAGATAGCTTCAAATCCAGAAAATTTACAATTCATTTTTCCAAGTCAAGCTAGTTTGGAAGAGAGTCAATATGCACTGGCCAATTATTTTATGAAGGCTCCTTTAGGTGTATGGGCTATTTGTGACAAGAAAACTGAAAAAATGATTGGTTCAATTAAGTTTGAAAAGCTAGATGAAATTAAAAAAGAAGCAGAACTTGGTTATTTTTTAAGAAGAGATTCATGGTCTCAAGGTTTTATGACAGAAGTTGTTAAAAAACTTTGTCAGCTTTCTTTTGAGGAATTTGGTTTAAAACAATTATCTATTATAACCCATCTCGAAAATGAAGCCAGTCAACGAGTTGCTCTTAAGGCTGGATTTCGCTTGATTCGTCAGTTTAAAGGAAGTGATCGCTATACGAGGAAAATGCGTGATTATCTTGAGTTTCGCTTTGTAAAGGGAGAAATTAATGAGTAAACACCAAGAAATTCTAAGTTATTTGGAAGAATTACCGGTTGGTAAAAGGGTCAGTGTTCGAAGCATTTCCAACCATCTAGGAGTCAGTGATGGAACGGCTTATCGGGCCATTAAAGAAGCTGAAAATCGTGGAATTGTAGAGACTCGCCCAAGAAGTGGTACTATCCGTGTTAAATCTCAGAGAGTTGCTATAGAGAGATTAACGTTTGCTGAAATTGCAGAAGTGACTTCTTCTGAGGTTCTGGCTGGTCAAGAAGGTTTAGAGAGAGAATTTAGTAAGTTCTCAATCGGTGCCATGACTGAGCAAAATATCTTATCTTACCTTCATGATGGGGGGCTTTTAATTGTCGGAGACCGTACCCGTATCCAATTACTAGCGCTGGAAAATGAAAATGCAGTTCTGGTTACAGGTGGATTTCAGGTTCATGATGATGTGCTTAAACTGGCCAATCAAAAAGGGATTCCTGTTTTGAGAAGCAAGAATGACACTTTTACCATTGCGACCATGATAAATAAAGCCCTGTCAAATGTACAAATCAAGACTGATATTCTGACAGTTGAGAAACTTTATCGCCCGAGTCATGAGTATGGTTTTTTGAGAGAGACTGACACTGTTAAAGACTATTTGGACTTAGTTCGTAAGAATCGTAGCAGTCGTTTCCCAGTTATCAATCAACACCAGATCGTTGTTGGAGTTGTAACCATGAGAGACGCTGGTGATAAGTCACCAAGTACCACAATTGACAAGGTCATGTCGCGTAGTCTATTTTTGGTTGGATTATCAACAAATATTGCCAATGTGAGTCAACGGATGATTGCTGAAGACTTTGAAATGGTACCAGTTGTTCGGAATAATCAAACCTTGCTTGGGGTTGTAACCAGACGAGATGTCATGGAGAAGATGAGTCGTTCCCAAGTTTCGGCTCTACCAACTTTTTCAGAGCAGATTGGTCAAAAACTTTCTTATCACCATGATGAAGTAGTGATTACAGTGGAACCCTTTATGCTAGAGAAAAATGGTGTTTTGGCTAATGGTGTTTTGGCAGAGATACTGACTCATATGACCCAAGATTTAGTTGTGAATAGTGGGCGCAATCTCATCATCGAGCAGATGCTAATCTACTTTTTGCAGGCTGTTCAGATAGATGATATACTGCGCATTCAAGCACGCATCATCCATCATACTAGACGATCAGCTATTATTGATTACGATATTTATCATGGTCATCAGATTGTTTCAAAAGCAAATGTGACTGTTAAAATTAATTAGAAACTAGGAGAAATAATGATAACATTAAAATCAGCTCGTGAAATCGAAGCTATGGACAAGGCTGGAGATTTTCTAGCAAGTATTCATATCGGCTTACGTGATTTGATTAAGCCAGGCGTAGATATGTGGGAAGTTGAAGAATACGTTCGCCGTCGTTGTAAGGAAGAAAATTTCCTTCCACTTCAGATTGGGGTTGACGGTGCCATGATGGACTATCCTTATGCTACTTGTTGCTCTCTTAACGATGAAGTAGCTCACGCTTTCCCTCGTCACTATATCTTGAAAGATGGTGATTTGCTCAAGGTTGATATGGTTTTGGGAGGTCCTATTGCTAAATCTGACCTGAATGTCTCAAAACTAAACTTCAACAATGTGGAGCAAATGAAAAAATACACCCAGAGCTACTCTGGTGGCCTTGCAGACTCATGTTGGGCTTATGCTGTTGGTACGCCGTCCGAAGAAGTGAAAAACTTGATGGATGTAACCAAAGAAGCTATGTACAAGGGAATCGAGCAAGCTGTTGTTGGAAATCGTATTGGTGATATTGGTGCAGCTATTCAAGAATACGCTGAAAGTCGTGGTTACGGTGTAGTACGTGATTTGGTTGGTCATGGTGTTGGTCCAACCATGCACGAAGAACCAATGGTTCCTAACTATGGTATTGCTGGTCGTGGGCTTCGTCTCCGTGAAGGAATGGTATTGACCATTGAACCAATGATTAATACAGGTGACTGGGAAATTGATACAGATATGAAAACTGGCTGGGCGCATAAAACCATTGACGGTGGCTTATCTTGTCAATATGAACACCAATTTGTCATTACTAAGGATGGTCCGGTAATCTTGACTAGCCAAGGAGAAGAAGGAACTTATTAATAAAAAGTGAAAAGGCTACTGGATGTTGATTTTGATAAAAAATCCAGTAGGCCTTTTCATATTAAATAAACGCATTGTATTGATGTTTTCAGGCTTTTTCCAAGCTAATAAAATAGGCTCCATAGTATCTGTAGGGAGATTTACCCACTACAAATATTATGGAGCCTTTTTTCTTATGCTTAAAATGGCAATTTTCCAGCGAAAGCACCCAGTTTTTTCTTGGTAGTTTCATCGATTTGTTCAAGAGCAGAGTTGATGGCTTGAACAGTCATATCTGAAAGAGTTTCGAGATCTTCTGGGTCAACGACAGCTGGATTGAAGTCAATGCTGACAACTTTCTTATCTCCAGTTAAGGTCGCTTGGACAAGGTCTTGAGCAGATTTACCAACAAATTGCATAGCCGCAAGTTCAGCTTGACTTTGTTCCATTTGTTTTTGAAGTTTTTGCGCTTGGCGCATCATGTTTTGCATGTTCATCATAGTGTTTTATAGTTTCCTTTTATCTTATTTTCCTTCCTATTTTATCAATTTTGAGGTTAAAAGTCTAATCTTTTTCAGAGTGAATTCAGATAGTATTGATAAGGATGTAAAGGTAATAAAAATATAGGATAAATATTCTAAGAAAATAAGAATATTTATCCTATATGTATTTATGAAAATTTAATAGATATTTTATGAGCTAGTTTAAGAGTCTACCAAGACTATTCTACCTTATAGAAAAATCCTGAACTATTTCCCTCTATAAGTTGTTGTCCTGTCCATAGTCGATCTTGACTAATTTCGGATGGGTCCTTATATCCGTTTTCAGGTGAAGAAGTGATAGCCGTTGTCAAAGGAATTCCTGCAGGTAAAAAGGCAAGGGCAGAACCACCAGCTCCTCCATTTTTAGGAAGTAAACTTGTTTTAAGATAGTGGTCAATTTCTTTAGCATGTTCAATTGAAACTTGCGAATTATCACTAATCAGTCCATGTTCATCAAATACAAGTTCTACACCAGCACTATTGCGCCATGTACCAGAGATACTTGAAAAATCACCGTTTTGGATAGCAGATAGATTCATTCCTTTAATTTCTTGTGAAGGTGTTGTTTCTCCTGATATAGGATTTGTTACAGATTTCCAAGAAAATGTATCTTGGTTAAGTAGTGGTGGTCTAGTTCCTAATCCAGCTTCTGTATCTGACTCAGTAAGCAATTCCAAGTCAGGTGTATTTGTATTTAGTTTATAGAGTTTATGAGATTGTTTACCACCAGATGTGCTTGAAAGTTGAAAATAACCATCTTCAAGAGGGACAAAAATCACTTTTTCTCCGATAAAATCTAAATGATTTTCTGCATTAGTGAGTTGAATGACTTTATCATTCTGAATCGTTCTGATGTCTAAAATGTCATGTTTGCCTGACTTAATTTTTAGAGCAACGATTAGTTCGTCCGTCCCATTTTTATCAAAATCATATAGGCAGTAGTCAATATCTGAATATAATTGTGAGTAGTTATCTTTTAGGTTAGCTTTGGGATTAATATCCTTGGAGGGTTTATTTTGTGGTTGAGAATATTTTTCTATTACCTCGTTATATAAACTATAATCCGTTTTCTTCACTTCAGAAGAGGAGCTGAATGCTTCTGTACTAGTGGAACTCGTTTGTTCTGTACTGGCTGAAGTAGTATCTTCTTGCTTTTGGTGGCAGGCTACAAGAGTCAAACTAGTTAAAGCAAGAATAGTTAATAAAGTTGTTTTTTTAATCATAGCTAATTTTGTAATGTTAGAACTGTTTAAGTTTGTAAGATAGTATTCTACAGTCATTTAATCTCTCTACCCATGCTTACGTTTTACGATAAATCCTAAGCCAGTAATTGAAAGGACAGCACCGATAAAGCCAAGAATAGATGTTGATTCACCTGTGTTTGGTAAAGTATTTTTATCGTTTTCTGGTTTAGTAGAAGTGCTGGTAGCTTGTTGTTTTTCTTGTGATAGCGTATTATCAGAATTTTGTTTGTCTGTCTTTTTATCACTAGTTTTATTAGTGCTTAATTCATTTTTATCTTGCTTGCCAGTGTTATTGTTAGTACTTTGTTTATTTTTGTCATTGCTTGGCTGTTGATTGTTATTAACGTTGTTTATTGTCTGGTCTGAATTAGGTTTTGTAGTACTGTCTTTTGTTTTTTCAGGTTGAGTAATAGTTGTTGTGTTATTTTCTCCTGTCAATGTAACCTCTGTGCTAAAGACAAAATGGCGTTTTCTTTTATCAGTATTTTGTCCGTAAGTTGCTCCTGCAGTCCCTTCAACTGTTAGAACGTAGTTCCCTGGGGTAAGAGATGGTTCAAAAATAATACCTTCAAGGTGGTTAGCATAAAGTAAAGCATCCGCTTTTTTTAATCCTTCTGATAAGCCTTCTAATACAACACTAGTTTTAGCAACTTCTTTACCTGTTGCTTTATCAGTTAAAGTTGCGTGAATATTGGGAGTATATGGGCCATCGTGAGGAAGTTCTTCATATAATTTTGCTTTAAATGTTAACCCTGTAGAAGTTGTTTTTATCTCAGTAAATTCACCATCAATTTTCTTGATATCATTAGAAGTTTTTCCTTCATCTACTGGCTTAGTAGGTGTTGCAGGTTTAACTTCTTCCACAGGCTTAGCTGGAGTTTCAGGTTTAACATCTTCTGTAGGTTTAGTAGGAGTAACAGGTTTTGTAGTTGAAATTGAAGGGTTTGCATCATTAACTACCTTACGAGCAGCAGCTTCGATATTCTTCTTTGCTTGTTCAGCAGTTACACTTGCGCCTGAATAATCTTTATAGGCACGAATTTCACCACTAACTAGATAGTTAGAAGTACCGTTTAATGCAGGTTCTGCTTTAAGAGAATAGTCCTTATATCCTTTTGTTGCATCCAGAATTTCTGCCCCATGCCCCTCAGCGTAAGAGTTAGCTTCATCGAAGTTTTTGAATACAGCATCTGTTTCAAACGTTACAGTTGGAAATCCGTCTCGTTGTGTTTCAGTAATCTTACCAGTAAGAACTCCATTACTTTGATTGGTTAAATTAGTGAGATCAATACCCGCGTTTTTGACAATCTTTTGAGCAGTTTCTTTATTTCCCTTGATCACTTCTTCATCTTCAGAATGAGAATCGATGAAACCTGAGACTAGATAATTGCCTCCCAAACCATCGGGTACAACTGATGCTGTGAAATAACCGTATCGACTATTTTCGATTGTTGGCTTAACGTAATTGTCAAGATATTTTTCGGCATCTTCATAATTCTTAAATACTGGATCAGTTTCGAAAGTCGTACGAGTACCGACATTATTTTTATTTGGCACTTGAGTAACTTCACTGGCAGAAACGTCACTAGGATGAGTAGCTACGTTTACTGAGTTAATTGTTGCAGTAGCTAAGATAGCAGTAGCAAAAAGTTTAATTGTAGATTTTGTCTTCATTAAAAAGAGACCTCCTATTATTTTGAAGCAATCCTTTGTCCAATAATGTAGACTTTTATGGACAAAATTGATAGAATAAACAAAGAAGATATAATCCGTCAAAATACTAAATTTTTCATTATTTTGAACTAAAAATTGTGAAATATTAGTTGTCCAAAATTTCCTACTTTTTTTGACAAAAACTATAGTTTTTTACCCAATTATGAAAAGTACTTTTTGAAACTCCTAAGATTTCTGCTCCTTCACGAATAGTTATTTCTTTTTGTCTGTGTTTTTTTGCTAAATCATAAAAATTGGGTGGAACATTTATCTTCGGTCTTCCGAATTGTTTGCCCCTTTTTTGAGCTTCTCGAATTCCTTCTAGTTGTCTTTGCTTGATTTGCTCTCTTTCCATTTGCGACACATAGGATAGAACCTGTAAAACCAAATCAGAAATTAGTTTACCAGTGATTGTATCGCTGGTATTTTTAGTATTTAAGAGTGGAAAATCTAAAACGCTGATATGTACCTTTTTTGTCTTGGTGAGTAACTGCCATTGTTCTAAAATATCATCGTAGTTTCGTCCGAGTCTATCAATTGATTTAATTACTATCTCATCATCTGCTTGTAGAACTGTTAGCAATTTTTGGTATTCCGTCCTGTCAAAATCTTTTCCAGAGGCCCTATCTATGAAAATTTGATTTTGGGGGATATTTTCTAATGTCAAAGCAGAGATTTGTCTATCTATATTTTGCTCCTTAGTGGATACTCGTACATAACCATAACGCATAAGGCTACCACCTATCTTTTTATCTCTATTTTAGACGAAAAGAAAACTACCGCCCATAATGAGTGGTAGTTTGGTGTACTCTTTGCTACTGTATCTTTTTGCCAAGATTTTGTCTTGGATGCGTGAATAGTAGTGTTGGATAAAAAATCCTAAGGACTTAAAATCCTTTTAAATCGACCTTTTTGAACTTTACAAAAATTAAAAACAGTATGTTCAATTTTTGCATGAATCTGGCTTCACAGCAAATCCTCGATCAAAAAATGGAA
This sequence comes from Streptococcus mitis, assembly GCF_000722755.1. GTDB lineage: Bacteria > Bacillota > Bacilli > Lactobacillales > Streptococcaceae > Streptococcus > Streptococcus mitis_CM. The sequence continues at coordinate 735,325 of NZ_JPFY01000013.1, read as the reverse complement.
TGCCTTTATGGAGTCGCAAATGGAAACAGTGACTAAGACAGGTTCCTTTATTTCCATGTTTGCCCTCAGTTTCCTAGCTGTTTTCCGTGAGGGAGCAGAAACCATTCTCTTTTATGTTGGGATTTTACCAAGAATTTCCAGTTTTGAATTTGTCTTGGGCATTTCACTTGCCTTGCTGGTTCTGGTAATTATTTCAATCGTAATGAATAAGGCCAGTCAATTCTTCCTACCTCATAAGGTCTTCTTTATCTTGACTTGGATGATTTATGCTTTGGCTTTCAAAATGCTAGGGGTTAGTGTCCACGCTCTTCAGTTGACCAATATGGCACCAAATCACTTGCTGACAGGCTTTCCAACTATCGACTTACTTGGAATTTACCCAAGTTGGGAAGGTTTGGCCAGCCAGCTACTCTTTGCCATTATTGTCTTGATTGTCACTTTCAGACAGGGTGAAAAATAAATGGATAGAAAAGAATTGACAATCGTTGAACATCTGGTAGAATTTAGAAAGAGATTGTTGGCAGTAGTCATTTGTTTCTTTTTGGTATTCTGTGTTTCTCTGCTTTTTGCAGACCAGATTTACCAGTATGTGACCCAATCTTTTCAGCAAAAGTTGATTGTTTTAGGGCCAAATGATATTTTATGGATTTACATACGCTTAGCTAGTCTGATGGCCTTTACTATCACCCTACCTTACACGGTGTATCATATTTGGTCTTTCATTAAACCTGGTTTAAAGAAGGAAGAAGCTAGAGCTATTTTTGCCTATATTCCAGCTAGTTTCCTTTGTTTTCTAGTTGGACTGGCTTTTGGTTTTTACTTTGTAACACCAGCCTTACTTCAGGTTTTATTAGGGCTAGGAGAAGGACTATTTGAAACACAGTTAACAGCTCAAAATTATCTGTCCTTTGTTTTTCAAACGACCTTGCCCTTGGCTCTGATTTTTGAATTGCCAGTTATCATTGCCTTTTTGACGTCAATTGGACTCATTGGACCAGAATTATTGATTGCTTATCGCCGATATGCTTATTTTATTTTATTGGTACTCGCAGTCATCTTGACACCAGCTGACTTTGTCAGCGATTTGGCAATGACTGCCCCCTTGATTTTACTCTATGAATTAAGTATTTCCATCAGCAAACACATTATGAAACGCAAGCAGAAAGGAGCGAGATATGGGAATTTTACGTGATATCGGAACACCAGGATTGATTATTATCGTTTTAGGAGCTCTCTTGATCTTCGGACCAAAGCGATTGCCTGAACTAGGAGAGTCAATCGGTAAAATGCTGTCTGAATTTAAAAAAGCAGTTAAAGGAACTGAAAATCAAGATAAGAAAGATTAAGACTGGTGAGTTTTACTAAAAATAAGAAGTTAGGAAGTGTGTCTCTATTGGACATTTATCATTTCCTAGCTTTTTCTTGTATTAAGAAAATATAAATTTAAGCTTTCTTTAAGAAAACTATATTATTCTGAAGAACTCTAAAATTTCACAGCCATTTATTAGTAATGACTATTGAATTCCTAGTCACTACTAGAAATGGACTAGTTTCTTTGAAGATTTTGAACTCCTTAATCCTTCTATTCTAGAACGGGAGGGCCGGTATTTCTTTCATGATAGGACTAGATTGTGGTATAATAGAGAGAATAAGTTTTTTTAGTAAGACAAAGGAGAAAATAGATGATTTATGCAGGAATTCTTGCTGGTGGAACTGGCACACGCATGGGAATCAGTAACTTGCCAAAACAATTTTTAGAGCTAGGTGATCGACCTATTTTGATTCATACAATTGAAAAATTTGTCTTGGAACCAAGTATTGAAAAAATTGTAGTTGGTGTTCATGGAGACTGGGTTTCCCATGCAGAGGATCTTGTAGATAAATATCTACCTCTTCATAAGGATCGTATCATCATTACAAAAGGTGGTGCTGACCGTAATACGAGTATTGAGAAAATCATTGAAGCCATTGATGCTTATCGTCCGCTTACTCCAGAGGATATCGTTGTTACCCATGATTCTGTTCGTCCATTTATTACGCTTCGCATGATTCAGGACAATATTAAACTTGCTCAAAATCATGATGCAGTGGACACAGTAGTAGAAGCGATTGATACTATCGTTGAAAGCACTAATGGTCAATTTATTACAGATATTCCAAATCGTGCTCACCTCTATCAAGGACAAACACCTCAAACATTCCGTTGCAAGGACTTCATGGACCTTTACGGTTCCCTCTCTGCTGAAGAGAAGGAAATCTTGACAGATGCATGTAAAATTTTTGTCATTAAAGGAAAAGATGTAGCCTTGGCCAAAGGTGAATACTCAAATCTGAAGATTACAACCGTAACAGATTTGAAGATTGCAAAAAGCATGATTGAGAAAGACTAGTAAAATGATTAATCAAATTTATCAACTAACTAAGCCTAAGTTTATCAATGTCAAATATCAGGAAGAGGCTATTGACCAAGAGAATCATATCCTCATCCGCCCTAATTATATGGCGGTCTGTCATGCGGATCAGCGTTACTACCAAGGAAAACGTGATCCGAAGATTTTGAATAAAAAGTTTCCAATGGCAATGATTCACGAGTCATGTGGAACCGTTATTTCTGACCCGACAGGAACCTACGAGGTTGGGCAAAAAGTTGTCATGATTCCCAATCAGCCTCCTATGCAGAGTGATGAAGAATTCTATGAAAACTACATGATAGGGACTCATTTCTTGTCTAGTGGATTTGATGGCTTTATGAGAGAATTTGTTTCTCTCCCTAAACACCGTGTGGTGGCTTATGATGCTATTGAAGATACGGTTGCAGCCATTACAGAGTTTGTCAGTGTTGGCATGCACGCTATGAATCGTCTATTGACCCTTGCTCATAGCAGGCGGAATCGAATCGCTGTTATCGGAGATGGAAGTTTAGCTTTTGTAGTTGCTAATATTATCAACTATACTTTGCCAGAAGCAGAGATTGTGGTTATTGGCCGTCATTGGGAAAAATTGGAACTTTTCTCATTTGCCAAAGAATGCTATATTACTGACAATATTCCTGAAGATTTGGCCTTTGACCATGCTTTTGAGTGTTGTGGTGGGGATGGTACTGGACCAGCTATAAATGATTTGATTCGCTACATTCGTCCTCAGGGCACGATTCTTATGATGGGCGTTAGCGAATATAAAGTCAATCTCAACACACGCGATGCCTTAGAAAAGGGCTTGCTCTTGGTTGGGTCCTCTCGTTCTGGTCGCATCGATTTTGAAAATGCCATCCAAATGATGGAAGTCAAGAAATTTGCCAATCGTCTTAAAAATATCCTTTATCTAGAAGAACCTGTAAGAGAAATTAAAGATATTCACCGTGTCTTTGCTACCGATTTAAATACAGCCTTTAAAACTGTGTTTAAGTGGGAAGTATAAGAACTGGAGGTTAATTGTGGAGAAAATCATTAAAGAAAAAATTTCTTCCTTACTTAGTCAAGAAGAGGAAGTCCTCAGTGTTGAACAACTGGGGGGAATGACCAATCAAAACTATTTGGCCAAAACGACAAATAAGCAATACATTGTTAAGTTCTTTGGTAAAGGAACAGAAAAGCTGATCAATCGTCAAGATGAAAAGTACAATCTTGAACTACTTAAAGATTTAGACTTAGATGTAAAAAATTATCTTTTTGATATTGAAGCTGGTATTAAAGTAAATGAGTATATTGAATCTGCGATTACGCTTGATTCAACGTCAATCAAGACCAAATTTGATAAAATTGCTCCAATATTACAAACTATTCATGCTTCTGGTAAGGAATTAAGAGGAGAATTTGCTCCTTTTAAAGAAATCAAAAAATACGAATCCTTGATTGAAGAAAAAATTCCTTATGCTAACTATGAAGCTGTTCGAGAAGAAGTCTTCTCCTTAGAGAAAAGACTGGCTGACTTAGGTGTTGACAGAAAATCTTGTCATATCGATTTGGTGCCTGAAAACTTTATCGAATCACCTCAAGGACGTCTTTATCTGATTGACTGGGAATATTCATCAATGAATGATCCAATGTGGGATTTGGCTGCTCTCTTTTTAGAGTCTGAATTCACTCCTCAAGAGGAAGAAGCCTTCTTGTCTCACTATGAGAGTGAGCAAACACCTGTCTCTCGTGAAAAGATTGCCATTTATAAAATTTTACAAGATACTATTTGGAGTCTATGGACAGTCTATAAGGAAGAGCAAGGTGCAGATTTTGCTGACTATGGTGTAAATCGTTACCAAAGAGCTGTTAAAGGTTTAGCCTATTATGGAGGTTTAGATGAAAAATAAAAATGGAGTTTCTTTTGGTCTACTCTCAGGTGTTTTCTGGGGATTAGGTCTAACGATTAGTGCTTATATCTTTTCGATTTTTACAGATTTGTCGCCCTTTGTGGTGGCTGCTGCTCACGATTTCTTGAGTATCTTTATCTTACTAGCTTTTCTTTTAGTAAAAGAAGGAAAAGTGCGTCTCTCAATTTTCTTAAATATTCGCAATGTGAGTGTGATCATCGGCGCCTTACTAGCAGGCCCTATCGGTATGCAGGCCAATCTTTATGCAGTTAAGTATATCGGAAGTTCTTTAGCTTCATCTGTATCAGCTATTTACCCTGCGATTTCAGTTTTATTGGCTTTCTTCTTCTTGAAGCACAAGATTTCGAAAAATACTGTGTTTGGGATTATCTTGATTATTGCAGGAATTATTGCCCAGACCTATAAGGTTGAACAGGTCAATTCCTTCTACATTGGGATTCTCTGTGCTTTGGTTTGTGCCATTGCATGGGGGAGTGAAAGTGTCCTTAGCTCTTTTGCTATGGAAAGTGAATTGAGTGAAATCGAAGCCCTCTTAATCCGTCAAGTGACTTCATTCTTGTCCTATCTTGTGATTGTGCTCTTCTCTCATCAGTCATTTGCAGAAGTAGCTAATGGACAATTGTTAGGTCTTATGATTGTCTTTGCAGCCTTTGATATGATTTCCTACTTGGCTTATTATATCGCTATCAATCGCTTACAACCAGCCAAGGCTACAGGCTTGAACGTGAGCTATGTAGTCTGGACTGTCTTGTTTGCAGTTATTTTCTTGGGTGCACCACTAGATATGCTGACAATTATTACGTCACTTGTCGTCATTGCTGGAGTTTATATTATTATTAAAGAATAAAGGAGATTCGTGTGAAAGCCATCATCTTAGCAGCGGGATTGGGAACTCGCTTGCGTCCTATGACTGAAAATACCCCTAAAGCCTTGGTTCAGGTTAATCAAAAACCTTTGATTGAATACCAAATTGAGTTTTTAAAAGAAAAAGGTATCCATGATATCATCATCATTGTTGGTTACCTTAAAGAACAATTTGATTACTTAAAAGAAAAATATGGTGTTCGCCTCGTTTTCAATGATAAATACGCTGACTACAATAACTTTTACTCTCTCTATCTTGTAAAAGAAGAATTAGCTAACAGTTACGTTATCGATGCCGATAATTATCTCTTTAAAAATATGTTCCGCAATGATTTGACACGTTCTACTTATTTTAGTGTTTATCGTGAAGATTGTACCAACGAATGGTTCTTGGTCTATGGGGATGACTACAAAGTTCAAGACATTATTGTTGATAGCAAAGCTGGTCGCATTCTTAGTGGGGTATCCTTCTGGGATGCTCCAACAGCAGCAAAAATTGTTAGCTTTATCGATAAGGCCTATGCAAGTGGTGAATTTGTTGATCTCTACTGGGACAATATGGTTAAGGATAATATCAAAGAGCTAGATGTCTATGTTGAAGAATTAGAAGGCAATAGCATCTATGAGATCGATAGTGTCCAAGACTATCATAAATTAGAAGAAATTCTTAAAAACGAAAATTAAAGATTCCAACATCTGGCTGAAATAGTCGGATGTTTTTTGATTTTTTTACGAATAAATAGATGAGTAGAAAAAGAAATGGAGATATTTATGAAAATCACAAACTATGAAATCTATAAGTTAAAAAATCAGGTTTGACCAATCAACAGATTTTGAACGTTCTAGAATACGGTGAAAATGTCGATCAAGAACTGTTGTTGGGTGATATTGCAGAAATATCAGGTTGCCGAAATCCAGCTGTTTTTATGGAACGTTATTTTCAGATAAACGATGCGCATTTGGAGAAGGAGTTTCAAAAATTTCCATCTTTCTCTATTTTAGATGACTGTTACCCTTGGGATTTGAGTGAAATTTATGATGCACCTGTGCTTTTATTTTACAAGGGAAATCTGGATCTCTTGAAATTTCCTAAGGTAGCAGTTGTGGGTAGTCGCGCTTGTAGCAAACAGGGAGCTAAGTCAGTTGAAAAAGTCATTCAGGGTTTGGAAAATGAACTGGTTATCGTCAGTGGATTAGCTAAGGGAATTGACACAGCAGCTCATATGGCAGCTCTTCAGAATGGCGGAAAAACCATTGCAGTGATTGGAACAGGACTGGATGTGTTTTATCCTAAAGCTAATAAACGCTTGCAAGACTACATCGGCAATGACCATCTGGTTCTCAGTGAGTATGGACCTGGTGAACAACCTCTAAAATTTCATTTTCCTGCCCGTAATCGCATCATTGCTGGACTTTGTCGTGGTGTGATTGTAGCAGAGGCTAAGATGCGTTCAGGTAGTCTCATTACCTGTGAGAGGGCAATGGAAGAAGGACGCGATGTTTTTGCTATACCTGGTAGCATTTTAGATGGACTATCTGATGGATGTCATCATTTGATTCAAGAAGGAGCAAAATTGGTCACCAGTGGGCAGGATGTTCTTGCGGAATTTGAATTTTAATACTCTTCGAAAATCTCTTCAAACCACATCAGCTTCACCTTGCCGTACTCAAGTACAGCCTGTGGCTAGCTTCCTAGTTTGCTCTTTGATTTTCATTGACTATAAGACGAAATTTCACTTACTAGACAAACTTTTCTTCTATATATAGGAGCTAAGTCTTGACAGTTATGGCAAAATGGTTTACACTTTATAAAGTTTATTACTTTGAAAAGGTGTGATACTGTGGCTACGGAAACAAAAAAGAAAAAATCAACAGTTAAAAAAAATCTAGTAATCGTGGAGTCGCCTGCTAAGGCCAAGACGATTGAAAAATATCTCGGCAGAAACTACAAGGTTTTAGCCAGCGTCGGCCATATCCGTGATTTGAAGAAATCTAGTATGTCCGTCGATATTGAAAATAATTATGAACCGCAATATATCAATATCCGAGGAAAAGGTCCTCTTATCAATGACTTGAAAAAAGAAGCTAAAAAAGCTAATAAAGTCTTTCTGGCGAGTGACCCGGACCGTGAAGGAGAAGCGATTTCTTGGCATTTGGCTCATATTCTCAACTTGGATGAAAATGATGCCAACCGTGTGGTCTTCAATGAAATCACCAAGGATGCAGTCAAAAATGCTTTTAAAGAACCGCGCAAGATTGATATGGACTTGGTAGATGCCCAACAAGCTCGTCGTGTTTTGGACCGCTTGGTAGGCTATTCGATTTCGCCTATTTTGTGGAAAAAGGTCAAGAAGGGTTTGTCAGCAGGGCGCGTACAGTCCATTGCCCTTAAACTCATCATTGACCGTGAGAATGAAATCAACGCCTTCCAGCCTGAAGAATACTGGACAATTGATGGTGTCTTTAAGAAGGGAACCAAGCAATTTCAGGCTTCCTTCTATGGAGTAGATGGTAAAAAGCTAAAACTGACTAGTAATGATGAGGTCAAGGAAGTCTTATCTCGTCTGACTAGTAAAGATTTTTCAGTAGATCAGGTGGATAAGAAAGAGCGCAAACGCAATGCTCCATTACCCTATACCACTTCATCTATGCAGATGGATGCTGCCAATAAAATCAATTTCCGTACTCGAAAAACCATGATGGTTGCCCAACAGCTCTATGAAGGAATTAATATCGGTTCTGGTGTTCAAGGTTTGATTACCTATATGCGTACCGATTCGACTCGTATCAGTCCTGTAGCGCAGAATGAAGCAGCAAGTTTCATCACGGACCGTTTTGGTAGCAAGTATTCTAAGCATGGTAGCAAGGTCAAAAATGCTTCAGGAGCTCAGGATGCCCACGAGGCTATTCGTCCGTCTAGTGTCTTTAATACACCTGAAAGCATCGCTAAGTATCTGGACAAGGACCAGCTCAAGCTCTATACCCTTATCTGGAATCGTTTTGTAGCTAGCCAGATGACAGCTGCTGTCTTTGATACCATGGCTGTTAAATTGTCTCAAAATGGAGTTCAATTTGCTGCAAATGGTAGTCAGGTTAAGTTTGATGGTTATCTTGCCATTTATAATGATTCTGACAAGAATAAGATGTTACCAGATATGGCTGTGGGAGATGTGGTCAAACAGGTCAATAGCAAACCAGAGCAACATTTCACCCAACCACCTGCCCGTTATTCTGAAGCGACCCTTATCAAGACCTTGGAGGAAAATGGAGTTGGACGTCCGTCAACCTACGCGCCAACCATTGAAACCATTCAGAAACGTTATTATGTTCGCCTTGCATCCAAACGTTTTGAACCGACAGAGTTGGGGGAAATTGTCAACAAGCTCATTGTTGAATATTTCCCAGATATCGTAAACGTAACCTTTACAGCTGAAATGGAAGGCAAGCTGGATGATGTCGAAGTCGGAAAAGAGCAGTGGCAACGTGTTATAGACTCCTTTTACAAACCATTCTCTAAAGAAGTGGCCAAGGCTGAAGAAGAAATGGAAAAAATCCAGATCAAGGATGAACCAGCTGGATTTGATTGTGAAGTGTGTGGCAGTCCAATGGTTATTAAACTTGGTCGTTTTGGTAAGTTCTACGCTTGTAGCAATTTCCCAGATTGCCGTCATACCCAAGCAATCGTGAAAGAGATTGGTGTTGAGTGTCCAAGTTGTCATCAGGGACAAATCATTGAGCGTAAAACCAAACGTAACCGCCTCTTCTATGGTTGCAATCGCTATCCAGACTGTGAATTTACCTCTTGGGACAAGCCTGTTGGTCGTGACTGTCCAAAATGTGGCAACTTCCTCATGGAGAAAAAAGTCCGTGGTGGTGGCAAGCAGGTTGTATGTAGTAATGGCGACTACGAAGAAGAAAAGATTAAATAAGAGGAGAGTCCTGAAAGTTAATTTCAGGCTCTTTTGGTTAGAACTTGACAAAATTCACCATTGTATGCGAAACTAGAAGAAGATTATTTTAACTAGGAGAAGTTATGCGTATTATTTATCTGATAATTGGTTTTTTATCACTGGTCTTGGCTATTGTTGGGGTTGTTTTACCCTTGTTGCCTACAACGCCTTTTCTTTTGTTGTCTATTGCTTGTTTCTCAAGAAGTTCCAAGCGCTTCGAAGATTGGCTTTATCATACCAAGCTCTATCAAGCATATGTAGCTGATTTTCGCGAGACCAAGTCCATTGCGCGTGAACGAAAGAAAAAAATCATCGTATCTATCTACATCTTGATGGGAATTTCCATTTATTTTGCCCCTCTTTTACCAGTAAAAATCGGTCTGGGAGCTTTGACCATCTTTATCACCTATTATCTCTTCAAGGTCATTCCAGACAAAGAATAGTTAAAATAGTAGTTATTTGCCTTGATAAAATTGAAAGCATATTTACAATAATATGATATAATAAATTCAAAGTAATAATCAAGGAGAATCAAATGATCTACGAATTTTGTGCTGAAAATGTGACCTTGCTTGAAAAAGCGATGCAGGCTGGAGCTCGTCGAATCGAACTCTGTGACAATCTAGCAGTTGGTGGGACAACTCCCAGCTATGGAGTGACCAAGGCAGCGGTTGAATTGGCAGCTAACTACGATACGACCATCATGACCATGATTCGTCCACGTGGTGGCGACTTTGTCTATAATGACCTAGAAATTGATATCATGTTAGAAGACATTCGGTTGACCGCTCAGGCTGGAAGTCAAGGGGTTGTATTTGGGGTTTTAACTGCTGATAAGAAGTTGGATAAGCCTAATCTTGAGAAGTTAATAGCTGCATCAAAAGGAATGGAAATTGTCTTTCACATGGCCTTTGATGAATTGAGCGAAGAAGACCAGTTAGAAGCTATTGACTGGCTCAGCCAAGCTGGTGTCACTCGTATCCTGACTCGCGCTGGTGTATCTGGCGACTCTCTAGACAAACGTTTTGCTCACTATCACAGAATTTTAGAGCACGCTAAAGGTAAGATTGAAATTCTACCAGGTGGGGGGATTGGCCTTGACAACCGTCAAACCTTTATAGACCAGCTTGGCGTGACACAATTACATGGAACTAAGGTTGTCTTTTAAAAAATAGAAAGGAACTGCTAGCCTTGGGTAGCAGTTTTCGCTTATGTTTGAAATATTTAAATCCTATCAGTTTAATCAAGAAAAAGCTTTTGCCTATGGTTTTGTAGAAAATAGTGGAGTCTGGACCTATAGTTGCCAGATTTTGCAAGGTGACTTTGTCATGACTGTATCCATCACTGCTGATAATGTGAGTTTTCAAGTCTTTGACCATGAGACTGGTGACCTCTATCCTCAAGTCCATATGGAAAGTTTTAAAGGAAGTTTTGTTGCAAGTGTCCGTGAGGCTTGTCTGGAGATTCTTTACCAGATTCGGAAGGCTTGTTTTGATGTGCAAGATTTTATCTGTCCTCAGACTAAACGAATCATGACTCAAGTTCAAGAAAAGTATGGTAATCAGCTGGAGTATCTGTGGGAAAAATCACCTGATACAGCAGTGTTAAGACACGAAGGCAATAAAAAGTGGTATGCCGTCTTGATGAAAATCTCTTGGGATAAGTTGGAAAAGGGCAGAGAAGGACAGGTGGAAGCAGTCAACCTCAAACATGACCAAGTAGCTGATTTACTTTTAAATAAAGGTATTTATCCAGCTTTTCATATGAACAAACGCTACTGGATTAGTGTGGCGCTTGATGATGCTTTATCAGATGAAGAAGTGCTAGAATTGATAGAAAAAAGTTGGAACTTAACCACTAAAAAATGAAACATTTCAATATTTTTCAACGACTTTCAATTAGCAAAATATTCTCTACTGAAGAAATTTTCAGAAAATATTGGATTTTTTCTTGACAAGTACTTTTGCCTATGCTAAAATACTAAACAAGATATCAAACGAAGGAGAAAGTCAAACATGAAAACAGCTAAGTTTAATCAATTCGCTTTGTTGTTGAGGTACTCGGGCTAGTGCAAAAAGCATTAGTCCTGTTTGGCTTACCAAGCGGGAGTGAATCAACATCTCGCTTGGACTTCTGAGCGAGATGTTTTTTTAAAACCACATTTGGGAAAGGGGAAATCTTATGAGAACAGTTGAATTTCTAGATACCAGCCTTCGGGATGGAGAACAGACACCAGGTGTTAATTTTTCAATCAAGGAAAAAATTGCCATTGCAAGACAGCTGGAGAAATGGGGCATTTCAGCAATTGAAGCTGGTTTTCCAGCGGCTAGCCCTGATTCATTCACAGCAGTTCAGGAGATTGCTAAGGTCTTGAAGAAAACAGCGGTGACTGGTTTGGCACGCTCGGTCAAGTCTGATATTGATGCTTGTTATGAGGCCCTCAAGGATGCCAAGTATCCACAGGTTCATGTCTTTATCGCTACCAGTCCGATTCATCGTAAGTATAAGCTTAATAAGAGTAAAGAAGAGATTTTGGAAGCTATCAAGGAGCATGTTTCCTATGCCCGTTCTAAGTTTGAAGTGGTCGAATTCTCTCCTGAGGATGCGACTAGAACAGAGTTGGATTTCCTCTTGCAAGTCGTTCAAACAGCGGTCGATGCAGGTGCGACTTATATCAATATTCCTGATACGGTTGGATTCACCACTCCAGAAGAGTACGGAGCCATCTTCAAACACTTGATTGAGAATGTCAAGACAGATCGTCAGATTATCTATTCACCTCACTGTCATGATGACCTTGGAATGGCAGTGGCTAATAGCCTTGCTGCTGTCAAGAATGGGGCAGGACGTGTCGAAGGAACTATCAACGGAATAGGTGAGAGAGCTGGGAATGCTGCTCTTGAAGAAATTGCAGTGGCTCTCAATATTCGCCAAGATTACTACCAAGCAGAAACCAGTATTGTTTTAAATGAAACCATCAATACGTCAGAAATGGTTTCTCGCTTCTCTGGTATTCCAGTTCCTAAAAACAAGGCTGTGGTTGGTGGCAATGCCTTCTCTCACGAATCTGGTATTCACCAAGATGGAGTCCTTAAAAATCCTCTTACCTATGAAATCATCACTCCTGAATTAGTCGGTGTTAAGAGTAATAGTCTTCCACTTGGAAAATTGTCTGGTCGCCATGCCTTTGTTGAAAAACTAAGAGAATTGGCCCTAGACTTTTCAGAAGAGGATATCAAACCACTCTTTGCTAAGTTCAAGGCGCTGGCTGATAAAAAGCAAGAAATCACAGATGCAGATATTCGTGCTCTGGTAGCTGGAACCATGGTTGAAAATCCAGAAGGCTTCCATTTTGATGATTTACAACTGCAAACCCATGCAGATAATGACATTGAAGCACTCGTTAGCCTAGCCAATATGGATGGTGAGAAAGTCGAATTTAATGCGACAGGGCAAGGTTCTGTTGAAGCAATCTTTAACGCTATCGATAAGTTCTTTAACCAATCTGTCCGCTTGGTATCCTACACTATAGATGCGGTGACAGATGGAATCGATGCTCAAGCTCGGGTCTTGGTCACTGTTGAAAACAGAGATACAGAAACCATCTTTAATGCAGCAGGGCTTGATTTCGATGTGTTGAAGGCTTCGGCTATTGCCTATATCAATGCCAATACCTTTGTTCAAAAAGAGAATGCTGGTGAGATGGGACGCAGTGTTTCTTACCGCGATATGCCTAGTGTGTAAAGGAGAAGGCTATGACAAAGAAAATAGTAGCTCTAGCAGGGGACGGAATCGGCCCAGAAATCATGGAGGCTAGTTTAGAGGTTCTGGAGGTTCTAGCTGAAAAAACAGGTTTTGACTATGAGATTGACAGACGACCCTTCGGAGGTGCAGGTATTGATGCTGCAGGGCATCCCTTACCTGATGAAACCCTCAAGGCATGTAGAGAAGCAGATGCTATCCTCCTAGCGGCTATCGGTAGTCCTCAGTATGATGGAGCAGCGGTTCGCCCTGAACAAGGCTTGCTAGCTCTCCGTAAGGAACTCAATCTCTATGCCAATATTCGCCCAGTTAAGATTTTTGATAATCTCAAGCATTTGTCACCTCTAAAACCAGAACGAATTGCTGGTGTAGACTTTGTAGTTGTGCGTGAGTTGACAGGAGGGATTTACTTTGGAGATCATATTCTTGAAGAGCGGAAAGCGCGTGATATCAACGACTACAGCTATGAAGAAGTAGAGCGGATTATTCGTAAGGCATTTGAAATTGCAAGAAATCGCAGAAAAATCGTTACTAGTATCGATAAGCAAAATGTTCTAGCGACTTCAAAACTCTGGCGGAAAGTAGCTGAGGAAGTCGTGCAGGATTTCCCAGATGTAACCTTGGAGCACCAGCTAGTCGACTCAGCTGCCATGCTTATGATTACCAATCCTGCTAAGTTTGATGTCATCGTGACGGAGAATCTTTTTGGAGATATTTTATCTGATGAATCAAGCGTCCTATCTGGTACACTTGGGGTCATGCCATCAGCCAGTCATTCTGAAAATGGCCCAAGTCTCTATGAGCCTATTCACGGTTCAGCGCCTGATATTGCAGGTCAAGGTATTGCCAATCCTATTTCCATGATTTTATCAGTTGCCATGATGTTGAGAGATAGCTTTGGTCGTTATGAGGATGCAGAGCGTATTGAGCATGCTGTTGACACAAGTTTGGCATCTGGAATTTTAACGAGAGATATAGGAGGACAGGCTTCGACCAAGGAACTGACGGAAGCTATTATCGCAAGGTTATGAAGTTAGACGAAAAAATTACTCTAGTCCTTTTGATTTGGAATGTCATGATTTTCATCATTTATGGCATTGACAAATCCAAGGCAAGGAGAAGAGCTTGGCGCATCCCTGAGAAAATCTTACTCATTTTATCCTTTACTTGTGGTGGTTTTGGGGCTTGGTTGGCAGGAATCATCTTTCACCATAAGACTAGAAAATGGTACTTTAAAACGGTTTGGTTTCTCGGGATGGTGACCACACTAGTAGCCTTATATTTTATTTGGAGGTAATGGATGGCAGGAAAATCGATTTTTGATAAATTATGGGACCGTCATGTCATCACAGGAGAAGAGGGGCAGCCCCAACTCATGTATGTGGATCAGCACTATATCCACGAAGTGACCAGTCCTCAGGCATTTCAAGGATTACGAGACGCAGGTCGTAGATTGAGACGACCAGACTTGACATTTGGAACCTTTGACCACAATGTCCCGACAGTCAATATCTACGATATTCGAGATGTGATTTCTAAGGCTCAAATTGATAAGCTAGCTGAAAATGTTGAGGAGTTTGGGATTGAACATGCAGCCCACGGTTCTGAAAAACAGGGAATCGTTCACATGGTTGGTCCAGAAATAGGACGGACCCAACCAGGGAAATTCATCGTCTGCGGAGATAGCCATACAGCAACCCACGGGGCTTTCGGAGCAATCGCTTTTGGAATTGGGACCAGTGAGGTCGAGCATGTCTTTGCGACCCAGACCCTCTGGCAGGTCAAACCCAAGAAAATGCTGGTAGAATTTACAGGAGTTCCTCAAAAAGGAGTTTATTCCAAGGATTTCATTCTAGCTTTGATTGCCAAGTACGGAGTTGCCTGCGGTGTTGGCTACGTGGTGGAATATCGTGGACAAGCAATTGATGCACTGAGCATGGAAGAACGCATGACCATCTGCAATATGTCCATCGAGTTTGGTTCTAAGATGGGAATCATGAATCCGGATCAAACCACCTATGATTATCTCAAGGGACGGGAATGTGTTCCAGAGGACTTTGAAGAGGCTGTGGCGGATTGGAAAACAATTGTCAGTGATGATGATGCTGTTTATGATAAGATTATCCAGATGGATGTTTCAGACTTGGCTCCTATGGTGACCTGGGGAACCAATCCTGCTATGGGGGTTGACTTTGACAGCAGTTTCCCAGAAATTAAAGATATGAATGATGAGCGAGCTTACAACTACATGGACTTAGAGCCAGGTCAAAAGCCAGCTGATATTGAACTAGGCTATATCTTTATCGGTTCATGTACCAATGCTCGTCTCAGCGACTTGCAACTGGCTGCGCGATTTGTCAAAGGGAAGAAAATTGCTCCCAATCTAACAGCAATTGTAGTTCCGGGCTCTCGTCCTGTCAAACGAGCTGCTGAGAAGTTGGGCTTGGACAAAGTCTTTCTAGATGCTGGTTTTGAGTGGAGAGACCCAGGTTGCTCCATGTGTCTAGGGATGAATCCCGACAAGGTACCTGATGGCGTTCACTGTGCTTCAACCAGTAACCGCAACTTTGAAGATAGACAAGGCTTTGGTGCTAAGACTCATCTCTGCAGTCCAGCCATGGCAGCAGCAGCAGCTATTGCAGGGCGCTTTGTAGATGTTCGACAAATGCCAGAAGCCCAGTAAGGAGAGGATATGGAGAAATTTACAGTTTATACGGGAACGACCGTTCCTCTTATGAATGATAACATCGACACCGACCAAATCCTTCCCAAGCAGTTTCTCAAGTTAATTGATAAAAAAGGCTTTGGTAAGTATCTCATGTATGCTTGGCGTTATCTGGATGACAAGTATACTGAGGACCCAGACTTTGTCTTTAACCGACCTGAATATCGGAAAGCTAGTATTCTCATCTCAGGGGATAACTTTGGGGCAGGATCTTCGAGGGAGCATGCCGCTTGGGCTCTAGCGGACTATGGTTTTAAGGTCGTGATTGCAGGATCTTTTGGGGACATTCATTACAATAATGAACTTAATAATGGCATGTTACCAATTGTTCAGCCCAGAGAGGTTAGAGAGAAACTAGCCCAGCTACAACCAAGTGACCAGGTAACCGTGGACTTGGAACAACAAAAAATCATCTCACCAGTTGGAGAATTCACTTTCGAAATCGATAGTGAATGGAAACACAAGCTCTTAAATGGTTTGGATGATATCGGTATTACCTTGCAGTATGAAGATTTGATTGCTGCTTATGAAAAACAACGACCAGCCTACTGGCAGGATTAGAAGAAAATTAGAAAAGGAAATAGAACTATGACAAAACACATTCAATGGAACGGAACACTTTCACAAGAAGGATATGATATTTTAAAAGGTGAGGGCGGTTGTATTGTTTGCCCTACTAAAGTTGGTTACATCATCATGACTAGCGATAAGGCAGGACTTGAACGCAAGTTTGAAGCCAAAGAACGTAACCGTAATAAACCAGGTGTTGTTCTCTGCGGTAGCATGGATGAGCTTCGTGCTTTAGCACAACTCAACCCAGAAATTGAAGCCTTTTATCAAAAACATTGGGATGAAGATATTCTTCTTGGATGTATCCTTCCATGGAAACCAGAAGCTTTTGAAAAACTCAAAGCTTATGGGGATGGTCGTGAAGAACTCATGACTGACGTGCGTGGTACTAGCTGTTTTGTTATTAAATTCGGGAAAGCTGGTGAACAATTGGCTGCCAAACTTTGGGAAGAAGGCAAGATGGTATACGCTTCATCTGCAAACCCATCTGGCAAAGGAAATCGTGGTAAGGTAGAAGGAATCGGAGAACGTATAGAAGGCGCAGTGGACCTTGTTATCGAGGCAGACGACTACGTGGCATCAATCCAGCCTGACAAAACGATTGAAACACGCTACGAGCAAGGTGTGATGGTCTCTATGGTCGATAAGGACGGCAAACTCATCCCAGAACAAGGAGGAGCTCGTTCAACTTCACCAGCTCCAGTTGTAATCCGCAAAGGGCTTGACATTGATAAGATTATGATGCACCTGTCAGATATCTTTAACTCATGGGACTACCGCCAAGGCGAGTATTATTAAGATAAAAAGAGTCTAGTGTTATGAGGTAATAAAGCTCTCTACACTAGGCTTTTTCTTTAGAAATTCTTTTCTTTTTCTATAGGATATGGTATTCTATTTATAAAATATATGTTAATAAGTAATGCTAATATTTAAACATCATTAGTAAAAGGGGTTAGATTGATGAATAAAAGAAAAGTTAGTTTAGAAGATTTTTATAAATGGTATAGTCTAAATAAAGAAGAGTTATTAAATAAGGCAACTGCTGGTGAAAAGTTTAATGATAAATTAAAAGAAGAGTTTCTCCAGGAATGGCCTTTGAATAGGATTTTAACAATGTCAATCGATGAATATGTAATAGGAAAGGGACAGCAAAATAAGTCTTTGTGCTACGCTCTTGAGAAGGGAAAATACAAAAATCTATTTCTTGGAATTTCTGGTGGCTCAGCTTCAAAATTCGGGATTTATTGGAATGAAAAAACAAAGAGTTATAAAGATCAAGGTAATAAAGTCATTCCGCTTTCAGAGTTGGATCAGCGATTTTCAAAATTAAAATCAGATTTGTATGAAATTATCAAAGAAGGTATTCGTTTTAATTTTGAAAATCCTATTTTTGATATGAAAAGATCAACAAATGAATTTGTTGGTCGTTCTGCTATGGTGACAAAATTACTTTGTATCTATTCTGAGGGATATCCTTTCTTTGGTGTAAATATTAATAGTCAAAAAGAATTTTGGAGCCACTTTGTTTCTCAAACAACTCAAGGTGGACCTTATCTGCAAAATCATAAAATAATTGACCTGTTGTCCAAAACTTATCCTGAGTTGGAGCCATCGAAATTAGGAACTATGCTTTTTGAGTATTCTAAGCTCTTTATGGAAAATAAGGAAGAAAATAGTACAATGGATTCATCAAACAATTTTCGTCATCAATTAACTCAAACTCTACTACAATCCAAAAACCTAATCCTCCGAGGTGCACCTGGTACAGGAAAAACTTATCTTGCTAAAGAAATTGCTAAAGATTTAACGGAAGGTCATGAGGAGCAAATCGGCTTTGTACAGTTTCACCCATCTTATGACTATACGGATTTTGTAGAGGGGCTGAGACCGGTATCAAATGGGGATGGAGCTATTGAGTTTAAGCTAGAGGATGGTATTTTTAAGAAGTTCTGTCAGAGGGCGAAAGAAGCTCAGAAAACTGGAGGACAAGATAATTTTGAGGAAACGTGGGCTAAGCTAACGGATGCTATCAATGAAAAGCAAGGACAATACTTCTTTCCTCGTAGTTCTGTTCCAGCCAGTTTAAATAGTCAAGGGAATGTGAAATTTGATTCTCCTGTTGCTACCAAAGAAAAAGTGTATCTTTTGTACAAGGGTGAAGATACTAATTTAAAGTACGAAACTTATCAAAACATTGTTTTGGATCACATGAAAGAAAGTTATGGATTATGTGATTATGTATCTCCAACGATTGACACAGACAAGAAATTCGTCTTCATCATCGATGAAATCAACCGTGGTGAGATTTCTAAGATTTTTGGAGAACTCTTTTTCTCAATTGATAAAGGCTATCGTGGTGAAAAGGGAAGTGTTTCTACCCAATATGCTAATCTACACGAAACTGATGAAAAGTTTTATATCCCTGAAAATGTCTATATCATCGGCACTATGAATGACATTGACCGTTCAGTAGATACCTTTGATTTTGCTATGCGTCGTCGTTTCCGATTTGTTGAAGTTACGGCTGAAAGTCAACTTTATATTCTAGATAAAGAACTAGGTAATCGTGCTGAAGAAGCTAAGACTCGACTAAGAAACTTGAATGCTGCTATTGAAAACGTTCAGGAATTAAACAGTCATTACCATATCGGGCCAAGTTATTTCCTTGATTTGAATGATGTAGATTTTGACTATGAATTACTCTGGTCTGATTATCTCAAACCGCTTTTGGAAGATTATATACGTGGTTCTTATGAAGAAGCTGAAATTCTTGAAACATTGAAGAAGGCATTTGATCTGACAAAGAATGAGCAAAAAGATCAGGCAGTAGCTGATGACAATGAAGGCGATGAAAACGATGATGCGGATTACTGATAATCAACACAAGATTGTTAAAGAAGAATTTGTTGAAGGATATCCTAAACTAAGCAATCTTCTTTTAGACAGAACCTTGGAAAGTCTATCCCAAGATGAACGTGTTTTCATTTTTCCAAATGATTTGAAGAATTCTTCTGACTTAGAAAAGGACCAAAAAATCTTTGAAACAGTTAATCAGAAAATCAAGACTGGAAATGTGATTGGTTTTCTGGGATGTGGTCAGGAAAGATTAACGATTTCCTCTCGCTTTTCTGATGAGAGTAATGACCATTTTTTGCATTATCTCTTACACAAGGTTCTTCATATCAATCTCACTAGTTTAGATGTTGCTTTGTCTCGTGAAGAGAGGCTTTATCAACTTTTGATGTATCTCTTCCCCAAGTATCTACAAGCTGCTATTCGTAAAGGTCTTTATAAGGAATACCATCGATTTTCTCATAATGACAGTAATGTTAAGGGAGTGATTGATGTAAGAAACCATCTCAAGAAAAATCTTCCTTTCACGGGAAATATTGCCTACACAACGAGAGAGTTCACCTATGATAATCCCCTCATGCAGTTGGTTCGTCACACTATTGAATACATTAAGAACCAGAAAAGCATTGGTCAAGGGGTGCTAGATAATCTCTCAACTAGTCGTGAAAACGTATCTGAAATCGTGCGTGTAACGCCTTCTTATAAACTAGCTGATCGTGCTAAGATTATTCGGGTAAATCAATCTAAACCGATACGTCATGCATACTTTCACGAGTACAGAAAGTTACAAGAACTTTGTCTGATGATCCTAAACCAAGAAAAGCACGGTTTAGGATATCAAGATCAAAAAATTCATGGTATTCTTTTTGATGTTGCCTGGCTTTGGGAAGAGTATGTCCATACCTTATTGCCAAAAGATTTCATCCATCCACGGAATAAAGAAAAGCTAGGTGGTATTTCGGTATTTTCTGTTGGGAAACGAAAAGTATATCCAGATTTTTATCATAAAGAACTTAAAATAGTATTAGATGCTAAATATAAAAAGCTTGAAAAGGCTGAAAAAGGAATCAACCGTGAGGACTTATTCCAGCTGATTTCCTATTCTTATATTTTAAAAGCTGAGAAGGCTGGTCTTATTTTCCCGAGTGAGAAAAAGGCGGTTGATAGTGAGATAGGAAAGCTAGCAGGTTATGGAGCTGTGTTGAAGAAATGGTCTATCCACATTCCTAAGACGACCTTGTCATATAGTGAGTTTTGTAATATGATAGAAATCTCAGAAGAAATTTTTAAAAGGAATATTGCTAACGAAGTGGGGAGAAAATAATCTCTCCTCTTTTTTATTATTTATACAATAAAAACCGAACAATATATTTTAATTTATGAAATTATTTGACAGAAACTGTACTTTAGTTTATAATGAATTAAGGAAACGTCGGAAAAGGCGTAGTGATGCGAGAGCATAGGTAGGTCATTACAAAAGAAACGAGACATCGATATGTTAAATGAATTTCCAATTTTTGATTACGAAGATATTCAATTGATTCCAAATAAATGTGTGATTAAAAGCCGTGCAGAAGCAGATACAAGTGTCACTCTAGGAAATCACACCTTTAAACTACCTGTTGTGCCAGCTAATATGCAGACAATTTTGGATGAAAATGTAGCAGAGCAACTGGCTAAAGGTGGTTACTTCTACATTATGCACCGTTTTGATGAAGCAGGACGCATTCCTTTTATTAAACGAATGCACGATCAAGGGCTCATTGCTTCTATCTCTGTCGGTGTTAAGGACTATGAGTATGATTTCGTTAGCCAACTCAAGGCTGATGCTCCAGAATACATCACGATTGATATTGCTCATGGTCATGCAGATAGCGTGATTTCTATGATTCAACACATCAAGAAAGAATTACCTGAAACTTTTGTCATTGCTGGAAATGTGGGAACACCAGAAGCTGTACGTGAATTGGAAAATGCTGGTGCGGATGCGACTAAGGTTGGAATCGGTCCTGGTAAGGTTTGTATCACCAAGGTCAAGACTGGTTTTGGTACAGGTGGTTGGCAGTTGGCTGCTCTACGCTGGTGTGCTAAGGCTGCTCGTAAACCGATTATCGCTGATGGAGGAATTCGTACTCACGGCGATATTGCCAAGTCTATCCGTTTCGGTGCCAGCATGGTCATGATTGGTTCCCTCTTTGCAGGACACATCGAAAGTCCAGGGAAAACGATTGAAGTCGATGGTGAACAGTTCAAAGAATATTACGGTTCAGCCTCGCAATATCAAAAAGGTGCTTACAAAAATGTGGAAGGCAAACGTATCTTGCTTCCTGCCAAAGGTCATCTGCAAGACACTTTAACTGAGATGGAACAAGACCTTCAAAGTGCTATTTCTTATGCAGGTGGACGTCAGGTTGCTGACCTTAAACACGTTGATTATGTTATCGTGAAAAACTCAATCTGGAATGGGGATGCTTCCCACTAAGACAGGCTATATGGCCAGAAAAAAACTTGTTATTAGAGCAAATTTCTGTTATAATAAAACAAGTTTCCACCCTTAGTGTAATGGATATCACGTAAGATTCCGGTTCTTGAGATGGGGGTTCGATTCCCTCAGGGTGGATGTAAACATCCTAAAAAAGCCTTTAATCGGGCTTTTTTCTTTACACTGCTCTAAATTTGTCCCTAAAACTAAAAATCTTATTCTATAAAATGTCCAAATCACCTCCAGTCCCGTTTTAAAGTGACTCAGGGGGCTTTTTTTGATATAATAAAAAGGACTGTTATCAGTTAGAAAGAGGTTGGTATGAAAGAATTACAAACTGTACTAAAGAACCATTTTGCAATCGAATTTGCAGACAAAAATTTACTGGAGACTGCCTTTACTCATACGAGTTATGCCAATGAGCACCGCCTCTTAAAAATTTCACACAATGAACGCTTGGAATTTTTAGGAGACGCTGTTCTACAGTTATTGATTTCAGAATATCTGTATAAAAAATATCCTAAAAAGCCTGAAGGTGACTTGTCTAAACTCCGTGCCATGATTGTCCGTGAGGAGAGTTTGGCTGGTTTTGCGCGTGATTGCCAGTTTGATCAGTTTATCAAGCTGGGTAAAGGGGAAGAAAAATCTGGTGGACGCAATCGTGATACCATTCTTGGTGATGCCTTTGAAGCCTTTCTTGGTGCCCTTCTTTTGGACAAGGATGTGGCCAAGGTCAAGGAATTTATCTATCAAGTCATGATTCCTAAGGTTGAAGCAGGCGAATTTGAGATGATTACAGACTATAAGACCCATCTCCAAGAGTTACTTCAGGTTAATGGTGATGTGGCTATTCGTTATCAGGTGATTTCTGAAACGGGTCCTGCCCACGATAAGGTCTTTGATGTAGAAGTTCTTGTCGAAGGTAAGAGCATTGGTCAAGGTCAAGGTCGTTCTAAGAAACTAGCAGAGCAGGAAGCTGCCAAAAATGCCGTTGAGAAAGGGCTGGATTCATGTATTTAAAGGAAATCGAAATTCAGGGATTCAAGTCTTTTGCTGATAAGACCAAGGTCGTCTTTGACCAAGGCGTGACAGCAGTTGTTGGACCCAATGGATCTGGAAAATCGAATATTACAGAAAGTCTGCGTTGGGCCTTGGGGGAATCAAGTGTTAAGAGTCTCCGTGGTGGTAAGATGCCGGATGTTATCTTTGCTGGGACCGAAAGTCGCAAACCTCTCAATTATGCTTCTGTAGTTGTGACTCTGGATAATAATGATGGATTTATCAAGGATGCAGGTCAAGAAATCAGGGTAGAACGCCATATCTATCGTAGTGGTGATAGCGAATACAAGATTGACGGCAAGAAAGTCCGTCTGCGTGATATTCATGACCTCTTCTTGGATACAGGTTTGGGCCGAGATTCCTTCTCTATTATTTCTCAAGGGAAGGTTGAGGAGATTTTTAATTCCAAGCCTGAAGAACGCCGAGCTATTTTTGAAGAAGCTGCTGGAGTTTTGAAATACAAGACTCGCAGAAAAGAAACTGAGAGTAAACTGCAGCAAACTCAGGATAATCTGGATCGTCTAGAAGACATTATCTACGAGTTGGATAATCAAATCAAGCCTCTTGAGAAGCAAGCTGAAAATGCTCGTAAGTTTCTGGATTTGGAAGGTCAACGCAAGGCTATTTATTTAGACGTGCTGGTTGCTCAAATCAAGGAAAATAAGGCTGAACTAGAGTTGACGGAAGAAGAGTTGGCACAGGTTCAGGAACTATTGACGAGTTATTACCAAAAGCGTGAAAAATTAGAAGAAGAAAACCAAACTCTTAAAAAGCAACGCCAAAATTTACAGGCTGAAATGGCCAAAGACCAGGGCAGTTTGATGGAATTGACCAGTCTAATCAGTGATTTAGAGAGAAAATTAGCCCTATCGAAATTGGAATCTGAACAAGTAGCCCTGAATCAACAGGAAGCACAAGCCCGTTTGGCTGCTTTGGAGGATAAGAGAAATGCTCTAAGTCAGGAAAAGACTGAAAAAGAAAGCTCTTTGGCACTTTTAGAAGAAAATCTAGTCCAAAATAATCAAAAACTCAATCGTTTAGAAGCTGAATTGCTGGCTTTTTCAGATGATCCTGATCAGATGATTGAGCTTCTACGTGAACGCTTTGTAGCCCTTTTACAAGAAGAAGCAGATGTGTCAAACCAACTAACCCGTATCGAGAATGAGTTGGAAAATAGTCGTCAGCTTTCTCAAAAACAAGCAGATCAATTAGAAAAGCTGAAAAAACAGCTGGCTACAGCTAAAGAGAAGGCTAGTCAGCAAAAAGACGAGCTTGAAACTGCCAAGGAGCAGGTTCAGAAATTATTGGCCGACTATCAAGCTATTGCCAAGGAGCAAGAGGAGCAGAAAGCTTCCTATCAAGCTCAACAAAGTCAACTCTTTGACCGTCTGGATAGTCTCAAAAACAAGCAGGCTAGAGCCCAAAGTTTGGAAAATATCCTTAGAAATCACAGTAACTTTTATGCAGGTGTTAAGAGTGTTCTCCAAGAAAAAGATCGCCTTGGTGGAATTATTGGTGCAGTCAGTGAGCATCTGACCTTTGATGTACATTATCAAACTGCCCTAGAGATTGCGCTTGGAGCCAGCAGTCAGCATATCATCGTAGAAGATGAACATGCGGCAACCAAGGCGATTGATTTCCTTAAACGAAACAGAGCCGGTCGTGCAACCTTCCTTCCTTTGACCACTATTAAGGCGCGTACGATTTCTAGCCAGAATCAAGATGCTATCGCTGCAAGTCCAGGATTTCTGGGCATGGCAGATGAGTTGGTGACATTCGATAATAGGTTGGAAGCTATTTTCAAGAATTTGCTAGCCACGACAGCTATCTTTGATACCGTAGAACATGCGCGTGCGGCTGCTCGCCAAGTTCGTTATCAGGTTCGTATGGTGACTTTGGATGGGACAGAGTTGCGCACAGGTGGTTCCTATGCAGGTGGAGCCAACCGCCAGAATAACAGTATTTTCATCAAGCCAGAACTGGAGCAATTACAAAAAGAAATTGCTGAAGAGGAAGCAAGTCTTCGTTCAGAAGAGTCGAGTTTGAAGACCTTACAAGACCAGATGGCTAGATTGACCGAATCATTAGAAGCTATCAAATCTCAAGGAGAGCAGGCTCGTATTCAGGAGCAAGGCTTGTCCCTCGCTTATCAGCAGACCAGTCAGCAAGTCGAAGAATTAGAAACTCTTTGGAAACTCCAAGAAGAGGAATTAGATCGTCTTTCTGAGGGAGATTGGCAAGCAGATAAGGAAAAATGCCAAGCACGCCTTGCTATTATTGCCAGTGATAAGCAAAATTTGGAAGCTGAGATTGAAGAGATTAAGTCTAACAAAAACGCCATCCAAGAACGCTATCAAAACTTGCAGGAAGAGGTAGCGCAAGCTCGCTTGCTTAAGACAGAACTGCAAGGACAAAAACGTTATGAAGTAGCTGATATTGAACGTCTAGGCAAGGAATTAGACAATTTAGATATCGAACAAGAGGAAATCCAGCGCCTTCTCCAAGAAAAAGTTGACAATCTTGAGAAAGTTGATACGGATTTGCTCAGTCAACAGGCTGATGAAGCCAAAATTCAGAAAACAAATCTCCAACAAGGTTTGATTCGCAAGCAGTTTGAGTTGGATGATATTGAAGGTCAACTGGATGATATTGCTAGTCATTTGGATCAGGCTCGCCAGCAGAATGAAGAGTGGATTCGTAAGCAAACTCGTGCTGAAGCCAAGAAAGAAAAGGTCAGCGAGCGCTTGCGCTATCTACAGAGTCAGCTAACAGACCAGTATCAGATTAGCTATACAGAAGCTTTAGAAAAGTCTCATGAGTTGGAGAATCTCAATCTGGCAGAGCAAGAGGTTAAAGATTTAGAGAAGGCTATTCGATCACTGGGTCCTGTCAACTTAGAAGCTATTGAACAGTACGAAGAAGTTCACAACCGTCTGGATTTCCTAAATAGCCAGCGAGATGATATTTTATCAGCGAAAAATCTACTCCTAGAGACTATCACAGAGATGAATGATGAGGTTAAGGAACGCTTTAAATCAACCTTTGAGGCCATTCGTGAGTCCTTTAAAGTGACCTTCAAGCAGATGTTTGGCGGAGGTCAGGCTGACCTGATTTTGACTGAAGGAGACCTTCTGACAGCTGGGGTTGAGATTTCTGTTCAACCACCAGGTAAGAAAATCCAATCACTCAACCTCATGAGTGGTGGTGAAAAAGCTCTATCGGCTCTTGCTTTGCTTTTCTCCATTATCCGTGTCAAGACTATTCCGTTTGTCATCTTGGATGAGGTAGAGGCTGCGCTTGACGAAGCCAATGTTAAACGTTTTGGGGATTACCTCAACCGCTTTGACAAGGACAGCCAGTTTATCGTCGTAACCCACCGTAAGGGAACCATGGCAGCGGCTGATTCCATCTATGGAGTGACTATGCAAGAATCAGGTGTCTCAAAAATTGTTTCGGTGAAGTTAAAAGATTTGGAAGAAACAGTAGACTAGTTACCAAACGATAGCATCTCTTAGGGATGCTATTTTTTAAAACTAACATCTTGAATGATTTTTTAAGGTCAGTTCAGGAGTAAAAGACGACATTTGGGATTTCCTTTTAGCGAAAAGGCTTTCTCTATGATATAATAGTTTCATGATTACAACAGTACCTATAAAAAATGAAAAAGACATCGCAGTACCTGATAAAACAGTTCTTGTATTAGGCTATTTTGACGGTATTCATAAGGGACATCAGAAGCTTTTTGAAGTAGCTAGCAAGGCTTCTATGAAAGAATATCTACCAGTTGTCGTGATGACCTTTACAGAGTCGCCTAAGCTCGCATTACAGCCTTACAAGCCAGAATTAATGCTTCATATTGTCAGCCATGAAGAACGGGAACATAAGATGAAATGGCATGGAGTAGAGGCTCTTTTCTTACTTGACTTTAGTAGTAAATTTGCTAGTTTAACGGGTCAAGAGTTCTTTGATACCTATGTTAGAGCATTAAAACCAGCGATTATCGTAGCGGGATTTGATTACACGTTTGGTTCTGATAAGAAAACTGCGGATGATTTGAAGGATTATTTTGATGGAGAAATCATCATTGTTCCTCCTGTTGAGGATGAAAAGGGGAAAATTAGTTCTACTCGTATTCGTCAAGCTATTCTGGATGGAGATGTCAGAGAAGCTGCTCATTTACTTGGCACCCCTCTACCATCACGTGGAATGGTTGTTCATGGGAATGCTCGTGGACGTACGATCGGTTATCCAACAGCAAACTTAGTTTTAAGAGATCGAACCTATATGCCAGCAGATGGTGTTTACGTAGTCGATATCGAAGTGCAGCGTAAAAGATATCGTGGAATGGCGAGTGTCGGGAAAAATGTTACTTTCGATGGAGAAGAGCCACGTTTTGAAGTCAATATTTTTGATTTTTCAGATGACATTTACGGTGAAACAGTTATTGTTTACTGGCTAGACCGTGTCCGTGAAATGGTCAAATTTGACTCTGTTGAAGAACTGGTAGATCAACTCCAGAAAGATGAAGAAATTGCTCGGAATTGGAAGGATGCTGAGTAGGAAATCGGAGTTTTATATAAAATTACCCATACTTTAGATTCTTATTTCTAAATAGAAAAAGTAGCCCTTTCCAGGCTACTTTTTTAAAACACTCGATACACGTAGGGATTTTCTGGTTTATCGACTTTAGTAAAGCTATCGATTTCCAAGGTTGGGAGGTTTTGTTTGAGTTCTTTATGATAGTGATTGACTAGTTTTCCTTTGGCTGTTATCCAGGTGTTATTCTCATACTGACGGGTATTTCCCTTGGTCAGCAATCCATAGACACCTGAATCCGCGATACAGTGAATAATGCCGAAGCGGAACAGAAATTGGCTATTGGCATGACTGGGGTCGTTATAGACAAAGCCTGTGAACTGGACTGTCTTACCCTCAAACTCATCTGGATAGTCGTAGATAGCCTCCATGACTTCCATATAGTTTTCGTTGGTGATCTGAATACTATCTTGGGACAAGTATTTATCCGCTGCAGTTCGCATTTCCTTTTCATAGGCTGATTTTGAAAAATAAGAACTGGTATCTGGTTTCAAATATTGGCTTGTCGTCCCTTCACTTGTTTGAATGGCTTGATCCGTTCCTTCTGATAGCGGAAAATGATAACCTTTAGCAGAAACTGTCTGAGAATCCAAGCTAACAGTTGGGAAAGTTAAGCCGACGACAAGTGGAATGGCTAGAAGAGCAATACTCGTCACCTTCGCTAATCGGTTGTTCAGATGACTGTGGGTTTTGACTTGCTTCATCCAGATATACAATTGAACAATTGCCAAGATAAAGGAAAGCACCATGGAAATATAGGCCAGATAGGAATAGTGCATGTTGATGTACTGGTTTAATTTGCCAGACAGATGGAGATAAATGGTCAATTCAAAATAGCCAGCTAAAACTAAAAATCGTATCATAGGATGACTCCAATCAAGAGAGAATATACTAATACAACGAGTGTCACAATCGTAATGAAGTGACTGATAAATCGTGTTTTCAAGTAATTTTTCATCATGAGAATATTTTTGATATCCAGCATTGGGCCAATGACGAGAAAGGCCAGAACTGGTACCAAACCGAAACTTGAAAGAAGAGAAGCACCGATAAAAGCATCCGCCTCACTACAGAGCGAAAGAAGAAAGGCCAAAAGCATCAAGAGTATGATGGCAAAAAGAGGGGTCGCACTGATAGAAGTCAAAATGCGTGTCGGAACGTAGACTTGTATCACAGAAGCAAAGAGACATCCAAATACCAAATAACGCCCCGTATCAAAAAATTCATCAATGGCTTGCACAAAGACCTGAAAAATCTTTTTTGCAGGGCTCAAGTGAGAAAAATCATGCTCATGACAGGCCAAACGATTTTCTTTCTGAATCGGTTCTTGCCAGAAAAATCCCAGAAAAATCCCAAGTATCACAGCTACAACAATGGAACCCAGAGCTCGTAACAGGGCGACGTGGAAGGAATTGCCAAAGGCAGAATAGGTCGCAAAAAGAACAATGGGATTGATAACAGGTGCTGTCACAAGAAAGGGAACGGCTGTGTAACTGGGAACCTTCTTTTCTAGAAAACGATTGATAATGGGGACGATTCCACATTCGCAAGAAGGGAAAAGTATCCCAACGAAGGTCCCAAAAAAGATTCTCCCCCAACGATTGCGAGGGAGAAAATGATAAACTTTTTCAGGTGTGATATAAACCTCAATCAGTCCTGAAACAATACTTCCGATCAGAACGAAGGGTAGGGCTTCAATGATTATAGAGAGAAAAATAGCCCCAGTCTGAAGCACACTAGACGGGAGTTGTTGGAAAGCAGTCATCTAGTTTTTCTTTTCTGCTTTGGCTTTTTTCTCTTTGTCATCAGGGAAAGTGACTTGTTTCAAATCAGGGAGTTTCGCAAACTCTTCAAACATCTTGTCCAAGTCGTCCGTTTTTGTAAATTTTACAGCCATAGGTGTACCTCGATTCTAAATTCTACCTCTATTATACTATTATTTTGAGGAAAAGTGAAAAGTTAAAATTGAGTATCTAACGAATAATAGAGTTTGATATATCCTAATATACACTATGATTGTGATATAATAGTTGTGGAATAACGGAGAAAATGATGGATCATGAAAAAATCGGTCAGGTTACCGATGAAGTAAAAGAAATTTTTAATATTGTTCTTGAAACCAGTGATATCAAGGTTAACAAAGAAGGTTTAAGAAGCCATATGATAAAACGTCATCACAATGATGTGATTCATCATATTGAAGACCTGGAACTTATACTAAGTAATCCAGATTTCGTTGGGGTCAATCCACGAGAGAAAGATGCTAGTTTTGAATATGTTAAAAGATTTGATGATAATGTTCTTGTTGCCATCAAGTTACATAAAAGTGGAGATTTCTTTTATGTTCCGACCATGTATCGCTTACAAGATTTCAAGTTACAAAGTCGTATTAAGTCTGGTAGATTGAGAAAACTTGACAAAAAAAGTTGATAGTGCTAGAATAACATTAACGAAAGACATTTGAGGGCAGAAAGGTTCCTGCCGCACCTTGAAAAAGGTATCTGAGATGCTGGGTACACCGACCAGCCAAGTGGCCGTTATTTCAAAGGAGGGAGCTTAAATGCTCCTTTTTTGTTTAAAATTTCAAAATAGATTACACTCACCGCAGGCTCAGGCTTGAGGTCTTTTTATTTGCTCTGAAAATTGATTCGTTAACTTCAACAAATAGCTTTATATAGTGTTTTGTAAAAAATAAAAACAGTGAAAATTTAATCACTAATCCTTTTGTAATCTAGTAGAATTCTAAATTGAAACCTTCTCAATGAATAGAATATTGAAATGAAGTAAATTTATTTCCCAACTTATGTTTTAAAATTGTAAGAGGTAATTTGAAACGTTTAGCTTATGGTATAATAGGTTTATGGATAAAAAATATTTAAAAATTTCCCAAGATTTGGGTGTGACCTTAAAACAAATTGATACTGTCTTGTCTTTAACAGCTGAAGGGGCAACTATTCCCTTTATTGCACGTTATCGCAAGGACATGACTGGTAGTCTGGATGAGGTGGCGATTAAGGCCATTATTGACTTGGATAAAAGTCTGACCAATCTCAACGACCGTAAGGAAGCTGTTTTAGCTAAGATTCAAGAACAAGGCAAGTTAACCAAGGAATTGGAAGAAGCTATCTTGGCTGCCGAAAAATTAGCAGACGTTGAAGAGCTTTATCTTCCATACAAGGAAAAGCGTCGGACCAAGGCAACTATTGCCCGTGAAGCCGGACTCTTCCCACTTGCTCGCTTGATTTTGCAGAATGTAGCTGGCTTAGAGAGGGAAGCTGAAAAGTTCGTCTGTGAAGGATTTGCGACTGGTAAGGAGGCCTTGGCTGGTGCAGTTGATATCTTGATCGAAGCCTTATCGGAAGATGTGGCCTTGCGTTCCATGACTTATCAGGAAGTTCTGAGACACTCTAAACTCACTTCTCAAGTCAAGGATGAAAGTCTTGATGAAAAGCAGGTTTTTCAGATTTATTATGATTTTTCTGAGACGGTTGGAAATATGCAGGGTTATCGTACCTTGGCCCTCAATCGTGGGGAGAAACTTGGTGTCTTGAAGGTCGGTTTTGAACATGCGACAGACCGTATTCTTGCCTTCTTTGCTGCTCGTTTTAAGGTAAAAAATGCCTACATAGATGAGGTAGTTCAGCAATCTGTTAAGAAAAAAGTCTTGCCTGCTATCGAGCGTCGTATTCGGACAGAACTAACTGAGAAAGCAGAAGAAGGAGCTATCCAACTCTTTTCTGACAACCTACGCAATCTCCTCTTGGTTGCTCCACTGAAAGGTCGCGTGGTTCTAGGATTTGACCCTGCCTTTCGTACAGGTGC
Source organism: Streptococcus mitis (assembly GCF_000722755.1). Lineage (GTDB taxonomy): Bacteria > Bacillota > Bacilli > Lactobacillales > Streptococcaceae > Streptococcus > Streptococcus mitis_CM. The sequence goes on along the minus strand of NZ_JPFY01000013.1, from coordinate 704,318 downwards.
CAAGCTAGCTGTCGTGGATACAACAGGAAAAATGCTGATAACTCATGTCATCTATCCTGTTAAACCAGCCTCTGCTCGTCAGATTGAAGAAGCCAAGAAAGACTTAGCCGACCTGATTGGTCAATACGGTGTAGAGATTATTGCCATCGGAAATGGTACTGCTAGTCGTGAAAGTGAAGCCTTTGTGGCGGAAGTTCTTAAAGATTTCCCTGAAGTCAGCTATGTTATCGTCAATGAAAGTGGTGCTTCTGTCTATTCTGCCAGCGAACTTGCTCGTCAGGAGTTTCCAGATTTGACAGTTGAAAAACGCTCAGCCATCTCTATCGCCCGTCGTTTGCAAGATCCTCTTGCAGAGTTGGTTAAAATCGATCCTAAGTCAATCGGTGTCGGTCAATACCAACACGATGTCAGTCAGAAGAAACTATCTGAGAGTCTGGACTTTGTTGTCGATACAGTGGTAAACCAAGTCGGTGTCAATGTCAATACAGCCAGTCCTGCTCTTCTTTCACACGTAGCTGGACTCAATAAAACCATTTCTGAAAATATTGTCAAATACCGTGAGGAGGAAGGAAAAATCACTTCACGAGCTCAAATTAAGAAGGTTCCGCGTCTGGGGGCCAAGGCCTTTGAACAGGCAGCTGGTTTCCTTCGTATCCCTGAAAGTAGCAATATCCTTGATAATACAGGAGTTCACCCAGAAAATTACGCTGCCGTTAAGGAACTTTTCAAACTTTTGGACATTACAGACTTGAATGAAGAAGACCAAAGTAAACTCAAGTCCCTTTCAGTCAAGGAAATGGCGCAAGAACTGAATCTTGGTCCAGAAACTCTTAAAGATATCATTGCAGACCTTCTCAAACCAGGTCGAGATTTCCGTGACTCTTTTGATGCTCCAGTTCTCCGTCAAGATGTACTGGATATCAAGGATCTTGTTGTCGGTCAGAAGCTAGAAGGTGTGGTGCGTAACGTTGTTGATTTCGGTGCCTTCGTTGATATCGGGATTCACGAGGACGGCTTGATTCATATTTCTCACATGAGTCGCAAATTTATCAAACATCCTAGCCAAGTAGTGTCAGTCGGAGATTTGGTAACGGTTTGGGTTAAGAAAATCGATACTGAACGTGAAAAAGTCAATCTGTCGCTGCTAGCTCCAAATGAAACTGACTGATTACGTTAAGCAGGTTTCACTAGGAGACTTCGGTAGACCTTTTATCCATCAAGCTCATTGGAATTCTCGTCTACGTTCGACAGGTGGGCGATTTTTCCCCAAAGATGGGCATTTGGATTTTAATCCCAAGGTTTATCAGGAATTGGGGTTGGATGTTTTTAGGAAAATTGTCCGACATGAACTCTGTCATTATCACCTCTATTTTCAAGGGAAGGGCTATCAACACAAGGATAAGGATTTTAAGGAACTGTTGAAAGCAGTGGATGGATTACGCTTTGTACCAACCTTGCCAAATAGCCACTCTAAACCACTCAAGCTCTATCGTTGTCAATCCTGCCAGCAAGCTTATCATCGCAAGAGAAGGATTGATACTAAACGCTATCGCTGTGGAGTTTGTCGAGGTAAATTGCTACTAATAAATCAGCCTGAGGACTGATGAAAGCCGAGCCTACCTATGATATACTATGTTTAACATAGCAGAAAGAGGAAATATCATGAACAGTAAATTTTATAAAATGAGACGAAATCGCATGATTTCAGGAGTTTTGGCAGGTCTGTCAGACAAGTGGAATTTTGATGTTACCCTTGTTCGTTTTCTATTTGCTATTTTTACAGTCGCAAACTTTGGACTTGGCGTGATTATCTATATCATCCTAGCTTCTGTCATGCCTACCAAGGAAGAAATCGAAGCAGAAATGTACGGAACAGGCCCACGCAAACGCAAAGAAGCCCAAGCCATTGACGATAATGAAGGCTGGTTTTGGTGAGGTAAATAAGGAAATATTTATTATTTGCACTATAGTACTTCAAAGAAGTGTCATAAATGACTGAAAATCCCTTGTCGCTACATAGCCACAAGGGATTTTGGTATTTAATTATAATCTGTTTCGTCTTTAGAAAGCCGAATTATCTGATCAGCCATTTTCCAAATACTAGGATTGTGAGTTGCGATGATAATTGTTCTATTAGCATTACGAAGTTCAAGGAGAATTTCCATAATTTCCTTGGAATTTTTAGGATCTAGTGAGGCGGTTGGTTCATCAGCTAGAATCAAAGGAGGATTTTTCAGGATAATTTTGGCAAGTGCTACACGTTGAGCTTCACCACCAGATAATTCATAGATTTTTTGGTTGAGACTTAGATAATCCAGTCTTACAGCTTGCAGTGCTTGAAGAAGAAGTCTTTCTTTTTCTTGTTTCTTGTTCTTTTTTTTACCAATCATTCCCAGCTCAAGGTTTTCTCGAATGGTCTGACTTTCTAATAGTCCAAAGTTCTGGAAGAGATAGCCAAGTTCGTTACGATAAAATTCCTCATTTTTTATTGAAGTCAAAGAATTTCCTTTGTAAAATATTTCCCCTTTATCGAAAGTCTCTAGTTTTGCTAGCATATTCAGCAAAGTGGTTTTGCCACAACCACTATCTCCTATCAATGCATACACCATATCACCTTGAAAATTAAGACTCAAGTCTGAAAAAATGACACGAGAACCAAATTGTTTCCAAATATGTTGTAATTCAATCATACTATCCTCCTTTGATAATGCTAGCATAAGTTTTACTTTCCTTTTTATCACAGATTTTCAATAGAGAAACAGCTAAACCTGAAAAACTGAGAAATAAAATCAGGGTAATCCAGATATTCTTAGAAATAATGAAAGCTAGACTACTTCCGACAAAGAGAGCTATTATTTGAGAAGTGATATATCTACAGTGTAATTCAAAGAAATAATAACCAGCTATTTTTTTCAAGAATATGGTTTTGCGAAAGGCTTCAAAATAGAGTAGGTTTAAACTTGTAAAAAGTAAAATTGAAGTCAAGATAGCAAATATAGCACTTGCTAAGTTACTAAAAATTTCGATTTTAATTTTTTGATTTAACTGGAGGTAGGTCTCTCTAGCAAAGGATAATCCTGAAATCATAGGATCAAGTTGATAGTACTTCAAAAGTTCTTGTGTTTGCTGTAAATCGGTAAAATAGAGATATTCTAGATTCGTAAACCAAAATATAGAAGAATCTTGTCCAAGTGCCTTAGGAGAAACTACGATAAAAATAGGGGTTGACAACCATTGATCATAAGAAATATGGGTAGTATTATAAATGAATACATCTTTTTTTTGATCAGTATAAGTTATATTAACTTCGACACTATGCTTTGTATCACTACTGTATAATCGATTAGTTAAATCTTCTTGTATGTTTTGTTTTATTTGTTCCTCATTTTTCTTTTGTTCTTGAGGTAGTATTACAAGAACCTGTCCATCTTTTAGATTATTGATTTTTTTAAAGGTTTCTGATGTTAACTCTATACCTTCTTTTTTGAAGTAGTCAGGTGTTACATAGAGAATATTTTTCCCTTCCAAGTCATAGGGATTTTGTTCAGAATCATTATGAGTTGAAAGAGAATGTTTTATAGCTTGAATAGCGAGATTATGTTTGACTAGAAAGGCATTTCCATTTTCTAAAGAATATTGAATAAAGTCAAACCATTTATTAGCATTCATTTTGAGTTCATCTATATTTTTTCTTTGACTTGAACGACCTGTTTGAAGATTAACAATATTGGAGTGTTGTTTCCAAGTAGCTTGTCCAGCCTCATTTTTCATAAATATATGATGATCAATGGACAAGCGCCCAAATCCTACAATAACTAATAAGATAGACAGAGCTTGACCAAAGTAAAGAATACGTAAAATTGACTTAATTGGTAATTTTCCTTTAATGATTGAGATAAGATGAACTCTTTTCAAAGAAATAGTAAAAAGAAAAGCGATGAGAAGACTTAGCAAGAGAAGCAGGCTATTATAAAAAATAAATAGTATTACTAAAAAAGTCTGAATTTCATAAGGATAGCCTAGGTAAATTACTAAAATACTAGCTATTAGGAAAGCAGGCAAGCCGAAAAGAAGGATATCAAGTCCGTCTCTTATGATAGAACGAAAGAAGAGATTTCTGAGACGTTCTCCATTAATCAGTCTTATTCCTGATTGAGAGAGAGATTGAATCTGTCCGATAACAATAAGTGATAAAAAGGTCAATAAAAAAATGAAAAGACTAGTAAGTTGATTGGGTTGGGCAATGAGGGTCAATACGAAGGAGACTCTATTATTTTCAAATGTGTTAACTTTTTCTAGTCCAAGTTGTTTAAGGTGAATAGCTAATTCTTGATTTGTTAGCGATCCACTGATAATATTGTAATTGTTGAGAAGATTACTTTTATTGATACTTTCTTGACTTGCTTGAGGCATCCAGTCTGGAAGTTTCCCATCTCCAAAAACTTCGTAGTAAGTTTGCGATTTTCCATCACTATCTACTTCCCAAATGGTTCTTGCGATAAGACTGTTATGTTCTTTAGCAAGACTATTTAATTTTTCCTTAACGGCAGAATAATCTGCTTGCCCGCTTAATACTGCTGCACCTGGAAACAGGATTTGTGGAAGAGAGTCTTTCCAAAAGGACAAAGCACCAATCAGAAAGAGTGTCAGAAGAAGATTGCTGATGAAGAGAAATATACGTTTCATAGGAGCCTCTTTCTAAACAAGAGGGAGATCAACCTCCCTCTTCATTGCAGTTATGCGAATTATAGCTTACTACTTTTTAAAATAAGCACTAAAAAACTAAAGTTTTACAAGGCATCGAAGAAAACCCTTTCATAATTTTATTTTACTCCTTTTTTAAAAATAAAACAAGTGATGATAGGACTTCGTATAGTAGATATTTTCAAAAAATTCCCCAATCTTACAAAAATGTAAGATTAAAGTCTCTTTTGTAAGGTTAGGTTATGGCAAGCAGTTTTTTTTGATGTAAACTAGACTCATAAAGAACAAAGGAGTAACATCATGAAACAAATCTTACATAAGAAAACAAGAAAACCAAGCCACAAAGATATCGAGCGTGTTCAGCTGGGATGCGCTATGATGCAAGCAACATTTCATTTGATGGGATATTAAGAAAGGAGATTCTCATGACACTTTTAGATGTAAAACACGTTCAAAAAATTTACAAAACTCGTTTTCAGGGCAACCAAGTAGAAGCCCTCAAGGATATTCACTTTACCGTAGAAAAGGGTGACTATGTTGCCATCATGGGTGAGTCTGGTTCTGGTAAATCCACTCTTCTCAATATCCTAGCTATGCTGGACAAACCAACTCGTGGTCAGGTTTACTTAAATGGAACTGATACAGCAACCATTAAAAATTCACAAGCTTCTAGCTTCCGTCGTGAAAAGCTGGGCTTTGTCTTCCAAGATTTTAACTTGCTAGATACCCTGTCCGTTAAAGACAATATCTTGCTTCCCCTTGTCTTATCAAGAAGACCCATTACGGAAATGATGAAGAAATTGGTGGTAACAGCTGAGAACCTAGGCATCAACCAATTGCAAGAGAAGTACCCTTATGAAATCTCCGGTGGGCAAAAACAGCGTGTAGCAGTAGCCCGCGCTATCATTACAGAGCCTGAAATTCTCCTTGCGGATGAGCCAACAGGTGCCCTTGATTCCAAGTCATCTGCAGCCTTACTTGATGTTTTTGATGAAATCAATGAGCGTGGACAAACCATTCTCATGGTAACCCACTCAACAGCAGCAGCCAGCAGGGCTAAGCGTGTACTCTTTATCAAGGACGGCATTCTTTACAATCAAATCTACCGTGGAGAGAAGACTGAGCGTCAGATGTTCCAAGAAATCTCTGATACCTTGACTGTCATGGCAAGCGAGGTGAATTAGTATGTTTCGATTAACCAATAAGTTAGCGGTATCGAACTTGATTAAAAACCGCAAACTCTACTATCCTTTTGCGCTGGCTGTTCTCTTAGCAGTCACCGTCACCTATCTCTTTTACTCTCTAACCTTCAATCCCAAAATTTCTGAAATACGTGGAGGGACAACCATTCAAGCTACACTTGGATTTGGGATGTTTGTCGTCACCCTTGCGTCAGCTATTATCGTCCTTTACGCCAATAGTTTTGTTATGAAAAACCGTTCCAAGGAACTGGGGATTTATGGCATGTTGGGATTGGAGAAGCGCCATCTAATCAGTATGACCTTTAAGGAGTTAGTGGTATTTGGGATTCTAACTGTTGGAGCGGGTATCGGTATTGGAGCCTTGTTTGACAAGTTGATTTTCGCTTTCTTGCTCAAACTGATGAAATTGAAGGTTGAGCTGGTCGCTACCTTCCAGATGAAAGTTGTCATTGCAGTACTTGTTGTCTTCGGTTTGATTTTCCTAGGCCTCATGTTCCTAAATGCCCTTCGAATCGCCCGCATGAATGCCCTCCAGCTCTCGCGTGAAAAAGCAAGTGGAGAGAAAAAAGGTCGTTTCCTACCTCTCCAAACTATTCTTGGTTCGATTAGTTTAGGGATTGGCTATTATCTTGCCCTTACGGTAAAAGATCCTCTTACAGCCTTAACAACCTTCTTCCTAGCTGTTTTGCTGGTTATCTTTGGAACTTATCTCTTGTTTAACGCAGGGATTACCGTTTTCCTCCAAATCTTGAAGAAAAATAAGAAATATTACTACCAGCCAAATAACCTGATCTCAGTGTCTAATTTGATTTTCCGTATGAAGAAAAATGCGGTTGGACTAGCAACTATCGCTATCTTGTCAACAATGGTTTTGGTGACCATGTCTGCAGCGACTAGTATTTTCAATGCTTCAGAAAGCTTTAAAAAAGTTCTAAATCCTCATGATTTTGGGGTTTCAGGGCAAAATGTTGAAAAAGAAGATTTGGACAAACTCTTGAGCCAGTTTGCAAGTGACAAAGGTTATAAGATTAAAGAGAAAGAAGTTCTTCGTTACGCTTACTTTGGTGTTGCAAACCAAGAAGGTAGCAAGTTAACCCTTTTTGAAAAAGGACAAAATCGTGTCCAACCCACAACAGTTTTCATGGTATTTGACCAAAAAGATTATGAAAATATGACTGGCCAAAAACTGTCTCTATCAGGAAATGAGGTCGGACTCTTTGCAAAGAATGAGGGAGTTAAAGAACAGAAAGCTCTAACTCTAAATGATCATCAATTTTCTGTCAAAGAAGAATTTACTAAAGATTTCATTGTAAACCATGTTCCAAATCAGTTTAATATTTTGACTGCTGATTACAATTACCTTGTTGTACCTAATTTACAAGCCTTTTTTGACCAATTCCCAGATTCGGCTATCTATAATCAGTTTTACGGTGGTATGAATGTAAATGCCAACGAAGAAGAACAACTCAAGGTCGCTGAAGAATATGATAAATACCTCAATCAGTTTAATGCTCAATTAAACACGGAAGGTAGCTATGTGTATGGTAGCAATCTAGCAGATGCTAGTGCTCAGATGAGTGCCCTCTTTGGTGGTGTCTTCTTTATCGGTATTTTCCTATCCATTATCTTTATGGTCGGAACCGTTCTGGTCATCTATTACAAGCAAATTTCTGAAGGTTATGAAGACCGTGAACGCTTTATTATCTTGCAGAAAGTCGGTTTAGATCAAAAGCAAATCAAGCAAACCATTAACAAACAGGTTTTAACTGTTTTCTTCCTTCCTTTGCTCTTTGCCTTCATACATCTCGCCTTTGCCTACCATATGCTTAGTCTGATTTTAAAAGTGATTGGTGTAATAGATACGACTATGATGTTGACTGTAACCTTGTCTATTTGCGCTATCTTCCTCATCGCCTATGTGCTGATTTTCATGATTACTTCAAGAAGTTATCGTAAGATTGTGCAAATGTAAAAAAAGATACCTCGATATATACTGACCCCCAAAAGTTAGACAATTAATTTATCCAAAGGATTTAGTTCTGTATTGTACAGGGCTAAGTCTTTTTAGTTTGGCTTTGATTCGTTTGTTATAGAAAAATATAGTTAATAATTGCTTTATTAATTTTTTAAAGAACTGCAATTTCTAGTGAAATAACAATGTATTGCCAATTTCAAAATTTTGAGGTTGTATTCAATCATATTTGGAGAATATTAAAATATTTTTAAATTTTTATGATATAATCATGATAGTTAAATATTTTAGAGGAACCCGATAATGAGTGAAATAAAAAGTGTAACATCTTTAGCTGTTCAAAGAGCAACGGCGATTGCAAAAGCTACAGAAAGTCTTGCTAATCTTATAGCAATTGAAAAAGATAATCAGACAACTGTAGCGGGGAATGTAAAAGCTTCCTCTGCAATTGATTTAGCGCAAACTACTGCGAGTCAAATTGGTAATGTATTATCAGCGATGTCAACGAATATTCATAATCTTTCTTCAGCTTTTCATGCTATGGATCAGAAAGTAGCAAACCAATTGTCACGCATTGACGATGCTAGCACGAGGTTTACGTTAAATGGTTAATCGTGATATCATTAATTTAGAGTTATCACTCAAACAAAGAGAAGAATCTCTAAAAGTAAAGAAACGTCATCTATACATTGTACGAGATGAATATGATCAACTTACTAAAAAAAGTAAATTCTTTTTTAGTGAAGTTGCAGAGTTGATGAGTAAATCTGACGATAGTTATTATTTTAAAGATTTAGAATCACAACATCTCCAGGCATCGCAAAAACTTCAAACCTATTTTCAAGAACAGGAAGAGTTACTTAAACAGTCACAAAAACTATTAGAAGTTGATAAAGAACAATTGAAACAATTAGAAAGAGAGGTGAGAGAAAAAAATGGGGGTTGATATGTATTTATGGAAATCCAAGAATCAGGCAAGTAGTACATCAAGAGCACTACAGAATCAAAATCAAGCCTATCAATCTTTACATAAGGCTCTTAATGATTTTTCATCAAACAGTGGAGATTTATCTGGTTTAGCTTATGATTCTGCAAAAGTTTATTGTAGTCAAATATTGATTCCATTAACAAAAGCTTGCATTTTATTAAATGAGGAAATAGAAAAAGCAACATTGAGTCTTCCGGATAAATTCATTAGTGAAGTGGATAGTGTAAGTTTAAGAGAAGATGAGTTGCGTCAAAAAATTGCGCAAGCACATAAAAGTATTGTTTACTATCAGAAACTACGAAACATGGAATATCGTGTGGAACAACCAGACTATTTTTTTATTAATAGTTTAACAGAACATATTGAGATTCAACAGAAAGTCAAACAAAAATTGGAGGATAAGCTTCAAAAACTTTTGACATTTCATAATTCATCATCAGGTCTTTTTTCAAATATAGATGGTCTTTATCAAGTAGTAAGGCAAGGGTTATCTCAAGCAAAAAGCTCTTGGAATGAAGAAACAAAAACATTTGTAATTCCACCTCAAGAGGAATTGATGTGGGTTAAACAGGTCCACGAGTCTTGGGGAAGACGATTGGACAAAGAAAAGTTGAAATCAGGAGAGGGATTAACAATAGAGGACATTGAAGCTTTACTTACCTATGCTCGGTCCCATCCAGAAGAGTTAGTTTCACCTGAGTTGATTCAGCAATTAAAAAGTGCATTAGAGTTAGTTCGAGAGAATTATGATAAAAATAGCACGCAGTTTGACTTACTTGCAACTATAATTGAGCAACTTGGAATAGGGGTTCAACGTTTTGGTGGTTTAGCTACTATTTTAGAAGGAATTAAAGGCCCTAGTACATTTGCTTTAAACGGAGCCTCAACTTCATTTGTTTTAGTTAAACAAACTGGTATAGGTCAAGCTTTGGTTCAAAAAGGTACAAATATAGCGAACTGGGGCAAATGGGGTGGCCGTTCCTTAATGGGAATTGGCTTTGGTCTTGGAATGTATGATGATATTGTTAACAAAGATAAAAGTATTGGTCAGGCAGTTGTGCATAATGGTTTGTCAACAGGGATTGGTTTTGGAGCTGCGGAGCTAACTACAGTAGCTTTAGGAGCATTTTTGGGAAGTAATCCTGTTGGTTGGGCTGCTGTTGGTGTAGCGACTGCATCATTTGCTATTGGAGTTGGAGTTACTTGGTTGTTTAATAAAGCCTATGAAAATAACTTTTTAGGGCTTAAAGATGGTTTAGACACTACAGGGGCATTTTTGGATGATGTAGGGAAAAACGTAGGTCAGGCAATATCAAATAGTGTTGAAAGTGCAAAAAATTGGGCCAGTGAGATGGTAAGTGATGTAGGAAATGCCATTTCAGGTGGGCTAAGTGCCCTTAACCCCTTTGACTAATGAGAAATGATGGAAAAAATTCGTTTTACTTATGGAAATTTTCGTTATTTAGTATTTGAATTCAATCATCAATACTATTTACTTGATAGAAGACCATGTCATTTGAGAGGATATCTTTTTCCACCTATAAATTGGCTTTTCTTTCAACATGTGTATCCCATTACATCGGATGAGTACTGTAAAATAAAAGAAAAAACTGGACGTGCTACAAAACTCACTGTTTCAGCTTCTCTCGGTGCTGGGCTGAGTATCTTTTTATATAATTGGTTACGGGTTAACAAGATTGATATCACTAAGTATTTTGAAACGAATCTTTCAAGTTTTACGAAAGTGGCACTCTTTTTAATGACTTTTCTTTTAACATATGTTCTGGTTGAATTATTTTACTATTCTCGGAAAAGAAGGATGGCCTTCTTGATAGGGCACGAACTTAGGCATTTACAATATTATAAAATTACGCCAGTAAAAATTGACTTTAAACAATTGCTAGGATTTATAGTGGTTATTGGTGGGCTAGCATTTTTTATGCCAATGTATTATTTCTACTCAGGTAACTTACTTTTTGGCTTAATGGCCAATGCAATCATCTTTCTATATTTGTCGGCTTCTAATGTTGCATTTGGAACTGAAAGCCATCACTTATATAAAATAAATGATAAAAAACTAAAATAAGATGTAGCCGATATCAAGATACTCCTCATAGCTTGGGAAAACTCATGTTTTCTTAGATTAGTAAGGATTAAAATGCAAAAAATAAAATTATATTATAAAGGGAATTTTCGATACCTATTATTTCATTATCAGGGGAAACAGTATCTATTAGATAGATCTCCTAAACATTTTCTCGGATATTTCTGTTTGCCTTTAAACTGGTATTTTTATCAGAAAGTTTATGCTATCTCAGATGAAGAACTTTTTAAAATCGAAGAAAAAAACTCTAAGGCGAGCAAATTTATCCTTCCAACATCATTAGCTGCAGGATTGGCAGTTTTTGTGAATGCCTGGGCTCGTATGAATCATATTGATTTATTTGCCAACTTTTATGTGAATTTTTCGATAGTAACTAGTTTGCTTTTAGTAGTTATTGGTTTATTATTGTCTTTTAGTTTGCTTCAGCTTTTATATTCTAAAAAGAAAAAAAGTTTGGAGGAATTACTTAATAGATCATTGGAACAATCTATTTATTTTAAGATAAAACCAGTAAATTCATCGCGTTTTTACGTAAAAATGCTTCTTTTACGAGTATGTTTCTTTGCTTTAGCTCTTATATTTGCCTTAGCTTTTATTTATATAAAAAATGTTGCCATGCTTTTGATAATGATTTTAACAATGTTCATTTCTCTAGCAACCATAAATGTTGCCTTTGCACCTGGAGAAGAACGGGAATATGAGATAGTTGATGTTTTATCAAAGTTGAAATAAAATGTTGTTTTACCTAAATTCAGTGCTATATTTTTTATATTATTGAGATTTATTATTTAAAAAAATAAAATTATTACTTAAATATCGAAAGGAAGAAAAGATTATGTTACCTATTGGAAGTATTGTTTATTTAAAAGATGGAACCCGTAAAATTATGATTCTTAATCGGGGAGCTTTCATTGACAATGATGGAGAAAAAGTAATTTTTGATTATTCAGGATGCATATACCCAGTAGGGCTTGATGCTGAACAAATTTTATATTTTAATAAAGAAAATATTGATAAAGTTCTTTTTAAAGGTTACAGTGATAACGAAGAGGAACGATATCAAGAACTTTATAGTCAGTGGCTCTTAGAAAATGAGAATAATTTTCAAAGGGGCAAGGTCGATTAATAGATTAGCTTCCGTTGAAGCGTTTATCTCTTATAATAGGAGTCGATTTGACATTATTGAGAATACTATCACTTTTAATGATTGATGTTATTGATTAAAATAATTGCAAATAAAGTAAATAACTTTCAACTATTCAGGCGGATGATTTTTTCTGGTAACGTTATAAAATCTTAGAAGACATCAAAACGTTATTAGAAAAACACACATTATAGAATCATTGTCTACGATTGTAGATATAATAAAAGAGAGAATCAAGTTTCTCTCTTTTATTATATCTAAGTAGATGTGAATCTTTTATTTTGTAGGTAGTGCAATTTCATTTAGATATTTCTTATATACTAAATGCTGAAAAGTTGTCCTAGCAGAAAGGTAACTCCCATAGTTAAGAGACCAATAGCAAGGTTCCGAATCATAGCTGTTTTGGTAGGTGCTTTTCCAAGTTTGGCACTAGTGTAACCAGTGAGAAGAAGGGCCACACCGACGATAAGGACGGTAGCAGGGATGCGGTATTCACTTGGGAAAATGGTAATTGAAAGCATTGGTGGTAAGCTACCAAGGAAAAAAGAAATAAAGCTAGAGATAGCAGCATGCCAAGGATTGGTAAACTCTTCATACTCAATCCCATATTTTTCCTCTACCAAAGCCTTGAGCGGATTTTTAAGAAAGGCCTTGTTGGTGAGAAGTTGGGCTGATGTTTCACACTCGCCATTTTGGATATAGGCAGCATAGAGAGATTTTTTAGCTAGTTCCATATCTTGGTCTAGCAAGAGTTGCTCACGCGCAACGGCTGCTTCCTCAGTATCTTTTTGAGTTGAAACGGACACATATTCTCCACCTGCCATCGAAAAGGCACCGGCCAAAATAGCCGCAAATCCTGATAAAAAGATAATCCATATATTGCTCGTAGCACTGGCAACCCCAATAACCACACCAGCGATGGAAATAATCCCATCATTAGCACCAAGAACACCCGCACGCAGGATATTTAAACGACCTGCAAAATTTGAATCGATTTCGTGATTTGTTTCTGACATACTATTCTCCTTTTTATCCAGTATAAAGGAAAGAGGTAATGAAATCAATCTTTTAAAAGTATCTGAAAAAAGTTGCACGATTTTAATTTTACGAGCTTTTTTAAAAGTTAGAAACACCACTAGCTAGTAGAGAAGGATAAAAGAGATGCAAAGCTGATAGACTCGTCCTTTTTCTAGTTATCTATGGTATAATAGGAGGTAGATTTACTAATCGGAGTAAGAAAGATTTTATGATTAAACTAGTAGCAACGGATATGGACGGAACCTTCCTAGATGAGAATGGACGTTTTGATATGGACCGCCTCAAGTCCCTTTTAGCTTCTTACAAGGAAAAAGGGATTTACTTTGCGGTGGCTTCAGGGCGCGGATTTCTATCTCTAGAAAAATTATTTGCTGATGTTCGTGATGACATTATTTTCATCGCGGAAAATGGCAGTTTGGTAGAATATCAAGGTCAGGACTTGTATGAAGCGACTATGTCTCGTGAGTTTTATCTATCAACTTTTGAAATGCTGAAAACTTCACCTTATGTAGATATCAATAAACTGCTCTTGACGGGAAAAAAGGGAGCTTATGTTCTAGATACGGTTGATGAGACCTATTTAAAAGTGAGCCAGCACTATAATGAAAATATCCAAAAAGTAGCGAGTCTGGAAGATATTACAGATGACATTTTCAAATTTACAACCAACTTCACAGAAGAAACGCTAGAAGCTGGGGAGGCTTGGGTCAATGAAAATGTCCCTGGTGTTAAGGCTATGACAACTGGTTTTGAATCCATTGATATTGTTCTGGACTATGTTGATAAGGGTGTGGCCATTGTTGAATTAGTTAAAAAACTTGGTATCACAATGGATCAGGTCATGGCTTTTGGAGACAATCTAAATGACTTGCATATGATGCAGGTTGTGGGACATCCTGTAGCTCCTGAAAATGCACGACCAGAAATTTTAGAATTAGCAGAGACTGTGATTGGTCACCATAAGGACCAGTCGGTTATAGCTTATATGGAGGGCTTATAATGGCAGATATAAAATTGATTGCATTGGACTTGGACGGGACCTTGCTGACTACTGATAAAAGGTTGACGGATCGTACCAAGGCAACTTTGAAAGTTGCGCGTGATCGTGGTATCAAGGTCGTATTGACAACTGGTCGTCCCTTAAAAGCTATGGATTTCTTTCTCCATGAGCTAGGGACTAATGGTCGGGAAGATGAGTATACCATTACTTTTAATGGTGGTTTGGTTCAGAAAAATACAGGTGAAATCCTTGATAAAACAGTCTTTTCATATGATGATGTGGCACGCTTGTATGAGGAAACAGAGAAATTAACACTACCTCTTGATGCCATCTCAGAAGGAACTGTTTATCAAATTCAATCCGACCAAGAAAGTCTTTATGCCAAATTCAATCCAGCTTTGACTTTTATTCCAGTGGACTTTGCAGACCTGTCTAGTCAAATGACTTACAATAAGTGCGTGACTGCCTTTGCTCAAGAACCCTTGGATGCGGCCATTAAGAAGATTTCTCCAGAATTGTTTGATCAATATGAAATCTTTAAATCACGTGAAATGTTGCTAGAGTGGTCACCAAAGAATGTTCACAAAGCAACAGGTTTGGCAAAACTAATCAGCCATCTTGGAATCGACCAAAGCCAAGTTATGGCATGTGGTGACGAGGCCAATGACCTTTCTATGATTGAATGGGCAGGGCTCGGTGTTGCCATGCAAAACGCTGTTCCTGAAGTTAAGGCAGTCGCAAATGTGGTAACTCCTATGACCAATGATGAAGAGGCTGTCGCCTGGGCTATCGAAGAATATGTGCTAAAGGAGAAATAAGATATGGGATTGTTTGACCGTCTATTCGGAAAAAAAGAAGAACCTAAAATCGAAGAAGTTGTAAAAGAAGCTCTGGAAAATCTTGATTTGTCTGAAGATGTTGAGTCTTCTCTTACAGAAGCTGAGGGAATTCTTCAAGAAGTAGCAGAAGTTGCTGAAGAATCTTTGCTCAAAGAAGAGGATAATCAAGACACATTTGAAGAAAGTCTGAATTCAGAGCCAGCTGTAGAGGCTTTTCAAGAAGAAATAGAAGAATTGCCAAACTCAGAAGAAGTCGTAGAGAAAGAGAATCCTGAGCAGGAAGGAACTGTAGAAGAAAATAGTTCTGAAGTGCTTGAACCAGAAATGGCTCAAGTAGAAGAAACTGTTCAGGAAAAATATGACCGCAGTCTTAAGAAAACTCGTACAGGCTTCGGAGCTCGCTTAAATGCCTTCTTTGCTAATTTCCGCTCTGTTGACGAAGAATTTTTCGAGGAATTGGAAGAACTGCTTATCATGAGTGACGTTGGTGTCCAGGTTGCATCTAACTTAACAGAGGAGCTACGCTACGAAGCCAAGCTTGAAAACGCCAAGAAACCTGAAGCACTTCGCCGTGTCATTATCGAGAAATTGGTTGAACTCTACGAAAAGGATGGCAACTACGATGAACAAATCCATTTCCAAGATGGTTTGACAGTTATGCTCTTTGTTGGTGTTAACGGTGTTGGGAAGACAACTTCTATTGGGAAATTAGCTCATCGTTACAAGCAAGCTGGCAAAAAAGTCATGCTAGTAGCAGCAGATACCTTCCGCGCAGGGGCAGTAGCCCAGCTAGCTGAATGGGGTCGTCATGTGGACGTTCCAGTTGTGACTGGACCTGAAAAAGCTGACCCAGCCAGCGTGGTCTTTGACGGTATGGAACGTGCCGTGGCTGAAGGTATTGATATTCTCATGATTGATACCGCTGGTCGTCTGCAAAATAAGGATAACCTCATGGCTGAGTTGGAAAAGATTGGTCGTATTATCAAACGTGTTGTACCAGAAGCACCACATGAAACCTTCTTGGCTCTTGATGCATCAACAGGTCAAAATGCCCTGGTACAGGCCAAAGAATTTTCGAAAATCACACCTTTAACGGGAATTGTTTTGACTAAGATTGATGGAACGGCTCGAGGTGGTGTTGTTCTAGCCATTCGTGAAGAACTCAATATTCCTGTAAAATTGATTGGTTTTGGTGAAAAAATCGATGATATTGGAGAGTTTAACTCAGAAAACTTTATGAAGGGTCTCTTGGAAGGCTTAATTTAATCAGAAGCAAAAATCCTGCAAGCTACAAACTTGCAGGATTTTTTTTATTCTAAACGGCCATCTTGACGATAGGCGATATCTGGTTGCCAAGTCCATTTGGCACCGAATTTTTCAAGTAAGTCAAAGCTTGCTTGAGGTCCCATGCTTCCAGCTTTATAGTCATGAAGTGGAGCACCATTTTTAGCCCAAAGCTCTTCGATACGGTCAATCAACTTCCATGATGCACCAACTTCATCCCAGTGGCTAAAGTTAGTTGAGTTGTTATTTAAGACATCATAAATCAATTTCTCGTATGGTTCTGGAGAGGCACCAGTTGCGGTCGCATCTGTACGGTAATCAAGTGAGTTCGGAGCTAAGTTGAATTCTTCTCCTACTTGCTTCCCATTTAGGCTAAGAGAGAAGCCTTCTGTTGGTTGGATATAGATGGTCAAAATGTTTGGAGCAAGTGGTTCTCCAAAGATAGAATCCATTTGTTTAAAGACGATGTTGACATGAGTTCCTTTTTCAGTCAGACGTTTACCAGTACGGAAGAAGAAAGGAACACCACGGAATCGATCGCTGTCTACAAAGAAGGCACCAGATGCAAAGGTTTCAGTTGTTGATTCTGGATTTACATTTGGCTCGCTACGGTAAGAGATGTATTTCATGCCATCAATCTTACCTGATCGGTATTGACCGCGGATAAAGTGTTCTTTAAGCTCTTCATCAGTTGGATGATAGAGGTTTTTAAAGACCTTAATCTTTTCAGCACGAATCTCGTCTTTTGTGAAGCTTGCTGGCTTATCCATGGCAAGGAGGGAAAGTAGTTGCAAAGTATGGTTTTGTACCATGTCGCGGAGGGCACCAGATTGGTCATAGTAGCCACCACGTTCTTCTACACCCAAGCGCTCTGCAAAGGTAATTTGAACATTGTCAATAAAGTCCTTATTCCAAACATTTTCAAAAATCAGGTTTGCAAAGCGAACTGCAAAGATGCTTTGGATCATTTCCTTACCAAGATAATGGTCGATACGGAAAATTTGTTCTTCGTCAAATGTTGCTAGGAGCTCGTCATTTAACTTGCTTGCAGTTGCGTAATCTGTACCAAATGGCTTCTCAACGATTAAACGTTCAAAACCTTTACCATCCACAATGTTTTCAGACTTGAGGTGTTTGGCAATAGTTCCAAAGAACTGAGGCGCCATAGACAAGAAGAAGAGCTTGTTGTGTTCAGCTTGGTACTTGTCATTTAGTTCAGCCTGCAATTGACGCAAAGCAATGTAGTGTTCTGTATCGTTGACATCATGACTTTGATAGTAGAAGTGACTAGCGAACTCTTGAGCCTGTTCGGTACTATCTGCCAAATCAAGGATCGATTCGACTACAACAGATTCAAAATATTCCTTGCTCCAAGGACGACGAGCAGTTCCAATGACTGCAAAGTGTTCGGAAAGATTGCCGGATTTATATAGTCTAAAAAGGGAAGGGTAGAGCTTGCGTTTAGCCAGGTCTCCACTCGCACCGAAAATTGTAACAATAACCTTAGATGACATCTAGCTACCTAATTTCTATTTTTATTCCTAGTCTTGCTAGGTATGAGGAAATCTCATTTCATAAATTTAATTCTAACATAATTTTCCGAAAAATCAAAAAATCCAATACGAGATAGAAAAAAACTGCAAGGAAATCCTTACAGTTTGAGTTTAGACGTTTAAGACCTTGTCCAAGAACTCTTTCAGACGTGGGTGCTGTGGGTTATCAAAGATTTGATCAGGTGTTCCGTCTTCAAGGAATTCACCATCTGCAGTAAAGATAACGCGGTTGGCAACCTGACGGGCAAATCCCATCTCATGGGTTACGATAATCATGGTCATACCTTGCTCAGCCAATTCTTTCATAACGTTTAGTACGTCTCCAACCATCTCAGGGTCAAGGGCAGAAGTTGGTTCATCAAAGAGCATGATGTCTGGATTCATTGCTAGTCCACGAGCGATAGCCACACGTTGTTTTTGACCACCTGATAGGCTATCTGGATTAGCATTAGCTTTATCTGCTAGCCCAACCTTCTCAAGCAACTCCATTCCCAATTTCTCAGCTTCTTCCCTAGTCATCAACTTGTGCTCGATAGGAGCAAAAGTAATGTTGTCCAATACAGACATATGAGGGAAGAGGTTAAAGTGTTGGAACACCATTCCGATATTTTCACGAACGTGGTCAACGTTGGTTGTTTTTTCAGTTAAGTCATAGCCGTTCACAGTGATGTGACCGCTCGTAACTTCTTCTAGAAGATTAAGGCTACGGAGGAAGGTCGACTTACCAGATCCTGAAGGACCGATGATACAAACAACATCTCCTTCATAGAATTTAGTTGTGATTCCTTTTAGAACCTCATTTTTTCCATAGTGCTTGTGTAAATCATTTACATCAATTTTTAATTTTGCCATTAACGAATCCTCTTTTCTAAGCGTTTCGCTAGTCTAGTCAAAAGTGTGATAATTACAAGATAGAAGATAGCAAGGATTGCATACATCTTGAAACTTTGGTAGTTACGGGCAATGATAATCTTACCAGTTTGGAAGAGTTCAACCAAACCGATAGCAGATACGATGGTTGTATCTTTAAGAGCGATAACGAATTGGTTAACAAAGTTTGGCAACATTAATTTAGTTGCTTGTGGCAAGATAATCTTACGCATGGTTTTTCCATAAGAGATACCCAAGCTTCGGCTGGCTTCCATTTGCCCAACTGGAACGGCCTGAATACCACCACGAACGATTTCAGCGATATAAGCGGCTGCATTGAGAGATAGGGCAATAGTACCAGCTACAAAGTCGTTAATTGGACTTTGTTGGCCTGTGATCGATTCGATGAAATTTGGAATTCCCCAGAAAATGAAGGCTGCAAGAATCATCAATGGAATACCACGGATAACGTCAACGAAAATCTCAGAGATCACACGAAGAGATTTGTAGGGGCTAACGCTAAACATACCGAAGATAATCCCGATAACAATAGCAATAGCAAATGAGATAAGAGCTAGAGCAAGAG
Source organism: Streptococcus mitis (assembly GCF_000722755.1). Taxonomy (GTDB): domain Bacteria; phylum Bacillota; class Bacilli; order Lactobacillales; family Streptococcaceae; genus Streptococcus; species Streptococcus mitis_CM. Next base: position 685,034 of record NZ_JPFY01000013.1, on the reverse strand, counting down.
TGATACCAAGCCCGCTAAGGAGTTGTTTGTAGTTGTTTTGAAGCAAGCCCCAGATAGTTGTCTCATCAACAGTGCTTGTTGAAGCAGTTGATGATTCGCTAGCTAGATATTTATCAAGAATCTTTTGGAATTCTCCGTTTGCTTTAAGGTTTGCAAGTCCGTTGTTGAACATTTCAATCAATTCTGGATTTGCTCCTTTTTTAACAGCAAAGGCTGTTTCACCGATAGGAGTTCCAGCGATTGGGGTTTTTAATTTTTGACCTTGGCTGATAGAATATTTGAGAACAGGTTCATCATCCATAACGGCATCAATGGCACCAGTGTTTAAACTGTCATACATTGAAGAACCATCAGCAAAAGTTTTGATTTTGTAACCGTATTTGCTTTGATTTTCTGTTAGGAAGGTTTGAGAGGCAGTTCCGTTTTTAACACCAACTGTCTTTCCTTTTAAATCTTCATAAGAAGCAATGGTGCTTGATTCTTTGACACCAAGGATTGTATTAGCAGTGTAGTATGATTCTGAGAAGTCAAAAGTTGCCTTACGAGCATCTGTGACAGACATACCAGCAATGATACCATCAGCTTGTCCAGCTTGAACAGCACTAATAGCGGCATCGAAACCAGGGTTGGTGATTTCAATTTCAAAACCTTGATCTTTAGCGATTGCCTTAATCAAGTCCATATCAATACCAGTAAATTGGTTACTTGAGTTTTGGAACACAAAAGGTGCAAAAGAAGAATCACTGGCAATGATGTATTTAGCTTTAACAGGAGTTGCTTTTAGACCAGCTGCAGTCGTTGTGGTTGGTACTGCTGAAGAAGATGATGCAGTCCATTTCTTGATGATTTTATCAAGACTACCATCTTTTTTCATTTCAGCCAAGGCTTGGTTAAATTCAGTAACCAGGTGCTCGTATTTGCTTCCTTTTTTAACACCGAAAGCAAAACTTCCTACAGCTTCACCATCCATTTCAATATGGAGGTCTTGACCTTGGTTAATGGCATACTCGATAACAGGTTTGTCATCCATCATAGCATCGATAGCACCAGCAGCCAAGCTGTTGTTCATCAAATCACCAGTATCAAATGTTTTAATAGTAAAGCCGTATTTGTCTTTGATACTTTCAAGGAAACGTTGAGCGGCTGTTCCGTTTTTAACACCAACGGTTTTACCAGTTAATTGGTCGTACTTGCTAATCTTGTGTGCCTTTGTAGTAGCAATGACAACTTTTGTATCATAGTAAGTATCAGACATGGTGAAAACTTTTTCACGTTCTGCAGTTTTTGTCATTCCTGCCATGATAGCGTCAGCTTGACCAGCTTGAACTGCATTCACAGCTGCGTCAAATCCAGGATAGGACATCTGAATGTTCCATCCTTTAATCTCAGCGACTTTATTGATAATGTCAACATCAATTCCTTTATAAGTTTGATCTGAATCTTTAAACTCAAAAGGTGCATAGGCGGTATCAGACACAATCTTAATCGTCTCTGCTTTTGCAATACCTAATGAGAAAATTGGGAATAAAATTAGCAAAAATGCTAGAAATTTTTTCTTCATTTTTAGTCTCCTTTTCCGAATATTTTCCCATTATATCAGAAAAAACTAAAAAATGCAAATTTAGGGACTTTTATGTTAGAAGATATAACATAAAAACCCTTTATTTCTTTCTTGAACTGCTACCACAAAGTGCTATAATAATAGTATATAATAGAAGAAAAGAGGACAGGAATATGAAGAACAAAAGAATATTTAAAGACTTCCAAGCTTCTCAAATGCGGTTAAACATTTACACAAGCCCCTTGTTAGCCTTTGCTTTTGTCTTCATAGGAGAGTTTGTGGCTTATACTCTGTATGGTATTAGTTTGTTAGCTCTCATCGGACTTGCTAGAAATTTTGGAGAGGCTGGTCAAGCTTTTGCTACCTACTTGCAGACTTTGCAGCAGAGCATGATGGATAAAACAAGTGATTTTCATTTAATTTTAGAATTGCTGGCCTTTGGTTTTATTCTCAACACTGTGTTCAGATGGACTAGAAAAGTTGAGAAAAGACCTATTCGAACCTTGGGATTTTATAGAGAAAATTTCCTCAGCAGTCTTCTGAAAGGATTTGGGCTAGGTCTGGCACTTTTTCTTCTGACCTTGTTAGGTTTAGTAGCATTAGGGCAATATCGTTTTGAGTCCATTCATTTGAATCCTTATTCGCTTGCCTTTGTCATTTTTACCATTCCATTTTGGATTTTACAGGGGACAGCAGAAGAAGTGGTATCCCGTGCTTGGCTCCTTCCTCAATTGGCATCAAGAACCAATCTAAAACTTGCTGTTCTTATATCTAGCCTGTTCTTTACCCTGCTTCATATGGGCAATTCGGGTCTCACACCTCTATCTCTAGTGAATCTCTTTTTATTCGGAGTTGCCATGTCACTTTACCTCCTCAAAACCGATACAGTTTGGGGTGTAGCAGGTATTCATGGAGCCTGGAATTTTGCTCAGGGTAATCTCTTTGGGATTTTAGTTAGTGGTCAACCATCCGGAACGTCTCTGATGACCTTTTTTCCACAAGGCGATCAAGGCTGGCTATCAGGTGGTTCTTTTGGCATAGAAGGTTCTATCATGACAAGTCTAGTTTTGTTACTGCTGATTCTCTATCTCGCTAATAAATTAAAGAAAGAAAATGAAAGGATGTGACTTAGGTCCGTCCTTTTCTTCGTGAAAATGTTACAAGTATGCTAAAATAGGAATAGCACATCGAGAGAGGATTCTTATGATTAACCGCATTACTGACAATCAATTTAAACTAGTATCAAAATATCAACCATCAGGAGATCAACCCCAAGCTATTGAGCAGTTGGTTGATAATATCGAGGGGGGAGAAAAAGCTCAGATTCTGATGGGGGCGACCGGAACAGGGAAGACCTATACCATGAGTCAGGTTATTTCCAAAGTCAATAAACCAACTCTGGTCATTGCCCACAATAAAACTCTGGCAGGACAGCTCTATGGGGAGTTTAAGGAATTTTTCCCTGAAAATGCTGTTGAGTACTTCGTATCCTACTATGATTATTACCAACCTGAGGCCTATGTCCCTTCTAGCGATACCTATATTGAAAAGGATAGCTCTGTCAATGATGAGATTGACAAACTTCGTCACTCAGCGACTTCAGCCCTTCTGGAGCGTAATGATGTTATCGTCGTAGCTTCCGTTTCTTGTATCTATGGTCTGGGTTCGCCCAAAAAATACGCTGATAGTGTCGTTAGTCTCCGTCCAGGTCTTGAAATTTCTCGTGATAAACTCTTAAATGACTTGGTCGATATTCAGTTTGAGCGAAATGATATTGATTTCCAACGGGGAAGATTTCGTGTGCGTGGGGATGTGGTGGAGATTTTCCCAGCATCTCGTGATGAACATGCCTTTCGAGTAGAATTTTTTGGAGACGAAATTGACCGTATCCGTGAGGTTGAGGCTCTGACAGGTCAGGTGTTGGGAGAAGTGGATCATTTGGCGATTTTCCCTGCGACTCACTTTGTGACCAATGACGACCACATGGAAGTTGCTATTGCAAAGATTCAAGCCGAGTTGGAGGAGCAACTAGCTATCTTTGAGAAGGAAGGTAAATTGCTTGAAGCCCAACGTTTGAAACAGCGAACAGAGTACGATATCGAAATGCTGCGTGAGATGGGCTATACCAATGGGGTTGAAAATTATTCTCGCCACATGGATGGACGTAGCGAAGGTGAGCCTCCTTATACGCTTCTCGATTTCTTCCCAGATGATTTCTTAATCATGATTGACGAGAGTCACATGACTATGGGGCAAATCAAGGGAATGTACAATGGAGACCGTTCGCGTAAGGAAATGCTGGTTAATTATGGTTTTCGTTTGCCATCAGCTTTGGACAATCGGCCTCTCCGTCGTGAAGAGTTTGAAAGCCATGTGCATCAGATTGTTTACGTTTCAGCGACACCTGGTGACTATGAAAATGAACAGACTGAGACAGTGATTGAGCAAATCATTCGACCGACAGGGCTTTTGGATCCTGAGGTGGAAGTCCGTCCGACTATGGGACAGATTGATGACCTCTTAGGTGAAATCAATGCCCGTGTTGAGAAAAATGAGCGTACCTTTATCACAACCTTGACCAAGAAAATGGCAGAGGACTTAACTGACTACTTCAAGGAAATGGGGATCAAGGTCAAGTACATGCACTCGGATATTAAGACCTTGGAGCGGACGGAGATAATTCGTGACCTACGCTTGGGTGTCTTTGATGTCTTAGTCGGAATCAACCTCCTCCGTGAAGGGATTGACGTTCCCGAAGTGAGTCTCGTAGCTATTCTTGATGCTGACAAGGAAGGTTTCCTCCGTAACGAACGTGGACTCATCCAGACTATTGGACGTGCTGCCCGTAACAGCGAAGGGCATGTTATCATGTATGCGGACACTGTGACTCAGTCTATGCAACGTGCTATAGATGAAACGGCCCGTCGTCGCAAAATACAGATGGCTTATAATGAAGAGCATGGTATCGTGCCTCAGACAATCAAGAAAGAAGTCCGTGACTTGATTGCCGTGACCAAGGCAGTTGCTAAAGAAGAGGACAAGGAAGTTGACATCAACAGCCTCAACAAACAAGAGCGCAAAGAATTGGTCAAGAAACTAGAGAAACAAATGCAAGAAGCCGTCGAAGTGCTTGACTTTGAACTGGCTGCACAGATTCGCGATATGATGCTGGAAGTCAAGGCGCTTGGGTAGGAATACCCATACTAAATAAAATGTATAATTGAATTGCTTACAAGGAGAATGTAGTAATGAAAAAAGCGTTAGTGTTGAATTTCAGTTTTATCGCAATTATCCTCTCAGCCTGTTTTCTAAGTTTTGTAGTGATTTTAGTAGTTAACTTTCATAATACTTTTTCTGGACCAAATCAAAAGGATATTGAGGTGGCAGCAAGCAGAACACTGAATTTATATGGCTTTAAAGGTGAAGTGAAGGTGACGAAGTTTTCCAGACATAGATGGCCTTCTGACGATTATGAAATTGAATACGATTACACTGAAGAGGTTAATGGTAGGAAAATCACTGTAAGTGACAGTTTAATTTATTTTCCTAAATCTCCAGGAAACTCTAAACGGACGAGTGAAGAACTAGCCTACGATGGAACTATCAAAACGATGTTAAATCAATTTTCACATATAACAGATCAGCTACTCAACCAGAATCCTGTAAGTGTTTCTAACAAAGAAAAAGTAGAGAGTTTTTTCAAGCAATATGAAAATCCCAATTTGGAATTCGTAAATAGCTACTGGAATGTCGATGAGAGAGCAGAGAATATTACAGAATATTATGATCTCATAGATAAGAATCGTAAGGAGGGGAAACCTTTTCAAGGTTTATATGATCTCCCTATTGATGAATTTCTGGAAAATGGAATTATTAAAGGTCATGTTATCTATAAAGATATTGTGTTAGAAGAAGGATACAAGGATTATTTTAATGGTGAAGGTGGTCTGACAGAGTTTATCGAAAATGGAATAGATAGCGCAGACCTTGCAGACGCATTTTATGAAATCTCTTATTATTACGCCGGAAAAAGTGGGAAAAGTTATCGTTCTGGTAGCAAGACAACTTTAAAAATTCAAAATCATAAAATGAAGGATTATGGAATTAATAATGACTAAAAACTTTTTCATTAAGTATTTTAGTTCGATATTAATAATGGATTTGGAACAACATACAGTCCATCGATTATTGAAGTATAAACATGAAAAGAAAAGGAGTCATCCATTTTGAAACACTTAACTTTATTTAGAATAGTCTATCTGATTTTACTAGGATTTGTCCTTATCGATTTTTGCCTATCAATATTTGGTTTATCGTTTACTCCCATTCTTTGGGATAGTTGGCTTTTCCTTTTAGTGATTATTCTTTTTATTCGTTTTTGTAGACATCTGGTAATTCTAGACCTTCTCTTTGGAATATTTGGAATACCATTCATTCCCATTATATTTAAAACAGGACAATTTGTACCAGTTATTTTGGTTATCGCGCATATTCTTAGTTATTGTTTCAAGGAACGATACCGTATTTTTGATGGAATCCGTAGTACTATTTGTAGTTTATATATATGGATATTTATGTTTGTTATTTTTGCCTTTATGCCACAAATCCCTATTCCAATAACACTTGATTTTGAAGTTCAGGAACAAGAAATTGTCATTAAAAAAGGATATTTGCTTCATGAAGTAAATGATTACCACGAACGAATTAATCCCTTCATTATGAAGTCTGAAGTTAGCCATGAAAAAGTTATCTAATTTAGAAAGTGAGTAAATTTATGTCCCGTTCCCAATTAACGATTTTAACAAACATTTGTCTGATTGAAGACCTCGAAACTCAGCGCGTGGTTATGCAGTATCGCTCTCCTGAAACCAATCGCTGGTCTGGTTATGCCTTTCCAGGAGGCCATGTAGAAAATGGCGAGTCTTTCGCAGAGTCTGTCATTCGTGAAATCTATGAAGAAACAGGGTTGACTATCCAAAATCCTCAACTTGTCGGCATTAAAAATTGGCCACTAGATACAGGTGGGCGCTATATTGTCGTTTGTTATAAGGCGACTGAGTTCTCTGGTACCCTTCGCTCTTCAGATGAAGGAGAAGTTTCTTGGGTGCAAAAAGACCAGATTCCAAACTTGGATCTGGCCTATGATATGCTACCTTTGATGGAGATGATGGAAGCACCGGACAAATCTGAATTTTTCTACCCTCGCCGTACAGAAGACGATTGGGAAAAGAAAATTTTCTAATCCTTTACTAAATAACCAAGCTGATCCAAGGCCTCCTCGATATAGTGGAGGTCTTGTTGTGTTTCGGCTTCGACTAGGTGGTAATGGACACCATCTGTCAATTCAGATAAAGGTTTAAAATCAGAATGCTCGACTTGTTCTAGAAAATGTTGCACGTCTCGGCGACAAGACAGTTTCAGCAAGGTTTCGATTTCTCCATAAACGGGATGGTCAATCAAAGTATTCTGGACACGCCCTCCATTATCGACGATAGCAAGGAGCTCTTGACCGATTTCTTCAACTTCATGTTTCACTTTGAAAAGTTTGTGAACATAAGGATTGGTTTCAATTTGCTTATAGACGTAGCCACGATTAGTGGATATGATAGAAGCGCCATCGGCTCTCAAAATTGCAATGTCTTGCACAATGACCTGACGTGTGACATGAAAATGTTCCGCCAAACTTTGGCCATTAAGGGCTTTAGGAGCTTCTTTCAAGAGTTGGAGCAGAGCTTGTTTGCGATCTTTTGTCATAGCTTTTCCTTTTTAACGGCGTTTTCGAAGCACTTTATAGACAGCTAGTGCTAATGTATAGTCTACCATACTATGGATAATTGTGCCAAATCCAACTAGCACAAATAGAACATAAAACATATTTTCTACATTGGTACCAGAAGTTGCGTAAAAAACGACACAGGCTAATACTTCAGCAAGGGCATGAACGACAGCTAACACAAAGTTAAAAATCCAGGAAGATTTTGGTTTATCTAGGGTATCGGGGAATTTTTGTAGGTAAAGAGCTCCTAGGGTACCAAAAACGATATGAGAGAAAGCTCGAAATACGATAACCATAGGATAGCCAGCCATCAAAAATCCAAAACTAGAGGCTAGGATGACAAAAACTGCCATCAAGGGCGACAAGAACATAGCGATAAAAATAGCGATGTGGCTTCCTAAAGTATAGGAAGCAGGTGGAATGACGATCTTGAAAGGCATAACAATTGGAATCAAAATCGCAATAGCCGTTAAAAGGGCAGTCATTGTCATAAATTGTGTCTTTTTCCGTGTGTTCATAAGAATCTCCTTTTTAACTGTATATACACTAGTATAGTACTATAAACAAGATAATAAAGCAAGGATTTACTTAAGTTTATAGGCCATTTTAAATTAAATATTGGTAAAGATTTCACTAAAAAGGAACTACTTCAAACAAAATCTCCACCTTCAAGTTTGAAAGTGGATATTGTTTTTATTTTTTCAAAGTCTGTAGTCTTGGAACAATGGCTAAGGTTAGAACTGCGGAAATGACTAATTCGGCAATCGAATTTGTTGAGATAACGGTTGCTAGGAGTTTTTGGATATTACCATCAAAAACATTTCCAAAAAGGTAGAAAATTCCACCAAGGACAAAGACTGTGTTGGTAAGTGAACCAAGGGCACCAGCTAAAATCAGACCAGTCTTGTTTTTCATTAGTTTATAGACTAGATAAGGAGTTAAACCAATCAAAATACGTGGGACGATAGCAATGATAGCTGAGTAGATGTTCCCGTTTGGGACGAATGGTGAGAAGAGGTAGCTTGTTGGTAGAATCGTAATTGTATTAACCGTCAAACTAAGTAGCCCCATCAAAAATCCAAGTGTAATCCCAACGCGTGGACCGTAAATAATGCTGGCAATAATAACAGGAATATGAACGATGGTCGGTTTGATTGGGAATGGAAAAAGGTTAAAGATAAGTGAGCTCAGAAAGTGTATCACGAGCATGGTTGCAAAAAAGATAGCAATGGGTGCAATATTAGAGCGTTTTTTCATCGAGAGTTTCCTTTATTCTTTCTAAAATAATTGTGAGGTCAGCTAAAGCTCCTCGTCCATGGTCTCCGCAAGCTAGTAGGGATTCTTTTGGAGCAATCAGCTGATAGCAGTAGCTTTCTAATGTTTTCAGATTAGCCTGAGTTGCCGGATGGTCATACATTTTTGTATTCATTGCTGGTGCGATGAGTTTGGGAATATGACTTGGCAAGGCTAGAGCAGTACTGGTCACCATATTGTCCGCAAAACCGTGGGCTAGTTTTGCAATAGTATTAGCAGTTGCAGGGGCTACGATAAATAAATCTGCTTTTTTTCCAAGTTCAATATGATTAACCTGATCAGGATAGGGTTCCTTCATGACATCCAAGTGGACAGGATTCTGTGATAAGACCTGTAGTGTCAAAGGTTGGATAAACTCTGTAGCAGCCTGAGTCATTAAGACAGTGACTTGATGGCCTTGTTTTTTTAGAGAACTGACTAAATCTGCCGACTTGTAAGAGGCGATAGACCCTGTTACAGCCAAGAGAATATGTGCCATAGCTTTCCTTTCTATGAATGATAGGCTTGAATTTTTTCAAGGAGGAGTTCTGCAATTTCTTCTTTAGTTTGGACTGTTTGAAGCTGATTTTTCTCAACAAAGATTGCACGATGCTGGTTTGCTGAGATTTGAGTCAGGTCATTTGCGATAATCAAGTCTGCTTGGTTCTTGATAAGACTTTTTCTGGCAATCTCGATGAGATAATCCTCAGAGACATCAACCAGCAGTTTGAAACCAATCAGATGAATAGCAGGATTCCATTCCTTGACTAGAGAGATGATTTTGGGTGTCTTTTTTAGGAACAAAACCTGAACCTCGTCAGCTGAAGAAATCTTAGCTTGATGATTTTGCTTGCTTAAAAATTCTTCCAAATTGGAACTAGATTGAACTTCCTCAAACCCTGTCATATAGACAGGAGTGTAATCGGACACCGCCATTGAGTGAATCAAGATCTGATAATCCTGAACACGTTCTTGCATTTCTAGTAGAAGGTCCTTGGTATTGTTAATTTCTCGAATATTTAGGTTGGGATGGGCTTCTGGCTTCAAAGCTCGTTTTGTAGTAATTAAACAAACTTCATGCCCTGCAGCAAGCAAAGTTTCTGTGATGATTTTGCCCAGGCGACCTGTAGAATGGTTAGTGATAGAGCGGACGCTATCGATAGCTTCACTGGTACCGCCCGATGTAACTAAAATTTTCATAGCACTATTGTACACAAAAATAAACGGTAAGTAAAATGAAAGTGATAAATTTTTGGTAAAAGGAAAGAATATAGTTTCAAACTATAAAGCCATATAAAATTTAAGAAAGGACTCTAAAAACCTTAAAAATAAGGGATATTTACGAACGTTTGGAGAGTTTAAGGATGTTAAAAATCTTGTTTTGTGTTATAATGAATTATCATATAAGAGGTTAGAGGAGTTTTGAATGAAAACAGATATTGAAATCGCACAGAGTATTGAGTTAAAACCAATCGTTGATGTTGTAGAGAAACTTGGTATTTCTTACGATGATTTGGAGTTGTATGGAAAGTACAAGGCTAAGCTCAGCTTTGATAAAATTCGTGCAGTTGAGAGCAATCCAGTTGGAAAATTGATTTTGGTTACTGCCATCAACCCAACACCTGCAGGTGAAGGAAAATCAACTATTACCATTGGTCTGGCGGATGCCTTGAACAAGATTGGCAAGAAAACCATGATTGCTATTCGTGAACCATCTCTTGGTCCAGTAATGGGGATTAAGGGTGGTGCGGCAGGTGGTGGTTATGCCCAAGTTCTGCCAATGGAAGACATCAACCTTCACTTTACTGGGGACATGCATGCCATTACGACTGCCAACAATGCGCTTTCTGCCTTGATTGACAACCACTTACACCAAGGAAATGAGTTGGGAATTGATCAACGTCGTATCCTCTGGAAACGTGTTGTGGACTTGAACGACCGTGCTCTTCGCCATGTAACAGTTGGGCTTGGTGGCCCTCTAAATGGTATTCCACGTGAGGATGGCTTTGACATTACAGTTGCTTCAGAGATCATGGCAATTCTTTGCTTGGCAACAGACATCGAGGACTTGAAACGCCGTTTGGCGAATATCGTTATTGGTTATCGCTATGATCGTACACCTGTTTCTGTAGGTGATTTGCAGATTGAAGGTGCTTTAGCTTTGATCTTGAAGGATGCGATTAAGCCGAACCTGGTTCAGACAATTTACGGAACACCTGCCTTTGTACACGGTGGTCCATTTGCCAATATTGCTCACGGATGTAACTCTGTCTTGGCAACGACAACAGCCCTTCACTTGGCTGATTACACAGTTACTGAAGCTGGTTTTGGTGCAGACCTTGGTGCCGAGAAATTCCTTGATATTAAGACACCAAATTTGCCAACATCTCCAGATGCAGTAGTTATTGTAGCAACCCTTCGTGCCCTTAAGATGAATGGTGGCGTGGCTAAAGACGCTTTGACAGAGGAAAATGTGGAGGCGGTGCGTGCCGGTTTTGCTAACTTGAAACGCCACGTTGTAAATATCCGTAAGTTCGGTATTCCAGCAGTCGTAGCTATTAACGAATTTGTATCTGATACAGAGGCTGAAATTGCAGCCTTGAAAGAACTTTGTGAGTCAATCGATGTACCAGTTGAATTGGCTAGTGTCTGGGCTGATGGTGCAGAAGGTGGAGTAGCACTTGCCGAAACAGTTGTCAAAACCATCGCTGAAACCCCAGCTAACTATAAACGTTTGTATGACAATGACCTTTCTGTTCAAGAAAAGATTGAAAAGATTGTTACTGAAATCTACCGTGGTAGTAAAGTGAACTTTGAAAAGAAAGCTCAAACACAAATCGCTCAAATCGTTCAAAATGGTTGGGACAAATTGCCAATCTGTATGGCTAAGACCCAGTATAGCTTCTCAGACAATCCAAATTCGCTTGGAGCACCAGAAAACTTTGAAATTACCATTCGTGAATTGGTACCAAAATTAGGTGCAGGCTTTATCGTTGCATTAACTGGCGATGTCATGACCATGCCAGGCCTACCAAAACGTCCAGCAGCTCTCAACATGGATGTTGAAAGCGATGGAACAGTATTAGGCTTGTTCTAGTATATTGTAATTAACTTTATACTCTTCGAAAATCAAATTCAAACCACGTCAGCTTTACCTTGCCGTACTCAAGTACAGCCTGCGGCTAGCTTCCTAGTTTGCACTTCGATTTTCATTGAGTAAAAAATGAGTTTGGAAATACTATCCAAGCTCATTTTTTATCTAAATATAAGAAGTTGCCTTCTACACGTAACCAGTCTAGGTAAAGATATTTTCCCTGAATTCTGATATAATAGAAATATTGACTTCAAGAGTAAGGGAGAGAAGATGAACGCATTATTAAATGGAATGAATGACCGTCAGGCTGAGGCGGTGCAAACGACAGAAGGTCCCTTGTTGATTATGGCGGGGGCTGGCTCTGGAAAGACCCGAGTTTTGACCCACCGCATTGCCTATCTGATTGATGAAAAGTTGGTCAATCCTTGGAATATCTTGGCCATTACCTTTACTAATAAGGCTGCGCGTGAGATGAAAGAGCGTGCTTATAACCTTAATCCAGCCACTCAGGACTGTCTGATTGCGACCTTCCACTCCATGTGTGTGCGTATTTTGCGTCGCGATGCGGACCATATTGGCTACAATCGTAATTTTACAATTGTGGATCCTGGCGAACAGCGAACTCTCATGAAACGCATTCTCAAGCAGTTGAACTTGGATCCAAAAAAATGGAATGAACGCTCGATTTTAGGGACTATTTCGAACGCCAAAAATGATCTGATTGATGATGTGGCTTATGCTGCCCAAGCTGGAGATATGTACACGCAAATCGTGGCCCAGTGTTATACAGCCTATCAGAAAGAACTGCGTCAGTCGGAGTCGGTTGACTTTGATGATTTGATTATGCTGACCCTGCGTCTCTTTGATCAAAATCCTGATGTTTTGACTTACTATCAACAGAAATTCCAATACATCCACGTTGATGAGTACCAAGATACCAACCATGCCCAGTACCAATTAGTCAAACTCTTGGCTTCCCGTTTTAAAAATATCTGTGTGGTTGGGGACGCAGACCAGTCTATCTACGGTTGGCGAGGTGCTGATATGCAGAATATCTTGGACTTCGAGAAAGACTATCCCCAAGCCAAGGTTGTTTTGTTGGAGGAGAATTACCGTTCAACCAAAACTATTCTCCAAGCTGCCAACGAGGTCATTAAAAACAATAAAAACCGCCGTCCTAAGAATCTCTGGACTCAAAATGCTGATGGGGAGCAAATCGTTTACTATCGTGCCAATGATGAGCTAGATGAGGCTGTTTTTGTAGCCAAAACCATCGATGAACTGGGTCGCAGTCAAAACTTCCTTCACAAGGATTTTGCAGTTCTCTATCGTACAAACGCTCAATCTCGTACCATTGAAGAAGCCCTGCTCAAGTCAAACATTCCTTATACCATGGTTGGAGGAACCAAGTTCTATAGCCGTAAGGAAATTCGTGATATTATCGCTTATCTCAACCTCATTACCAATTTGAGTGACAATATTAGTTTTGAGCGTATTATCAACGAACCGAAACGAGGAATTGGCCCAGGTACTGTTGAGAAAATTCGTGACTTTGCTAATATGCAAAACATGTCTATGCTAGATGCTTCAGCCAATATCATGTTATCTGGTATCAAGGGTAAAGTAGCCCAGTCCATCTGGGATTTTGCTAATATGATTCTAGATTTACGAGAGCAGCTAGATCAATTAAATATTACAGAGTTGGTTGAGGCCGTCCTAGAAAAAACTGGTTACGTCGATATTCTAAATGCTCAAGCGACTTTAGAAAGCAAGGCTAGGGTTGAAAATATTGAAGAGTTCCTTTCTGTGACGAAAAACTTTGATGACACCTCTGATGGGCCAGAAGAGGAAACTGGTCTGGACAAACTGAGTCGTTTCTTAAATGATTTAGCCTTGATTGCGGATACAGATTCAGGTAGTCAGGAGACATCAGAAGTGACCCTGATGACCCTGCATGCTGCCAAAGGTCTCGAGTTTCCAGTTGTCTTTTTGATTGGGATGGAAGAAAATGTCTTTCCGCTTAGCCGTGCAGCTGAAGATCAAGATGAATTGGAAGAAGAACGCCGTCTGGCCTATGTAGGAATTACGCGTGCAGAGAAAATTCTCTATCTGACAAATGCCAACTCACGCCTGCTTTTTGGTCGCACCAACTACAACCGTCCAACTCGTTTTATTAACGAAATCAGCTCAGACTTACTTGAGTATCAAGGTCTGGCTCGTCCAGCAAATACAAGCTTTAAAGCATCTTATAGCAGTGGTGATCTTGCCTTTGGTCAAGGTATGAGTTTGGCGCAGGCCCTTCAAGACCGTAAACGCAGTGCTGCTCCAAAAACTATCCAGTCAAGCGGCCTTCCATTTGGTCAATTTACAGCTGGCGCAAAATCTGCGTCTAGCGAGGCAAATTGGTCCATTGGTGATATTGCCCTTCACAAGAAATGGGGAGAGGGTACTGTTCTGGAAGTTTCAGGTAGCGGTGCTACGCAGGAATTAAAAATCAATTTCCCAGAAGTTGGTTTGAAAAAACTTTTGGCCAGTGTGGCTCCAATTGAGAAAAAAATCTAATTTTCCATCCTTCTCACGAATAATAAAGTGAGGAGGATTTTTATGTATAGTATTTCATTCCAAGAAGATTCATTATTGCCAAGAGAAAGACTGGCCAAGGAAGGAGTTGAAGCGCTCAGTAATCAAGAGTTGCTAGCTATTTTACTTAGGACAGGAACACGTCAAGCTAGTGTTTTTGAAATTGCTCAGAAAGTTTTGAACAACCTTTCAAGCCTAACAGATTTGAAAAAAATGACCCTGCAGGAATTGCAGAGTCTGTCTGGTATCGGCCGTGTTAAGGCAATAGAATTACAAGCTATGATCGAACTGGGCCATCGTATTCATAAGCATGAGACTCTTGAGATGGAAAGTATTCTCAGCAGTCAAAAGTTGGCCAAGAAGATGCAGCAGGAGTTGGGACATAAAAAACAAGAGCACCTGGTGGCGCTCTATCTCAATACTCAAAATCAAATCATCCATCAACAGACCATTTTTATCGGCTCAGCTACCCGCAGTATTGCTGAACCACGTGAGATTCTTCACTATGCCATCAAGCATATGGCGACCTCTCTCATCTTGGTTCACAATCATCCTTCAGGAGCGGTAGCGCCTAGCCGAAATGATGATCATGTGACTAAACTTGTAAAAGAAGCCTGCGAACTGATGGGGATTGTTCTCTTGGACCATTTGATTGTCTCTCATTCTAATTACTTTAGTTATCGTGAAAAGACGGATTTAATCTAAAGTTCATTAACGACATAGTCAAAGAGGTTTTTATCTTTGGGACGATTTTCAAATAGAAATTCTGGGTGCCATTGGACACCGAGAAAGGCGAAATCATCCGTACTCATGACAGCTTCAATGATACCATCTTTAGGGTCATGAGCCACAATCTTTAAATTTGGTGCTAAATCCTTGATGCTCTGATGGTGGAAGGAGTTGATATGGGAAATTTCTCCATAGATTTCTCGAAGAACAGTATCAGGTTCTGTTACCAAGCGTTGAGTTGTGTACTCGGCGGAACAATCCTGCCAATGGTCTTCGATATCTTGGTACAGAGTTCCCCCCATGGCAACGTTAAATAGTTGAGTTCCACGGCAGACAGAAAAAATTGGCTTTTTCTGTTTAATAGCTTCCTTGATGAGGGCCAGTTCAAAGATATCCCTTTGAAGGTGATAGTCATCGCTATCGATGGTTTTTGGTTCACCATAGAATTTTGGATCAACATTTTGTCCACCTGTCAAGATGAGCTTGTCAATCATACTGATATAGTGGCAGGCCATTTCTTGATCACCAATCGGTAGGATGATGGGAATCCCTCCAGCGTCTTTAACGCCTTCAACAAAGCCTTTTGCTGCGTAGCTCATCATGATATCATCATCTGGATGAGTTTTTTCGTTTCCTGTAATCCCAATAACTGGTTTTTTCATAAAATGATTTTCGCTTTCTAATCCTCTTTTCTCATGAAGTAGAGGAGGGTTTGGAGTTCACTTGTCAAATCGACATACTGAACGACCACGTCTTTTGGTAAATGCAGATGGACTGGTGAAAAACTGAGAATTCCTTTCACGCCAGCATCCACCAAGAGATTAGCGACCTCTTGTGACTTGACGCTGGGAACGGTCAGGATAGCAGTCTTGACATCAGCATCCTTGATTTTATCCTTGATTTGAGAAATTCCGTAAATGGGAATCCCGTCAGGAGTTTGGGTACCGACTTCAGGATGGTCATCTAGGTCAAAGGCCATGATAATCTTCATCTTGTTGCGCTCATGGAAGCGATAGTGGAGAAGGGCATGGCCCATATTTCCAATACCTACTAGCATGACATTGGTAATAGAGTTATCATTGAGCAAATCGGCAAAAAATGTCATCAGTTTTTTGACATCATAGCCAAATCCACGCCGACCTAGTTCACCAAAATAGGAAAAATCACGACGTACGGTCGCGGAATCAATACCGATAGCCTCTGCAATTTGCTTAGAGTTGGCACGTTCAATCTTTTCTGCATGAAATCTCTTAAAAATTCGATAATAGAGAGAGAGTCTTTTCGCTGTTGCTTTTGGAATAGCAGACTGTTTATCTTTCACAAAATCACAACCTTTCTATTCTTCTATTTTATAGAAACATTGTGAAAAAATCAACAAAAACAAGAAAAAACTAAGAAAAATCTTAGTTTTGATGTAAAAATTCTTTTTGTGATAGAAAACGGTAGAGGTTACCGACCAGTCCTTGGTAAACTTCCTGTCCCTCAAAAGTCAAAGAAGTCACATAAAGTGTATCTGGTAGGGTCACACATCCTGACAAAGCCAGCATGAGAGCCTCATAATCTTCATATTTGAGTGTACGCTCTACATGATAGCTGTCCTTATAGGTCAGTTCAAACATTTTGGCTTTATCTTTCTGATTTTGTAAAGACACCACGTTCTACCAAGCTATCCATGAGGAAGTAGAATTTTTCCTGATGAATGTGGTGGTCTTCTGATTTGAAAATATCAACTAGGCGTAGCCCAAACTTGTCAGTGATATTGATTTTAGCACCTGTAAGTTCCTTGTTAATGATGATTTTGAGTTGGAATCCCTCACCGCTGTTCGGAACTTTTTCCAAAAGGCGAGTCAATTCATAGTTACCAACCTTAGTCTCAAAAAAGGTATTGTCCTTAAGGGTGAATTTTTTAACAGAAGGGCTAAGAGTGTAGTCGTAACGACAATTTTTTAACTGAATGGTTTTTTCAAATGCCATATGGCTAACCTCCGATAATTTCTTTTAAGGTTTTTGCGAGGGTATGTAGGTCTTCAACAGTATTTTCTGGCGACAAACTGATACGAACGGATTCCTTCAAGCGTTCTGAATTTGCTCCGTACATAGCTTCAAGAACATGGCTGGATTGGACAATGCCTGCAGTACAGGCTGAGCCAGTAGAGATTGAAATCCCAGCTAAATCTAGCCGAAGGAGTAAGAGGTCATTTTTCTGGCCAGGAAATCCAATATTGAGAACATAAGGGAGATGGTGTTCTCCTCTATTCAGGTAATACTGAAATCCTTCTAGCTCTGCCAGAAAGGCAGTTTCTAGATTTTGTATATGTTGAAAATGTTCTTCTTGTTTTTCTAGGTCTTCTTTTAGGGCTGCAACCATGCCTACGATGGCAGCCAAATTTTCAGTCCCTGCACGTTTTTTCTGTTCTTGATCTCCGCCATGGAGATAGGAATCAAAGTCCATGCTTGATACGTAGAGAAAACCAATTCCCTTAGGACCATGGAATTTATGGGCAGAAGCGGTGAGAAAATCAATGCCCAATTCTTCTGGGTGAATAGGGATTTTTCCAATAGCTTGAACTGCATCGACATGATAGGCGGCTGGGTGTTGCTTGAGTATTTGGCCAATTTCAGCAATTGGCAGTAGGTTTCCTGTCTCGTTATTGGCAAACATGGTAGAAACCAAAATCGTATCGTCACGTAAGGCCTTTTGAATTTGTTGGGCTGTGATTTCTTGATTTTCTGGTTGGATAATGGTTACTTCAAAACCAAAGTGTTGAACCAAGTAATCAATCGTTTCAAGGACAGCATGGTGCTCAATGGCAGTTGTGATGATATGTTTTCCTTGTTCTTGGTGACGAAGGCAGTAGCCAATGATGGCAGTATTGTTGCCTTCTGTCCCACCAGAAGTGAAAAAGATATGTTGAGGTTTTGTCCCCAGTAACTGAGCTAGTTCCTGACGGGCTTCTCGCAAGAGTTTACCAGCTTGACGACCATGACCATGAATACTAGAAGGGTTTCCGTGGGTTTCTTGCATAACCTTGGTCATGGCTGAAATAGCAACTGCTGACATGGGAGTCGTTGCAGCATTGTCCAAATAAATCAAAGAATCACCTTATTTCTTTTTATTGTAGGCAAAGAGTGGGCTGACTGGTTTTCTTTCGTGAATACGGACGATGGCATCACCAATTAACTCACTAGCAGTGATGTAGCATACGTTTTTAGGAGTTTTTTCTTTTGTTGCTACTGAATCAGTCACAAGAATTTCTTTAATATTAGTTTTGTCAAGAAGTTCAGCAGCTCCTTCGACGAAGAGACCGTGGCTAGAAACAGCATAAATTTCTGTAGCTCCTTCACGTTCAACGATTTTGGCAGCTTCAGAGAAGGTACGTCCTGTATTAAGGATATCGTCAATTAAAATAGCTTTCTTACCTTCAACATCACCGATGATATAACCTTCGTTGCGAGTTGCATCGTCTTGTGGGTAGTCGATAATGGCGATAGGAGCATCAAGATATTCAGCCAAGCTACGAGCGCGTTTCACACCTGAATTCTTAGGGCTAACAACAACAACATCTGAACCAAGTAAGCCCTTATCGCAATAATGTTTTGCAAATAGGGGAACTGTGAAAAGGTTATCAACAGGAATGTCAAAGAAGCCTTGAACCTGAACGGCATGCAAATCAAGCGTAAGGATACGATCGACACCAGCCTTAACTAGCATATTGGCAACTAGTTTTGCTGTAAGTGGCTCACGAGGTGAAGCGATGCGGTCTTGACGTGCATAGCCAAAATATGGAAGGACAACGTTGATGCTGTGGGCACTTGCACGTACACAAGCGTCGACCATGATCAATAACTCCATTAGGTGGTTGTTAACTGGGAAACTTGTTGATTGGATGATGTAAACATCATAACCACGGACACTTTCTTCGATATTTACTTGAATTTCTCCGTCTGAAAATTGACGTGATGATAGTTTTCCAAGTGGGACACCAACAGCTTGAGCAATTTTCTGTGCAATTTCTTGGTTAGAGTTGAGTGCGAAAAGTTTCATATTTTTTCTATCTGACATTATAGACCGTCCTCTGTAAACTTTATAAATCCTAGTTATATCTGTCTTGCCTATATGAACTGGGATTTTTGTATTTTATCTTTTCTATTTTACCAAAAAATAGAGATTATTTCAGCTATTTTTCATGCTTTTGACAAATCGAACCAATTTTGAAGGAGCTTTTTGATAATCAATCTGATTTTCCTCTAAAAATTGCTGGAAATCTTGTTTCCCTTGCTCGTGATTCTCAACTTCAAGCTCTAATTCGTAATCTGTAGTATCAAAGTACTGACTTTCATCTAGCGCCATGAGACCAATAGCTGTTTGCATTTCATAGCGAAGCGTTTTTAGACAACCAAGAATCTGCCATTCACTTGTTTTAATACCATGTTTCGCCAATTTATCTAATACTAGCCCTTGAGGAAGTTCTTTCTTGCTCAGATAGTTTTCAGCATCTTTTAGTTGCAATTTTTGGTTGTATTCCATGTTTCCAACACTTTGCGGGACTTTGAGTGTCAATTCTGCCCAGTCTTCAAAGGTTCGAATGCGCATAGCAACTTTCTTTTCTCGCAGTTCAAAATCAGGCGTGTCGATGTAGTAATTTTTTTGAAGAACAGGAGTGACACCTGTGAATTGGTCTTTTAGACGATTATATTCATCTTTTTTCAAGAGTGTTTTCAATTCAATTTCTAAATGTTTCATTTTTCTTACCTTTTCTTTATCGTTGAAAGCGGATTTATGGTATAATAAGCATTGTATTTATTGTATATGAATCTGGAGAAAAAATCAAAGATATTTTTGAAGGATAATATGAGAACAAGGGAGAATATATGACCTTAGAATGGGAAGAATTTCTAGATCCTTACATTCAAGCTGTTGGTGAGTTAAAAATTAAACTTCGTGGTATTCGGAAGCAATATCGTAAGCAAAATAAGCATTCTCCTATTGAGTTTGTGACTGGTCGAGTCAAGCCGATTGAGAGCATAAAGGAAAAAATGGCTCGGCGTGGCATTACTTATGCGACCTTAGAGCACGATTTGCAAGATATTGCTGGTTTGCGTGTGATGGTTCAGTTTGTAGATGACGTTAAGGAAGTAGTGGAGATTTTGCGCAAACGTCAGGATATGAGGATCATACAGGAGCGAGATTACATTACTCATCGAAAAGCATCAGGCTACCGTTCCTATCACGTGGTAGTAGAATATACGGTTGATACCATCAATGGAGCCAAGACCATTTTGGCGGAAATTCAGATTCGTACTTTGGCCATGAATTTCTGGGCAACGATAGAACATTCTCTCAACTACAAGTACCAAGGGGATTTCCCAGAGGAGATTAAGAAGCGGCTGGAAATCACTGCAAAAATTGCCCATCAGTTGGATGAAGAAATGGGTAAAATTCGAGATGATATCCAGGAAGCCCAAGCTCTTTTTGATCCTTTGAGTAGAAAATTAAATGACGGTGTAGGAAACAGTGACGATACAGATGAAGAATACAGGTAAACGAATTGACCTGATAGCTAATAGAAAACCGCAGAGTCAAAGGGTTTTGTATGAATTGCGAGATCGTTTGAAGAGAAATCAGTTTATACTCAATGATACCAATCCGGACATTGTCATTTCCATTGGTGGGGATGGCATGTTATTGTCGGCCTTTCATAAGTATGAAAACCAGCTTGACAAGGTCCGCTTCATTGGTGTTCACACTGGACATTTGGGTTTCTATACGGACTACCGTGATTTTGAGTTGGACAAGCTAGTGACTAATTTGCAGCTAGATACCGGAGCAAGAGTCTCTTACCCTGTTCTGAATGTGAAGGTCTTTCTTGAGAATGGTGAAGTGAAGATTTTCAGAGCACTAAATGAAGCCAGTATCCGCAGGTCTGATCGAACCATGGTGGCGGATGTTGTGATTAACGGTGTCCACTTTGAACGTTTTCGTGGAGATGGGCTAACAGTTTCGACACCGACTGGTAGTACAGCCTATAACAAATCACTTGGCGGAGCTGTTTTACACCCTACCATTGAAGCTCTTCAGTTGACGGAAATTGCCAGCCTTAACAATCGTGTCTATCGAACCCTGGGTTCGTCCATTATTGTTCCAAAGAAGGATAAGATTGAACTTATTCCAACAAGAAACGATTACCATACTATTTCGGTTGACAATAGCGTTTATTCCTTCCGCAATATTGAAAGAATTGAGTATCAAATTGACCATCATAAGATTCACTTTGTGGCATCACCTAGCCATACCAGTTTCTGGAACCGTGTGAAGGATGCTTTCATCGGCGAGGTGGACGAATGAGGTTTGAATTTATCGCAGATGAGCATGTTAAGGTTAAGACCTTTTTAAAAAAGCACGAGGTTTCTAAGGGGCTGCTAGCTAAGATTAAGTTTCGAGGTGGAGCTATTCTGGTAAATGACCAACCGCAAAATGCAACCTATCTATTGGATATTGGAGACCGAGTTACCATTGATATTCCCGCTGAGGAAGGCTTTGAAACTCTCGAAGCTATCGAGAGACCATTAGACATTCTCTATGAGGATGATCATTTTCTAGTCTTGAATAAACCCTATGGAGTGGCTTCTATTCCTAGTATTAATCACTCTAATACCATTGCCAATTTTATCAAGGGTTACTACGTCAAGCAAAATTACGAAAATCAGCAGGTTCACATTGTGACCAGGCTTGATAGAGATACTTCTGGCTTGATGCTCTTTGCCAAGCACGGCTATGCCCACGCACGATTAGACAAGCAGTTGCAGAAGAAGTCTATCGAGAAGCGCTATTTTGCTTTGGTTACAGGCGATGGACACTTGGAGTCAGAGGGGGAAATTATTGCTCCTATTGCGCGTGATGAAGACTCTATTATCACCAGACGGGTGGCTAAAGGTGGAAAGTATGCCCATACTTCTTACAAGATTGTAGCTTCTTATGGAAATATTCACTTGGTCGATATTCGCCTGCACACTGGGCGAACCCACCAAATCCGAGTCCATTTTTCTCATATTGGTTTTCCTTTGTTGGGAGATGACTTGTACGGTGGTAGTCTAGATGATGGAATTCAGCGTCAAGCCT